>CAYGYQ010000001.1:0-66500 GCA_964354035.1 uncultured Bordetella sp.
CGAGAAGAGGCCGGATGTTCCCGCTTCCTTCGGGTACGCCATACCGATATCGTCGGTCGACGGCGGCCTCGTTTTCGAGCGTGACTGGGAGGTCGCGGGGCAGCGTTTCGTGCATACGCTCGAGCCGCGCGCTTTCTACGTCTACGTCCCCTATCGCGACCAGAGCAGGGCTCCGGTTTTTGACACCGCGGTCGGCGATTTCAATTTTGTCCAGCTGTTCAGCGTCAACCGTTACCTCGGTAACGACCGGATCGGCGACGCCAACCAGCTCACGCTCGCGCTGACGTCGCGGCTGCTCGCAGCGGAGACCGGCGCCGAACGGCTGCGCGTAGCCGTCGGCCAACGCTTCTACTTCGAGGATCAGCGGGTCGTGCTGAACGAGTCGGCCCGCTCTGCCGCCACGTCGGACGCGCTGCTCGGCATCGAGGGGCGCCTGTCCGATACCTGGGCGCTCATCGGGCTGTGGCAATACAACCTGGACTCCTCGCAGACCGAGCGCCTGAATGCGGGCGTCCGGTACACGCCGGCGCCGGGCCGCGTGTTCAACGCCACCTACACCTATAACCGCCAGTACTTCGATCCGATCGGCAAGCAGTCGCAGCTCAAGCAATTCGACCTCTCGTGGCAGCTCCCCGTCAATCCGAACTGGACGCTGCTCGGACGATGGAACTACTCGCTGATCGACAGCAAGACGCTGGAGGCGGTAGCGGGCGTCGAGTACAATGCCGACTGCTGGGCATTGCGGCTCGTCGGTCAGCGCCTGACGACGACTTCGCAGACGACGGCCAATTCAGTCTACCTGCAGATCGAACTGAACGGGCTGGCGCGGTTCGGCACCAATCCGCTCGAGCTCCTGCGCCGCAGCGTCCCCGGCTATCAGCAGACCAACGATCCAACCGTGTCGCCGCGCTTTCGCGATGACGCCTTCCAGGAATATTGAGGTCAGCCATGCGCATCTCCCGAACTCCGTCGCCGCTGCTCGCGTGGAGCGCCATGTTGAGCATCGCCGCGTTCGGCATCGGTGCCGCGACTGCGCTTGCCCAGGTGCCGGTTCCCGGCCGCGGCGGTGTATCGCTCGCCGGCGTCGTCCCGCTCGACCGGGTGATCGCAGTCGTCAATGACGAGGCGCTCACGCAATACGACGTCAACGAGCAGAAGCGGGTCGTGCTGGGCCAGATGAAGGCGCAGAGCGTCACGCCGCCCGCGGTCGACGTCCTCGAGAAGCAGGTGCTCGACCGGCTGATCACCGAGCGCGTGCTCCTGCAATATGCGAAGGAAACCGGGATTCGGGTCGACGACACGCAGGTGGAACGCACACTGGCGCGCATCGCCGAGGACAACAAGCTCTCGGCCGAGGATTTCCGCAAGGCGGTGGAACGCGAAGGCATACCCTTCGCCAGGTACCGCTCCGACATCCGGAACGAAATCCTGATCCAGCGCCTGCGGGACCGCGAGGTCGAGGGCCGCGTCAGCGTCAGCGATGCCGAGGTCGACCATCTGCTCGCCACGCTCGAGGCGCAAACGGGCGGCCAGGTCGAGTACCGGCTTGCGCACGTCCTCGTGCTCGTGCCGGAACAGGCCTCCGCGGAGCAGATCGAAGTGCGGCAGCGCCGCGCGGAAGCCGCGCTGCAGCAGCTGCGAGCAGGCACGGATTTCGGGCAGGTGGCCGCGAGTTTTTCCGATGCCCCGGATGCCCTGCAGGGCGGCAACCTCGGTTGGCGCTCCCCGGCGCGCCTGCCGACGGTGTTCGCCGAAACGGTGGGCAAAATGAAAGCGGGCGAGGTATCCTCTGTGCTCCGTTCAGCGAGCGGCTTTCACATTGTCAAGCTGTTCGAGACGCGTAGCGGCAATGTCTCGACGGTCATCGAGCAGACGCGCCTGCGGCACATCCTGATCAAGGTCAACGAGACCACGTCGAGCGACGAAGCGAAAGGCAGGATCGATCGGATCAGGGAACGCATCGAACTCGGCGCGAAGTTCGAGGATCAGGCCAAGGCGAATTCCGAGGACGCCAGCGCAGCGAAGGGCGGGGACCTGGGCTGGGTCTCGCCCGGCGACACGGTGGCCGACTTCGAGCAGGCGATGAATCGCCTGCAGCCCGGCGCGATTTCAGCAGCGGTGCGCACGCCGTTCGGGTGGCACCTGATCCAGGTGCAGGAGCGGCGCACGCAGGACGTCACGAGCGAGAAGCGGCGCGAGGAGGCCCGGCGGGCGCTGCGGCTGCGCAAGTCCGACGAGGCATTCCAGGAATGGGTGCGGCAGACGCGCGACCGCGCCTACATCGAGATAAGAGCCGACGAGCGATAGCCTCCGCGCGAGGCGCCGCGGGGCGTTACCTCGAATCCCGGGGCTGCCCCTGATAGACGTACCCCGTCTGGGGGATGCGACGGATAGGAAGTCCAACCGCACGAGGTGCCTGCTGAGGCTGCGTATCACGGGTAGACGCGGGCGGGCCGACGGGGGGATGGAGTGGTTGTGCGTCGCCGTGGGGGTGTTTTCCCGCGTTGTGCGGGTAACTCGCGCCCGCCGACGTGCACGCCGGCCGCGCATGACGGCTGCAGGCGCGAGCCCGCCCGTCGCCATGCCAGGACGACGGGCGGTCGACGGTTGACTACCAGGCGACGCGCTGATCGAACTCGTAGTCCGATGCCGGCCGGGCCTGGGGATCGATCTCGCGCTGCCCTGCGGGCGGCATTTCCCAAAGTGGCGGGCCACGGGCCTGCGCTATGGTGGGTGGCGTGATCGGCTCACCGAGGTGGGCGAGGATGTCGCAGACGGTCGAAGGGTCGGTGATGAAGGCGATGATCCGCATCTCGGCGCCGCAGAGCGAGCAGCGGAGTGGGAAGACCTCATAGATGCGGGCCAACAGCAATGCCCAGGCGTAGCGGGCAGCGCGCCGATGAGCCGGTTCGGCGGCGGGTTCCGGGTTGGGTGCAGGCGGCGAGGTCGTCGCGGCCAGCGCGAGGGCGGTGACTGCAGCGCGCAAAGGTGAGTTGGGTGCGAGGACGCCGAAGTAGCGGTGGCGGTGGATCCGCGGCGGCGGCACCAGGGCGGCGAGGCGGTCGATTAGCTCCAGAGGGGTGAGGATCAGCGCGCCACGGGCGCCGGGGCCGGGTTTCGGGTGGTCGTAGCTGGACGCAGCGATAGAGCACACTCTGGCTCGGGCGGCGCGGCCGATACCGCGCCGGTGCGCTGTCCCTGGCCCGGCGCTCGACCTCCATGCCCGCCCCCTGTGCCCCGCGTTGCGGCGTTGGGGCTCAGGGTGGGCGGCACCGTGTGCCGGCCGCCATTGGCCGCAGGGACTAGGTCGTGCGGCTGAGGTGCGTCGGGGCGATTCGGGTAGAGTTCTATCCATGCCCCTCTCCCGTCTCGGTAAGCAAATCGCCGAAGTCGCCGCGGCGCTGAACGCGATCAGTGTGGGATTCGCGCTGATCGGTGGTCTGGCGCTCGCATCGCACAAAGTGGTCCGCGCGACTCAGGATGTCGATCTGCTGGCGGAGGCGGCAAGGGCCGACGACATCGACGCCCAGCTCACGCAGCTGGGTTATCGCTGCCTCCATCGCAGCGCGGACGCCGCCAACTATGCGCGCGGCGACGAGCGCGTCGACTTCCTGTACGCGAGCCGCCCCATTGCGCGCCGTCTGCTGGCGAGGGCACGGGAGCTCAAGACCGCACTTGGCGACCTTCGCGTCGTCAGCGCGGAAGGGCTGGTCGGCTTCAAGCTCCAGGCGCTCGTCAACGATCCAAGCCGCACGAGGGATCTCGAGGACATACGCGCGCTCCTGCGCGCCAACCGCGGGACGCTCGACATGGCGGAATTGCGCGGGTATTTTGGGCTCTTTGACCGAGAGGCTCTGCTCGATGAACTCCTTCGCGAAATCGGTTGAATCGCCAATTGCCGCCGAGGGCGGCATCGACTCCCCTCCGCATCTGGAGGAAGACCCCTACCAGGCGCTCGATGATCTGATGGCTGCCGTCGAGATCCTTTGTCCGGTCTGGCCGCCGCGGGACGCATTCCGAGTGGGCAGCAATCTGTTGCTGTAGACCGAACACTTCGCAGATGCGGGCGAGCAGCGGCGCCAGCGACGGAATTCCCGCTCTAAGTACGGCGGCATCGAATCTTCGTCGCCCTCGCGGCATTGGGCGAGCCAGGTCTCGAGGTACTGCTGCGCGACCGGTCGTGCATCGAGATAAAGATCGACGAGCGGTAGAGCGGTACTGCAGGTCCTAATCCCGGCCCTGGTAGACGTATCCCGCCTGCGGGACGCGGCCTTCGTCCATCTGCGTCGTTGCCGCGAGATCCTTCGGCCGCTTGTCCCACCAGAGCGCCCGGCTCTGCTGCTGTTCGCCCTCGAGCTGCGGCTTCCTGTCCTTCATCTCCCGAATGAACCGCGTGTGGTCGGACTCGTAGTGGCGGGCGGGAAGCATCGGCATGTTGGTGGGTCAGGGCGTGAGGGGGAATGGATGGCAGGCGCATCTTATCATCGCGCGTCCGTCCGGGTCGCTCGCGTGGGGCGTTGCGGCCGCCCGGCCACGAGCTCGAACCGGAACAGGCGGCACTCGATGGCGCCATTGAAAAGTGGCGTTCGCTTCGAGGGTTTGAGGCCGATGAGCCTGGGCAGGCGCGCATCGCCGGTCAGCAGGCACGCGGTCCAGCCGGCGAAGTGCTGCTTCAGTGCATCGCCCAGCCTCGGGTAGAACGCTGCGAGGCTGGCTTCGTCGTTCAGCCTGACGCCGTAGGGAGGGTTGGCGACCAGGAGGCCGGAGGGCCCGGGCGCCGAGCGCGCCAGCACGTCGGCCTCGGCGGTCTCGATCCAGGCGGCGACGCCGGCCGCCGCGGCGTTGCGGCGGCACTGCGCCACGGCGCGCGGGTCGATGTCGCTCGCGAAGATCAGGGGCGTTGCCGGCGCCGCGCGCATCCGGTCGCGCGCGCGCTGGCGTATGCGTTGCCAGGTCGGGCCGTCGTACCAGGCGAGCTTCTGAAAGCCGAACGTGCGCTGGAGTCCCGGCGCGAAATCGGCAGCCTGAAGCGCCGCCTCGATCGGAATCGTGCCCGAGCCGCACATCGGGTCGAGCAACGGCCTGCCGGGAGCCCATCCGCAAAGCGCGAGGACGCCCGCGGCGAGATTCTCGCGCAGCGGCGCAACATCGGCGTCCCGGCGCCAGCCGCGCTTGAACAGCGCGTCACCCGACGTGTCGAGGTAGAGCGTCGCCTCGCGTTCGGTCAGGTAGGCGTGCACGCGCACGTCCGGCCGCTCCTTGTCGATCGACGGTCGCCGACCCGAGTCCGCGCGAAACCGGTCGCAGACGGCGTCCTTCACCTTCAGCGTCGCGAACTCGATGCTCGAAAGCGGCGAGCGTGTGGCCGCCACATCGACGCGCAGCGTGCGCGCGACCGCGAAGTGCCGCCCCCAGGCGACCCCCTTGGCCAGCGCGTAGAGCTCGTCCGTGTCGCGGTAGCCGCCGTGCGCCACTTGCCAGAGGATCCGGCTCGCGAGACGCGATTCGAGATTGGCATGGTAGGCGAGCTCGATCGGTCCGGCGAACGCGACGCCACCCTCCGCCGGAGTGACGAACGCGCCGCCCAGAGCAGTCAGCTCCGCCGCGAGCGCGGCCTCCAGCCCGCGTGGACAGGGAGCGAAGAAGCGCTCGTTCACCGCAGCAGCCGCCGGCGAGTCAGCACCAGCGCGACGTAGAAAGCGGTGCCGGCGTATCCGGCGAGCACGGCGAGATGCAGCAGGATGTCCGACGGCACGCTGTCCATCGCCAGCGGGCGGGCGATATCGATGGCGTGCTTGAGCGGAAGCAGATTCGCGATTGTCTGCAGCGCGACCGGCATCTGCGCGACGGGAAAGAAGACGCCCGAGAGCAGCAGTCCCGGAGTGAGCACCAGCGTGAAGAAATAGGTGAAGAAGTCATAACCCGGCGCGACCGCGGTCATCACCAGGCCGAGCGCGCCGAAGGTGAGTCCGACGAGGAATCCCAGCGGGATGATCCACAGCGCGAGCCAGGAATGCCCGTAGCCCAGCCCCACGATCACGGCGAGAATGGCGGCGGTCGACAGCACCGCCTTCGACGCCGCCCAGATCCACTCGGCGAACACCACGTCGTCGAGGGAAACCGGCGCGTTGATGATCGCGTCCCAGGTTCGCTGCACGTGCATCCGCGAGAAGGCCGAATACATCGCCTCGAAGCTCGCCGTGAACATCGCGGCCTGGCACACCATCCCGGTGCCGATGAAGGCGATGTATGTCATGCCGCCGACTTCCGGCACGAACACGCCGATCCCGAAGCCAAGCGCCACCATGTACAGCAGCGGATCCGCGATGTTGCCGAGCACGCTCGCGAACGCGAGCTTGCGCCAGACGAGCTGGTTGCGGCGCCAGACCGCGGTCCAGGAGCGCGAGAGTTCGGGTGGTCGCAGCAGAGTGGAAAGCATCATGTCGCCAGGTATTCGTTGGCCGGATTACAGGGGTCCGCTCGCGCGGCCATGCGTTGCCCGATGCAAGGCGGATCTTCAGTCGCGCAGCTCGCGGCCGGTGAGCTTGATGAACAGGTCCTCGAGGTTCGCCGGTCGGTGCAAATAGCGCACCCCGTGCGCATCCCCCAGCGCCAACAGCAGCGGGCGCGCATCGTGCGCATAGCAGAAGGCGGTCTCGCCGGTCATCTCGAGGCGCGCCGCAAGGCCGCGACCCTGCGCCTCGGCCCACGCCCTCGCGTCGTCGCCGTAGACCTCGATCACTTCGGGCTCGACATGGGCGGCGATCAGCGCGCGCGGCGTATCGGCGGCGATCAGCGTGCCGTGGTCGAGCACCGCGAGCCGCGTGGCAAGGCGCTCGGCCTCGTCCATGAAATGCGTCGTCAGCAGGATCGTCTTGCCTTGCGACAACAACTGCCGGAGGCCGTCCCAGATCAGGTGCCGCGCCTGTGGATCGAGCCCGGTCGTCGGCTCGTCGAGGATGAGGAGCTCGGGGTCGTTGATGAGCGCGCGCGCCAGGGTAAGGCGGCGCTTCATCCCGCCCGACAGCGTGCGCAGGTTCGTCGCGCCACGTTTGTCGAGCCCCGCGAATTCGAGCAGCGCGGGTATGCGCGCCGCGAGCGTCGCCGGATCGATTCCGAAGTAGCGGCCATAGACCTGCAGGTTCTCGGTGACGGTGAAATCGGGGTCCAGGTTGTCCTGCTGGGGCACGACGCCCACGCGCAGCCGCGCTTTGCGCGCCGCCTGCGGCACGCGCTCGCCAACCATTTCGATGGTGCCACCGTCGGGATGGATGAGCCCGAGGCAGCAGCGCAGCGTCGTGGTCTTGCCGGCGCCATTGGGACCGAGCAGTCCGAAGCATTCGCCGCGGCGGATCGCGAAGGACAGGCCGCGCACGACTTCATTCGCGCCATAGAATTTCCTGAGCTCGGTGACGCGCAGGACGACATCCGCAGCCGGCACCGAGCGCGGACGGGTCTCGGGCAGCCGTTGCGCCGTATCAGGCACCGGGAACCACCGGATGCCCGTGCCACATCCCGGCGATCGTGCGTTGCAGCCGCGGCAGCCGGCCGTGGAAGAAATGGCCGCAACCCGGGAACACGACGACCGGCAGCTCCTGCGGCCGCGCCCAGGCGAACACTTCCGCCAACGGCACAACGTCGTCCTCTTCGCCGTGGATGACGATCGTGTCGGCGGGCAGGGGCGCGGGGGCGAAGCGCCGCACCGCGGGTCCCACCAGCACCAGCCGCTCGGCGGCCACTGACCGGGCGAGTTCGGTCTGCACGTAGGTTCCGAACGAGAAACCGGCGAGCACGACGGGCAGGGTGTCCGTCCGCGGGTCGAAGCGAGCCCGCGCGTGCGCGAGCGCCGCGAGCGCGTCGGCGGTCTCGCCGGCGCCATCGTCAAAGGTGCCCTGGGAGCGTCCGACGCCGCGGAAATTGAAGCGTACGGCAATGTAGCCGAGCGCGAAGAACGTCCTCGCCAGCGTCTGCGCCACCTTGTTGTCGAGCGTGCCCCCCTGCAGCGGATGCGGATGCGCGACCAGGGCGATGCCGCGCGGCGTGAGCGCGGGAACGTAGAGCGCAATTTCCAGCGCCCCGGCAGGGCCGTCGATCGTGCCGCGCTCGGTCGTCTTCGGCGTCAAATGCGCAGCCTCTCGACGATCTCGCCCTTGAGGACGTGCCGGTCGATGATCTCGTCGATGTCGGCACTATCCACATAGGTGTACCAGACCGCATCGGGGTAGATGACGAGCACCGGGCCCTCGTCGCAGCGATCGAGGCAACCGGCCTGGTTGATCCGCACCTTGCCCTTGCCGTTCAGACCGAGCGCCTTGATGCGCGCCTTGGCGTAGGCCCGCAGGTCCGCGGCGCCGTGATTGGCGCAGCACGCCTCGGGGGCCGCGCGCTGGTTGCAGCAGAAGAAGACGTGGCGTTGGTAGTGACTCATGGCGGAGTGGAACGTAGGGCGGCGCGGCCCGGCCGCGCGGCGGCCGCGTCGAGGGCGCGCGAAAGATTATAGCGGACGACCGCTTCGCCCCCGGGGCGCGCCGACTTGGCTCCGATATAATCGTCCGGTCCCTTCCCGGGGACGGCACGGCCGCGCTCTCCCTTGAATCACTTTCGCCGGATTCTCCGCTACATCCGTCCCTACCGGAGGGTGTTCGCGCTCGCGATCGTCGGCATGGTGATCGTCGCGTCGACCGACGTGATGATGCTGCGCATCGTCCAGCCGCTGCTCAACAACATCGGCGCGGTCAGTCCCGAGTCGACGTGGTGGCTGCCGTTCGCGCTGGTCGGCGTATTTCTCCTCCGCGGCGTCGGCTCCTACGTGAGCGACTACGGGCTCGCGTGGATCGGTTCGCGGGTCGTGTTCGACCTGCGTTGCGAGGCCTCCGAGCACCTGCTGCGTATGCCCACGCCCTACTACGACGCGACCTCGGCCGGCTTCCTGCTCTCCAAGATCACGTTCGACGCCCAGCAGATCGCAGCCACGGCGTCCGACGCGCTCACGGTGGTCATCCGCAACACGCTGACGATCGCGTTCATGCTGGCCTACCTGCTGTACATCAACTGGCAGCTCACGCTGATCGCCTTCGCCGCATTTCCGCTGATCGGTTACGCGCTGAAGAAGATCAGCCGACGCCTGAAGCGGGTGAGCGTGCTCGTCCAGGAACGCACCGGCGCGCTCACGCACGCGCTGGAAGAGGCGATCGGCGCGCACCGCATCGTCAAGGTGTTCGGCGGCGAGCACTACGAGGCCGGGCGGCTGCGCCACGCGGCGGACCGCCTGCGGCTCGCGATGGCGAAGCAGGCCGCCGCCTCCGCGCTCGGAACGCCGATCAACCAGATCATCATCTCCGTCGCGGTCGGCGTGATCCTGTGGGTTGCAATTCGCAAGAGCGCCGGCGGCGAGTATGGCGCGGGCGACTTCATCGCCTACATGGCCGCGTTGCTGCACCTCCTCAACCAGCTGAAGACGCTGTCCAACGTGAACGCCGTGATCCAGCGCGGGATCACCGCGGCCGAGAGCGTCTTCGCGCTGATCGACGAGCAGCCGGAACCCGATACCGGCACCATCACCCTCGGGCATGCGAGTGGCGGGATCCGCTTCGACCACGTTACCAAGCGGTATGCGGACAGCGGCCGGCCGGCACTGGTCGACGTCAGCCTGGAAATCGTCCCCGGCGAGTCCGTTGCGCTGGTCGGACCCTCTGGCGGCGGCAAGACGACACTCGTCAACCTGATCCCGCGCTTCTACCTGCCGAGCGAAGGGCGGGTGCTGCTCGACGGCCAGGATCTGGCGACGATCAGGCTCGCCGATCTGCGGCGCCAGATCGCGCTGGTAAGCCAGGAGATCGTGCTGTTCAACGACACGATCACGGCCAACATTGCCTACGGGACGATGACCGGCGCGTCGATGGAGGCGATCGAGCGCGCGGCCGTGGCGGCGAACGCGCTCGAGTTCATCCGGGCCCAGCCCGACGGCTTCAATACCGTCGTCGGCGAGCGCGGCATCCGGCTTTCGGGCGGCCAGCGTCAGCGCATCGCGATCGCGCGCGCGATTCTCAAGGACGCGCCGATCCTGATCCTCGACGAGGCGACTTCCGCCCTCGACACCGAGTCCGAACGGCTGATCCAGTCGGCGCTCGAGCAGCTGATGCGCGGGCGCACGACGATCGTCATCGCGCACCGCCTGTCGACGATCGAGCATTGCGATCGCATCGTCGTGCTCGACGATGGCCGGATCGCCGAGCAGGGCACGCACGCGGATCTGCTCGCGCGCAAAGGCATCTACGCGCGGCTGCACTCGCGGCAGTTCCGCGAGGAGTGAGCGAGGGAGGCGGCAGCAGCAAGGGTGTGAACTCGGGTCAGCCGGCGCGTTGCTGCGCCGGGACGGCCGCGCGCAGCCCGTCCCCTTCAGCCGCGGCGCTTCGCCGCCCGCGGCGCGACGGCCTTCCACCGCCGATGCACCCAGTACCATTGCTCGGGCCGGGCGAGGATCAGGCCCTCGAGCGCGGCGTTGTACGCGCGCGTTGTGCGGCGGATCGCATCGTTGGTGTCTTCGGCTTCGATCGGCGCGATCGGCGCGCCGAACCGCAGCACGTGCCGGCCGTCGTCCTCCCGCCAGCTCGTGGCCGGAAGGACGGGCGCACCGGTAGCCAGAGCGATGATCGCCAGGCTCTTGAACGTCCAGGCCGGATGCCCGAAGAAATCAATCTCGATGCCATCGGGCGGATTCGCGTGCTGGTCGAACGGGAACACGATCACGTCGCCGGCGGCCAGCAGGTCGAGGATCCGGTCGAGCGAGCCTCGCTTGCCGATGACGCCGAAGCCCGCCTGGTTGAAGCGCCGCGTGACGAGCGCATCGAGCCAAGCCGGCTTGATCGCGCGGCGGACGAAATGGAACCGGCCGCGGAAGTCCGGATAGTGGGCGAGACCGGCGATCGTCGACACTTCCCAGTTGCCGAAATGACCCGTGAGCACGAGCACGCCCTTGCCCTGTTGCAGCGCGGCGCCGAACGCGTCGACGTTCTCTATGCGCACCAGCGCCGCCTTTTGCGCCGCCGACAGCCACCGGAAGCGCAGGAATTCGCCGAGGAGCTGCCACAGGTGGCCGTAGTGGGCCTGCGCCAGCGTCGCGATCTGCGTTCCGGACAGAGTCTCGCCATAGACGCGCCGGAGATTGGCGAGGATGACCGAGCGGCGCAGCGGCAGGAAGCGAAAGAGGAACCGGCCGGCCGCCGGCACGGCCACGCTCGCGCGCTCGGCTTGCGCCACGGCCGAAGCGCTCAGGCGATCGTGTGTCAGCGACACCGCGATCGACGCGATGCGATGCCGCCCCAGGAGTTCCGTGGCGCGCGGCCCGCAAACGAGCCGGGGCGCGCCGTAGTTGTCGCGCGTGACCGAGAAGTCGGCCGGTTCGATCTGCCCCAGCGCCGCCGCGCGCGGGAACAGCTTGACGCACGCTTCCTTCGCGGCGAAGCGGGCGGCAAGGCTCGCCGCGCGGCCCGGTCCGTCGCCCGCGTCGGCGAGCTCGGTGTCGGAAAAGAGCTTGCGCAGATCGTCCGCCGGGGTCTCGGCAAGGAGGCGCTCGATCCTGGCGATCTCGACGGTGTCGATGCCGCAGCGGCCGGCCGGCGCAGGGGCGTCCGCCATCGCGATGGGCGCCCGGCAGCCGTTACGCCGCGCGGACCACGAGGGCGGCGTTGGTCCCCGCGAAGCCGCGACAGAGGATCAGTGCAACCTTGCTGCGCGGCTTCTGCGCGCCGGCCGACACGCAGACTCCGGCGCAGGCCGGATCGAGCCGCGCGAAGTTCGCCACGCCGGGCACCGTGCCGCGCGCGAGTGCCTCGAGCGCGAGTGCCGTTTCCAGAATCCCGGCCGCCGCGATCGTGTGCCCGAGCGCCCACTTGAACGCGGTCATCGGCGGAGGTGCGGCGCCGAAGACGCGGCGCATTGCCGCGGCTTCCGAAATGTCCGACTGCGGCGTGCCGTTGCCGTGCGCGACGACCATCCCGACGTCCGCGGGCGCGAGTTGCGCGCCGTAGAGCGCCTGGCTCGCCGCGCGCGCGAGGCCGTCGCCGTCGTCACGGATCGAGGTGAGACCCTGCGCTTCGCACGCGTAACCGCCGCCGAGGATTTCGCCCAGCACGGGCGCATTGCGCTCGGCTGCCGACGCCTCGGTCTCCAGCAGCAGCGCGCCGGCGCCTTCGCCGAACAGGCTGCCGTCGTGCCGCGCGTCGAACGGCCGCAACGTCTCGCTGGCGAGCAACCCCAGCCGGTGGTAGTAGAGGATCATCTGCGGCTCGATCGGCGTTTCGTGTCCGACCGCGACGGCGCGGTCCGCCTCGCCGGTGCGCAGCGCCTCGAACGCCTCGATGACCGCCAGCGTGCCGCCGACGCTGTGGTTGGTGATGCACGCATTCGGCCCCTTGAGGCCGTGCCTGATGCCGATGTGGCCGAGCACGTTGTTGGGCAGGGTGCGCAGCAGCCACATCGGATTGACCGTGTTGGCAAGCTCGCGGCCGAACGCCGGCAGCTCGCCGCCGGCCGCGGCGAACAGCGGGAAGTAGTCGTACTGGTTCTCGTAGTTGCCGCCGCCCGAGCCGACGTAGACGCCGGTGCGGTCGCTGTACACGGCGGCGGCGCCGGCCGCCATCGCGCCGCGGTGAGCGACGATGCCGGAGCCGTCGATCGCGCGCCCTGCAGCGTAGAGACCGACGAGGTCGGTGCGCCGGATCAGCTTGTGCAGCTTGCGGTCGTCGACGAGCGCGCGCGGATTGAATTCGGCGATCTCGGCCGCGCTGCGGCAGGGCCAGCCGGTCGTGTCCCATTGCGTGACCGGCGCGATTGCCGAGCGCCCCGCCAGGACCGCGTCGATAATCCGCTCCGGCGTCATCCCGGCGCCGCACACGGCGCCGGATCCGGTCACGACCACTCTGGGCAGTTTCGCCATTCGCTGGTACCCGGAGTTTCAGGCGCCGGCGACGCCGTCGACTGCTTCGGGATGGCGGACGACCACGCAGCTGTTCGAGCCGCCGAAGCCGAAGGAGTTGGACATCGCCACGCGAATGCGCTGCCGCCGCGGCGCGCCGGTGACGAAGTTGAGGTCGCAGTCGGGATCGCGCTCCACCAGGTTCGCGTTGATCGGCATTTCGCCGCGGTGGACGGCGAGCGCGCAGACCGCGACCTCGACCGCCCCGGCCGCCGCGATCAGGTGCCCCATCGTGCTCTTGGTCGAGCTCACGTTGACGCGCATGACGTCGGCGCCGAAGACGGCGCGCGTCGCCGCGGTCTCGCTGCGATCGTTCATTCCCGTCGACGTCCCGTGCGCGTTCAGGTAGCCGACGTCCGCCGGCGCCGCGCCGGCGTCCTTGAGCGCTGCGCGCATCGCCTGGATCGGCCCGTCGCCGTCCGGCGGCGAATCGGTGATCCGGTAACTCGACAGCGAATTGCCGTCACCGGCGAGCTCGGCGTAGATCCGCGCGCCGCGGCGGCGCGCGGCTTCCCATTCCTCGAGCACCAGAAAGCCGGCGCCCTCGCCCAGCAGAAATCCGTTGCGGGTCGCGTCGAACGGGCGGCTTGCGCGCTGCGGCGTCGCATTGTCCGCCGACAGCGCGGAGAGCAGGCAGAATCCGGAAATCCCGATCGGGCTGATCATCGAGTCGAAGCCGCCGGCGAGAACGCTGTCGACGGCGCCGCGGCGGATCAGCTTCAGTGCGGTGCCGAGCGCCTGTCCGCCCGACGCACAGGCCGTGTGCACCGAGGTCGCGTAACCGCGGATGTCGTAGCGCCGGGTGAGCAGCGAAATGCCGGCGGTCGCCTGGCTGCGGCAGAACACCATCGGGTCATTCGCCGCCGGGTCGGTCAGCAGCCGGTCCGCATGGAGCTCGCCGTCGGCCGCACTGTGCCCGAACGTCGTGGCGAGATCGCCGAAGTCGGAGGTCATCATTCCCGCGCCGACCGCGCAGCCCCAGCGCGTCGCGGTGGCGGCCGTTGGCCGCACGCCCGCGTCGCGAAAGGCCTGCTCCGCCGCGGCGAGCGCGAAACGGTGCGAGCGGTTCGTGTACTTCCGCTGCTTGCGCTCGACGCAATCGTCATCGCGGAAATTCTTCACTTCGGCGGCGATGTGAACCGGGAATCCGCTGGCGTCGAACAGGCTGATCTCCGCGCCGCCGCTGCGGCCGGCGAGGAGCGCGTCCCACGTCGTTGCCACGTCGTTGCCGACCGGCGTGACGAGTCCGATGCCGGTGATGGCGACGCGGCGCCTGGGTCCGGCGGTGGTCATGCGCTCGGGTCCATTGGCGTTTGTTTTCGTAGGCGCGGGCTTGCCCGCGCTCGCTCGGCCTCGACGCCCGCGCCAATGCCGAGCGCGGCCGAGGCCGCGCCTACGACCCTGCCCGGGACCGCGCCGGATTGGCCTTCCACAACGCGGAGAATTGACACAGGAAGTCTCATGGCCGTGCTGCCTTTGCGAGGACCTCGAGGCGCGCGGTGGCGGCCGTCTTGCCGTCCATCCGCGCGGCGAGGCGCAAGGTCGCGCCTTCGGGGCCGGAGGGGACCAGTTCCGCGTCGATGTCGACCGCCGCGCCCGGTGGCATGAACGAGCGCATCTTCACGTGCGTCATCCGCGAGGGGGCGGGCTTGGTGCCGGTGCGCCAGTGCGTCGCCTCGGCAGCCACGCCCATCGCCAGACCGATCTGTGAGTCGAGCAAGAGCGTCGCCGGGAAGACCGGCCGGCGCGGGAAATGGTCGCCGAAGAAGGGTGCCGACTCCGGGACGAACAGCGTCGCGCTGGCGCAGACGCCAGGGACGCCGGCCGTGCGCACGACGCGTGGCGCCTCGACGCCGCGGAAACGGCCCGCCGGCGCGCCCTTGCCGCAGATGAGCTCGAAGCGCGCCGCGAGCTCGGCGGGCGAATCGAACTCCTCGACCGGCAGCATCGGACCGAGGCAGTCGACAAGCTCGATCACGTGCGTACCGTCGACGCTGGCGCGCCCGGCATAGGCGACCGCGTGCTCGTCGCAGCTTTCGATGTCGACGGCGAGATCGAGCGTGCTCCCGGGGGCGACCCCCGATCGGAAGCGCGTCTCGTTGGCGAGCGCCGCAACGGGCCGGCCGCGAAAGCCCACCTGCGCCATCGCGACCCACGCCGCGAGCTGTCCCACGGCCTCGGCGACGAGGCAAGGGGGGAACGCCGCGAGGTCCGCCGGCACCGCGTAGCGCCCGCGCGCGCGCCGTCCCGCGTCGTACTCGACGATGCGGTCGACGAACGAGAAGGCTGCGAAGTGATCATCCATGCGCAGTCGTGAGGGCCTGTCGGGACGGCCGGGGTTTCAGCCGGCCACCTTCGTCTCGCGCTGGGCCGCCACGACGAGCTTGCAGAAGGTTTCGGTCGTGAACAGTCGCGGGATGTCCTTGACCTTGGTCGGGGTCTTGAAGCGTTCGGGCGGAACTTCGGACAGGTACGAACGAAGCTGCGCGAGGCCGACGTCGGTGACGAGGCCGTTCTGCTCGAATTGCGCCTCGGTCAGCGTGCCGCGGGCGTTCTCGACGATCTTGCCGCGCGGAATCTTCACCTTGAACGCGCGCTCGAGGCGAAAGACCATGTCGAGGAAGTCGATGGACTCCGCGTCGAGGTCGTCGATGAGCGACGCATCCGGCTTGACGTCCTCGAGGTCGCAGCCCAGCGCGTCGGCAATGGTCGCCGCGACTGTCGGCAGTACCGCGAGGATGTCTTCTTGGGATATTTGCGCTTGCGTCATGGTCGTGACTCCCTTCATTCCATTTTGAATCCGCCGTCGACGGCGAACACCTGGCCCGTGACGTAGTCCGCGTACGCCGAAACGAGAAACCACACCGCGTAGGCGACTTCCTCCGGCCGGCCGTAGCGCTTGAGCAGGATGCGCGCCTTCACTTCGTCGCCGGCCATCTCGCGCACGTCCTTCGACATGTCGGTGTCGATCACGCCGGGCGCGACACAGTTCACGTTGATCTTGCGCGGCGCGAGCTCGACCGCGAGCGCGCGTGTGAACGCATTGATCGCGCCCTTGCTCGCGGCGTAATTGGTCTGGCCCCGGCCGCCCTTTTCGCCCGCCACCGAGCTGATGTTGACGATCCGGCCGGCGCGCTGGGACACCATGTAGGGCACCACCGCGCGGGTCACGTTGAACACGCCGGTGACGTTGGTGTCGAGCACGACCGCGACGTCGTCGTCGTCGAACGCAGCGAGCGGGTTGTCGCGGATGGTGCCCGCGTTGTTGACGAGAATGTCGATCCGGCCGCAGCGCTCGGCGATGCCTTCGACGGCCGCTGCGCAGGCCTTCGAGTCGCGGATGTCGACCTGCAGGGCGGCGATCGTGTGCCCGGCGGCGCGGCCCTCCGCCACGACGGCATCGGCGGCCGCCGCATTGCCGCGATAGAAGAAGGTCACGTCCGCACCCTCCGCCGCCAGCAACAGGGAGATGGCGCGGCCGATGCCGCGGCTGCCTCCGGTGACGATGGCGGACTTGCCGGATATTCCGGGGTCGGGGCGCATGCGCGGCATCATCCCGAAATGGCGAAGCCGCCGTCGATCACCAGTGTATGACCGTTGATCATCGCAGCTTCGGGAAGGCAGAGCAGATAGACGGCTCCGGCGACGTCCTCGGGCGTGAGCACCGGCCCCGCGGGCGAGCGTGCCGCGAAGTTCGCGAGCAGTTCGTCCCGGTTCGGGAAGTAGGCGAGCGCGTCGGTGTCGACGACGCCGGCGCTTACCGTGTTGACCCGGATGCCGCGCGGCCCGAGCTCCTGCGCCAGCGCCCGCGCCAGCGACTCCAGCGCGGCCTTCGACGCGCCGATGAAGCCGTAGCCGGGCATGGCCCGCTGCGCGCCCAGGCTCGACATGGCGACGATGCGCGCGCCGGACGGCATCAGCGGCAGGCCGCGCTGGGCGAGCAGATTGAGCGCGAGCGCGTTGGTCTCCATGCACCAGCGCCAGTGCTTGAGCGTCATCTCGACCGTCGGCTTCAGGACGCCCGACGCGGCGTTGCTGACCAGGATGTCGAGCCGGTCGAAATGCCGGCCGAACTCGGCAAAGATCTCGTCGACCGAATCCGGGATGCCGACGCTGCCCTGGATGGCGACCGCGCGGCGCCCGAGGGCGCGAATCTCGACGCAGAGGGTATCAGCCTCGTCGGCGCTGTTGTAGTAGTTGACCGCGACGTCGCAACCCTCGCGGGCAAGCTTCAGCGCGACGGCGCGGCCGATGCCGCGCGCGGCGCCGGTGACGAGAGCGACTTTTCCGGCCAACACACCCGGCATGGTGGGATTCCTGCTGCGTTCTGCGATCATGGAACCCGGCACTTGCGCCGGGGGCAGGCGAAAGTATTATTTTAACCTGTCCGCTACGGCGCGCCTGGCGCGGATGAGGCGCTGCGCCTCGATCGTCCAGTGCTTCTTGACGCTGTACCAGACGTCGGCTGCCCACAACACCCCGTCGCCGGCCTCCGCCGGTGGCGTCGCGACGCCGGCGTCGGCGGCCCGGTAGGCATCGATCCAGGCGCGCGTTGCGGGGTCCGCGGCGAGCCGTTCCGTGTCGGGCACGAAGACGTGGTTGTACCACGCCGGCAGCATCACGCCGCGCACGAGCGTGTTGCCGTCGCGGCGGAAACTGATCGCGTCCTCGTCGCCAGGATAGGTCCAGGCGAAGAAATCGAGCCCGATGGCGAAGCCGGTGAACTCGTCCACTGCGTCCGGGATCGTGCGCATCTTCCCCACCATGCTCCACTGGTTGGGCAAGAGCAGCGCCGCGCCGCCGGCGCCCACGACGGAAACGTAGGAAACGCTCAGGCCAACGACCGGCCGTTCGGCACCCGTCAGCGGATCGACGATGGACGTGCGAATCTCCGCGGCGTCCGCCAATGGATTCCAGACACGGATCGGGTCGTCGAACCGCCCTGCCAGCTCGTAGAGCACCTTGATGGCCTGGATCCCGCCCTGGCTGTGGCCAATCATCATCGGCCGCATGCCGTCGCGCTCGTAATGCCAGGCGATGAACCCGGCGATCTGCGCACTGTGCTCGTAGGGACTGTGCGACCAGCGCCCGTCCCCCGGGTGTCGGATGCGGCTCTCGGGGTAGCCCATGCCGGTGAGGAGCCGGCCGGCGGACTCCATCATCAGGTAGACAGGGTAGATGCCGCCATGGAGCAGGATGATGCGCGGCGCCGGGCCCTTGGCGAGCGTGTCGCGCACATCGTCGGCGGTGACCTGTTCCGGATCGAGGGCAAGAATCCGGTCTTCGAGCGCACGGTCGATGGCCAGCGATCGGAGAACGGCGTGCGCCGCGGGTCGGGTCAGGACACCGGCGTCGGGGGCCGCGACCGGCCGCGTCGCGCAGCCGCCGCCGGCCAGCGCGACGATGGTGACGGCCGCCACCAGCGCGATGCGGCGAAGAAGGGGGCGGGAGATCATGAGTCGAGATGCGTCCAGCAGCCGACCATGCCGTCGGCGATCTGGTCGATGTTCGCTGCGGTGAACACGGCGCGCTGATACGAAATGCCCGCGTGCAGAACGCCGGCGGCGATGGTCACCGTGACGACCACCGGCGCCAGCGGGCCGGTGGAGACTGCGCGCAGGTATTCGGGGGTCGGCATTCGTCCGCCGGCATTTTCCCAGAGCGCGTCGACGTTGGCCAGCGTGACCGCCCCCCACGTCGGGTAATGCTTCGCGTAGAAGCCCGCGCGCTGCTCGCGCGACAGGAAGCGCCACAGCGCGCCGCTTACGGCGATTCCCAGCAGACTCTGCAGGTAGAGCTTCGCGCTTCTGATGCGCGCGGTCTCGGCGTGAATGTCGCGCGCGAGCTGCTCCAGTGCAATGCCGGGTGGCAGCGGATGGGAAACGCGGAATGAGCTCAGAAACTGGCCGAAGGTGACGTTGGGATCGTAGCCCAAATCGCGTCGAAGATTGACGATCGACGCGACGGCGAGTTCATGCCGGCGCTCCTCCGGCGCACGTTCGCCCACGAAGGGTTCCAGCGCCCGCAGCAAGGTCGCGAGCAACAGGTCGTTGACGGTGACGCCCCAGGCGCGCGCCGCGCCGACGAGCGCCACGAGCTCCGGCGGGTCGAGGCGGCGATACGCGAACCCGCTGGCGGGACTCCCGCCTTGCAGGCCGCGCGGCCGCACGGTACGCCCGCAGCTCGCTGCGATCGTCCGCAGGAAGCGCATGCCCATGAGTGCCGGGGCGGCTTGCTGGACAAACAGCCGTCCAAAGGTCGCCGGGTAGCGGTCCAGGCGACGGACAGGCGGCGCTTCGGGCTTGTCGCCGAGGTAGCGGGAGAAGATGCCCTCGAGCAGGACCACGATCGAGTCGCCGCCGGCGATCACGTGGTCGTAGGCAAGGCCGAGGTGGAACCACGGCCCGCTGTCGATGCAGAAGAACCGGAATGGATTCAGCCTGCCATCGCGCACGAAAGGGAGGTTGAGCTCACGTTCGATCGTCATCGCCAGCACTTCGCTCGGCTGGCTGCCGCCCGCGTGGACGACAAGCGCCACCTCCGCCGGTCCCCCCGTGTACTCGAAGCGGCGGCGCGTGACGTCGAGCATGAAGCCGGTGAGCCCGAGCGCGTCGAGCTGGCGCCCGATGAGCGTCTTCAGTCGCCCGGCGTCGAGCGGACGGTCGATGCGGCCCACGTGAATCGCGGTATACGGATGCAGATCCCGCCAGCGCAGCATCGCCGCCTGGAACAGGTTCAGGCGCCCCTTCACTCAGCGCCCCGGCGTTGTGCACCGACGAGCCGCCTCGCTTCGATCGTCCAGTGCCGCTTCACGCTGTGCCAGATGTCGGCGGCGTGCACGAGGTTGGTGGTGTCCACGCCGGCGCTGTCCGGGAGCGCAGCGTTGCCATCGGGCACGTACGCCTCGATCCACGCCCGCGTGGCCGGGTCGTTCGCGAGATGAAGGGTTTCCGGCAGCCCGATGTGCGTGTACGCCGCCGGGAGGATCACGTTGCGCACGGTCGCGGATCCCTTGGCAAGGTAGGGATCGGAGCGCGGGAACAGCCCGGCGATGAGATCCCACTCGATGGCGAAACCGGTGAATTCCTCGGTGGTGTCCGGGATTTCGCGGAGCTTCGCCAGCATCTCCCATTGGCCAAGCAGGACGCGCGCAAGCTTCCCGGTGGCGAGCGCAGCGACGTAGGGGAGCCGGAAGCCGACGACGGGCCGCGTGTGACCGCTCAGGGGATCGACGATCACCGAGCGCGGCAGCGGCGCGTCCGTCACCGGATTCCAGACCGGGATAGAGTCTCCGAATGCGCCGGCAAGCTCGTGCAGCACGCGGATGGCCATCATTCCGCCCTGGCTGTGCCCGATCATCAGCGGACGCACGCCTTCGGACTCGTAATACCAGGCCAGCGTGCCCGCAATCTGCCGGCTGTCCGTGAAGCTGCTCGACGAATAGCTGCCGTCGCGCGGATGCCTGACCCGGTCGGGCGGATATCCCATGGCGACCAGGAATTCCGCCAAGGGCGCCATGGTGATCAGGGCGAAGCTGCCCTGGAACAGGACGATTCTCGGCGCCGGTACCCGCGCCAGGACCTCGGCGACCTCACGCCCGCTGACGCGGTCCGGATCCAGCGCGAACAGACGCTCCACGACGGCCGGATCGTGGCCGGCGGTACCCGTTGGCGCTGCAGTCACGTCCGTCCACGCGCCGGCGGGCAGTGCCGCGGCCGCGATGAACGCGAGTGCGGAGAGCCATGGTGGAACCGAAACCGCAGGGAGCATGCGCATGCCGAAGCGCGACCGCGGCGCAGTCAGCGCGCCGGGCGGCGGGGGAGGAAACGGCCCGTCCTCCGCAGGTATCGCGCATAGGCATCGCCGTGCACCGCGGAAAGATGGCGTTCCTCGTTGCGCGCCTTGAGGTTCATGAGAACGATGTGCACGGCCGCGATCAGCATCATCGGCAAGGTGGGCACGATCGCCACCGTGCAGAGCATCAGCAGGATGGAAAACGCGTAGATGGGGTGCCGGACGCGCGCGAACAGCCCGTCGGTGATGAGGTCTGTCTTGCGTTCGAGGCCGACATCCATCCGCCAGTCGCTGCCCATCCGCAGCCAGCAGCGAACCGTGCCGGCGAGCGCGGTCACGGCGACAAGCGCGGCGACCCAGCGCAACGCGGCGAACGCGGGCTCGCGCAACGCGAAGTCGGGTAGTGCCGGAACGGCCCCCGACCGCGTGAGCGTCGCCCAGGGTACGCAGATCCAGGCGGCGACCAGCGGCACCCAGACGAGCCACATGAGGCGTTCCTGCCGCTGTTCGGGCACGAGCCCGACGACCTTGCGCGTATGCCGGCGCACGCGGGCGATCATCACCCCGACCCCGACCCAGTACGACGAAACCGTGGCGACCAGCACGGCGAGAGGAAGATCTTGCATCGGTGGAGGATTCCAGCGTCGCTTCGGGACGTCACCACGACGCGGGCGGCCGCAAACGGAAAACGTGCCCTTCGCCACGGCGCCGTGCCCTCTCATTATGCCAGTGTCGGGTCGCGCGCAGGGCGGCAGGATATCCTCCGGCCACCGGCGTTCGCCGCCGGGGCCTCCGATATAATCACGGTTTGGAACCGCCCTTCCGTGACGCCTCGGCTATTCGCCACCCTCTCCCTGATGCTCGACCGCCGTCTCGTGGAACGTGCCGCCGGCGTTGGCTCATCGACGGCGACCCCGCGGCCGCGCACGGCGCAGGAGCGTGCCGAGAACGCCGTGAAATGGGGGGCGGTCCTGCTGGGATTTTCCATTCCGGTGTCGGTCCTGCTCGACAACGTCCTGCTTGGGCTCATCGTGCTCTTCTGGATTGCCGGCGGCCGGTACCGGGACAAGCTCGCCGCCATTCGCGGCAATCCGGTCGCCCTGCTGGCGCTCGCGCTGTACTTCCTGCACCTCCTGGGATCCCTTTATTCGATCGGCACGGCCAGGGACGTGCTCGAGGCGCTGGCGAAGGCATCGCGGTTGCTGCTGATCCCGGCGCTGATATTCCTCCTGCGCGAACCGGTCTGGCGCGAGCGCGGCATCGCCGCTTTTCTCGCATCCATGCTCGTGACGCTCGTGCTTTCCTATCTGCTCTGGCTGGGCGTGCTTTCCGGCAAGGGATGGCTCAAGGGAGTGCCACTGGATCCCGTCGCGTTCAAGGCCCACATCACGCACAACGTGTTCATGGCGTTCGCGGCCTTTCTGCTCGCGCAGGCAGCGCTCGATGCAGCGACGCGCCCGGGCAGGTTAGTTCTCGCCGCGCTTTGTGCTGCCGTGGTGGCCAACGTGCTGCTGATGGTACCGGGGCGCACGGGCATCGTCGTGCTGCTCGTGCTCTTCGTCTATTTTCTCTGCCGCAGGTTCCGGCTCAAGGGCCTCGCGTTTGCCGGCATCGCGCTCGGCGCGCTCGCGGCGGTAGTGCTCGCGTCGCCGGAAAGCATGCTGCACAAGCGAGTCATGCTCGCCGACGAGGAGTACCAGCAATGGCGCGCCGGCGTTCCCCCTGCTCCGACTTCCTCGGTCGGGCTGCGCCTCGAGTTGCTGCGGAACACCTTGGAGATCATCGGCAGCGATCCCGTTTTCGGCGTGGGCACGGGCGGGTTCGCTCAGGCCTATGCGCGCCGCGTGGCGGATCCCGGGGCCGGCGGGATGCACAATCCGCATAACGAGATCCTGCTGATGATCGCGCAATTCGGGGTCGCCGGATTGGTGCTCCTGGCCGGGCTGTTCGCGACGCAATGGCGGCAGGCGGCGCATCTGCCCGGCCGCTTCGAGCCAGCGGCCGCGCGGGCGCTCGTGCTGACGTTCGCCGTGGCGAGTGCGCTGTCGTCGACGCTGATGGATCACGGCGAGGGGTTCCTCTTTGCCTACATGAGCGGACTTCTCTTCGCCGGTTATCCCGCGGGCGGAGTGCAATCGCGGGCAGGCGCCGCATGAGACATCCTGTGTCAACCCGCGGCGGGCGCGCGCCGCCGTTGGCGGTACCTGCGAGCGTGCTGGTGGTCGTCACCCGGCGCAGGGGCGACGTTCTGCTCGCTTCGCCCCTGGTCCGGTCGCTCAAGGCGGCGTGGCCGCAGGCCGGGATCGATGTGCTGGTCTTCGCCGGCACGCAGGGCGTGCTGGAGGCAAATCCGGACGTGCGGCGCGTCATCACCGTCGCCGAGCGGCCGGGACTGTTGGCGCACCTCGCGCTTGCCGCCAGGTTGGCGCGGCAATACGACATCGCCTTGTCGTGTCTCGCGGGCGACCGGCCGACGGCGTACGCGGTCGTGGCCGGGCGTTGGCGGGTGGGCATGGTCGGTTCGGGGAACGGCGCAAAGTGGAAGCGGCGGGTTCTGTCGAAGGCGATCCCCTTCGACGATCTCGACACGCACACCGCCGCGATGAATCTTGCCTTCGCCGAAGTCCTGGGCATTGCGCGGCACCACGAGATCAGCATCGGCTGGACGACGCAGGACGCCGCGCGTGCGTCGGCGCTGCTGGGTGAGCGCACCCGCGACTCCCCATACGTTGTGCTGCATGTCCACCCGAAGTTCAACTACAAGATGTGGCACGTCGAAGGCTGGGTCGGCCTTGCGCATTGGCTGGGCGAACGCGGCTTTGACACGATCCTCACGGGTGGCGCCGAACCGGGCGAAAGGGAATTCGTGGCGTCCGCCGCGGCGCGCATGCCCCAGGGCGCGGTCAATCTGGCGGGGCAACTCACCATTGCGCAGACAGCGTGTGTCATCGCCGGGGCGCGCCTTTTCGTCGGACCCGACACGGTGACGACGCACATGGCCGCGGCGCAGGGCGTGCCCACGGTGGCGTTGTACGGCCCGTCCAATCCCGTCAAATGGGGGCCCTGGCCGCAACAATTCGCTGGCGCACCGTCGCCCTGGCGGCGTGTCGGCACGCAGGAAATGGGCAACGTCCAGCTGGTTCAGGGTCCCGGCGCTTGCGTTCCCTGCATGGCGGAAGGCTGCGACCGGCACGTCGCGAGCTTTTCGGATTGCCTGCAACAGTTGCCGTTGCCTGCGGTCATCGCGGCGGTGGAGCGCGCGCTCGCCGCGCCCGTCGCATAGCGCCTGCGCACCGCGCGTTCCCAGGCATCGATCATTGACCTCAGCGCGGTTCGCCCCATCGTGGCCGCCCCGCCAGCGCGAACAGGAACGCGCAGGCGACCGCGGGCCAGACCAGGAGCACGGTATGCGTGAGACCGTTGAAATTCAGCAGGTGGCCGTAGGGTCCGTTGAAGAGTCCGACCGGCGCACGCGCAAACACGAGGTCCGGCAACAGCACGGTCGCGAGCAGCGATGAGAGCAGCGCGACCGCCGCGAGCGTGACCTGCGCTGGCCGCGGCAGCCAGATCGCCATTGACAGCAGGAGCGAGCCGGCCGCGACGCCCAGCGATACCGGGGGCGAGAGCCAGTTCTCCCAGGCCGCGGGCCGGAGCAGCACGGCGGCCGCAATTCCCTTGATCAGCGCCGCCGCGCCGATGAGCAGCAACGCGGCCCCCGCGACGTAGCGCCGCTCGCGCAGCAGCAGCGCCAGGAACAGGCCGACGCCCAGCAACTGGAAGGCGGTGTGCGCGGCTTCGACCACGGTCGCCGCGAGGTCTGGTGCGAGGCCCGGGCGCGCCGGCCCCGACGCCGAGTCGAACATCGTGGCGAACAGCGGAATGCCCGGATTCACCTGCACGACGAGCCAGATCACGAGCAGCGCGATCCCGAGATCGCCCACGGTGCCCGGCAGGAACCACCGGTCGCGCATCGATGCGATCGTCGCCTTCGCCCGCGGCGAGCGCACCAGGACCAGTGCGAGCGCTCCCCCGAGAGCTGCCCCCGTCGCATTGGCCAGCAGGTCGGCGACGCTGGCATCCCGCGTCGGTAGAAACATCTGCAGCGTCTCCATCGCGAACGACAACAGGGCGCCGGCGAATATCGCAACGGACAGGGTACCGGCCGGCGAGCGGTGGCGCTGCGCGGATGCGACAAAGAAACCGAACGGCAGGTACGCGACGAGGTTGCCGACGATGTCGTAGCGCACCCACCGCGGTGGCCAGGGGGCGAGCAGAAAGAACGCCGACCCCGATGCCCGCTCGAGCCATGGCTCGAACGGCTGCAGGCTCGCGTAGAAGATGGCGAGGCCGTAGAGCCCGGCGAGGAAGACCGGGAGCAGCGAGCGCGCTGGTGCGGCCGGCACCATGGCGGGACGGCGCGTCAGGGAGGGCCGCGCGATGTCCGCGCGGATTCGCCGCTCAGCGGCCGGCCTTGATCTCGGTCCACTGCTTGTTGCGCAGACGGCGCTGCGCGCCGGTGAGGTCCTGCAGCTGCTCGAGCTTCGCCTGGACCGCCTTGTCCGGGAAGATCGCCGGGTTCTTCAGGAGCTCGGGCTTGATGTACTTGACGGCATCGGTGTTCGGATTTCCGGAGCCGATCAGGTTCGTGAGCTCGGCCGAATTCTTTCCGTCGAGCATGAAATTCATGAACTTGAGCGCGAGGTCGGCCCGCGGCGCGTTCTTGTCGATCACCATGTTGTCGACGGCGAGCACCGCGCCCTCCTTTGGCATGCCCTGCAGGATCTTGAACTTGCGGCCCGCGGCCTGCGCGTCGAGGTTGGCCTGGAAGATGTCGTTCGAGTAGCCGTGCACCACCCAGATGTTGCCGACGGTCAGCTCCTTGATGTACGACGACGCGTTGAACGCGGCCCAGTAGGGCTTGGCCTTCTTGATCACCGCGGCTGCCTCGTCCCAGTGCTTCGGATCGACGTCGTTGGCCGAGTAACCGAGGTACTTGAGCGCGGCCGCAAAAAGCTCGTTGGCGCTGTCGAGGACGGTGACGCGGCCCTTGATCTTCTCGAGGTGCTTCGGATCGAAGATGAGGGCCCAGGTGTCCGTGGGCAGGCCGAGCTCCCGGATCTTCTCGTCGTTGTAGCCGAGGATCGTCGTGGACATCGCGTACGGGATCGAGTACTTGTTGTCGCGATCGAACGGCGTGTTGAGCAAGGCGGGGTCGATGTTCTTCAGATTGGCGAGCTGGCCCTTGTCGACGGGCTTCAACCGGCCGCTCTTGATCAGTGCCTGGACCGCGTTCGACGTGGGCACGTACATGTCGTAGCCCTTGGCCCCCGCGGCGAGTTTCGCCAGCAATTCCTCGTTGTCGGAATAGTAGGTCTGGACGACCTTGCACTTGCAGTCCTCCTCGAAGCGCTTGACCGTCTCCGGCGCGAGGTAGTTGTTCCAGTTGTAAAGGTGGAATTCGTCCTTCGCGGCCCCGGCCGGCAAGGCGAACAACAGCGCAGCGAGCAGCGGTACGAGCCGTTTCATGGTTTCTCCTCTTGGTTGCCCAGCAGGCTAGGTGCGAGCCGCGAAGCGATGATGATAAGCGCGAGCGTGAGCAGCATCAACAGGGTCGACACGGCGTTGACCTCCGGCGTGACCGCGATCTTGATCATCGAGTAGATCTGCAGCGGGAGGGTCACGGTGCCGGCGCCGGCCGTGAAGAAGGTGATCACGAAGTCGTCGATCGACAGCGTGAACGCCATCAGCGCGCCGGCGATGACGCCGGGCATGATCAGCGGCAGCGTCACGTACCGGAACGCCTCGAGCGGCGTCGCGCCGCAGTCCCGGGCGGCCTCGGTCAGGCTCTCGTCCATCCCGGCCAGCCGGGAGCGCACGACGATGGCGACAAAGCCGACGCAGAACGCGATGTGCGCCAGCGCCACCGAGACGAGTCCCAGCGTGAAGTTGAGCAGCACGAAGAAGATCAGCAGCGCCACCCCCATCAGGATCTCGGGGATCGCGATCGGTGTCAGCACCAGCACCGGCAGCAGCCGCAGCCGGTAGCGGTACATCGCCACGCCGGCCATCGTGCCCAGCACCGTCGATACGAGGCTCGCGACCAGTGCGATCAGCAGCGAATTGCCCGCCGCGGCAAGCATCTCCTCGTTGTGGGCGAGCTTGCGGTACCAATCGAGAGTGAACCCGACCCATTCGGCGTTGAGGCGCGAGTTGTTGAACGAGTAGACGACGACGATGACGAGCGGGATGTACAGGAAGGCGTACCCCACCGCCGCGGCGACCCAGAGGGCGAGCGGTCGCCTACGCACGGGCGTCCCTCGCGCTCGAAGGGGTGCCGAGATTGCCGCGACCCACCCATGCCGCCAGTCCCGCCAGCAGCAGCGCCGCGACGGTCAGCACGATCGACAGCACGCTGCCGAAGGGCCAGTCGCGCGCTTCCAGGAATTGCTGCTTGATGACGTTGCCGATCAGGCTGTCTTCCGGACCGCCCAGAATGTCGGGAATCGCGAACATGCCGAGCGCCGGGATGAATACCAGTGCTGCGCCGGCATACACGCCCGGCAGCGACAGCGGAAACGTGATCCGCCAGAACCGCTGCCACGCGGAAGCCCCGAGATCCTGCGCGGCGTCGAGCAGCGCCTGGTCGTGCTTCTCCAGGTTCGCGTACAGCGGCAGCACCATGAACGGCAGGTGCACGTAGACGAGACAGGCCAGCACGGCGAAGGAACTGAACAGCAGTGAAACGGGTTCCATGCCGAGCGCGGCGAGGATGCCGTTGACGCTGCGCGCCAGTGCCGCCTGCGGCCCGAGGATGATCATCCAGGCGTAGATCCGGATCAGGAAGTTGCTCCAGAACGGCAGGATCACGAGGAGCAGCAGCAGATTGCGGTACCGCTTCGCGCTGCGGGCGATCAGCGCCGCCAGCGGGTAGGCGAGCGCGAGACACGCGAGCGTCGTCAGCAAGGCATACCAGACGGACTTGAGGAAGACCTGGGCGTAGACCGGCTCGGTGAGGAACCGGGCATAGCTGTCGACATTGAGGTCGAGCGCGCCCGCCTCGTCGACGAGCGGCGCCAGGCCCCCGAATTCGCCGGGCGTACGGAACGACGCGAGCGCCATGATGAGCGTCGGGACCGCGAAGAAGACCAGCAGGTAGAGCAGCGGCGGCCCGCTGACCAGCCACTTGCCCAGCCGTCCGGAGGCGCGTGCGGCCATCGGCCTATTCCTCAATGAAATGCCCGGCGGCGACCGGCCAGCTCACTTCGACCGGGTCGCCCACTTCGAAGAACTTGGCGCGGCCGCTCGCCGAATTGGCGAGCAGCGCCTCGATCTTCTGCCCGCCCGGCGTGTCGACGATGTACACGGTCACGTCACCCATGTAGAGGAGGTCGGAGACCGTGCCGCGGAAATGATTGTCGGGCGTTCCGGCGGGAGCGCTCGCTTCGATGCGCGCCTTCTCGGGGCGCAGCGCGATGGTTCCCGGCCGACCTGCAGCCAGCGTCGAGCGTGCGGCCACGCGCACCGGTCCCAGCCCGGCGACGTCGACGGTGACGATGCCCTCGCCGTTGGCCGTGATCGGCCCGGACAGCAGGTTGCAGTGGCCGATGAAGTCGGCGACGAACCGTGTCCGCGGGAAGCTGTAGATTCGCGACGGCTCGTCCAGCTGCTCGACCCGGCCCGAGTTCATCACCGCGATCCGGTGCGACAGGGCGAGCGCCTCGGTCTGGTCGTGCGTCACGTAGACAAAGGTGATGCCGACCTCCTTCTGCAGGTTGATGAGCTCGATCTGCATGTCCTCGCGCAGCTTCGCGTCGAGTGCCGCCAGCGGCTCGTCGAGCAGCAGCACCGTCGGGTGCGTCACCAGGGCGCGGGCGATCGCGACGCGCTGCTTCTGCCCGCCGGAGAGCTCGTGCGGATAGCGTTTGCCGAAGCCCTTCAGGCGCACGTCCTCCAGTGCCTCGGCCACCTTGGCCGCGATCTGTCCCGGCGGTGTCTTCGCCATCTTCAGCGGAAATGCGACGTTGCCCTCGACGGTCATGTGCGGAAACAGCGCATAGCTCTGGAATACCGTGCGCACGGGGCGCTCTTCAGGGGGGCGCCCGGCGAGATCGACGCCGTCGAGCAGGATGCGGCCGGCGTCGGGCAGATCGAAGCCTGCGATCATGCGCAGCAGCGTCGTCTTGCCGCAGCCGGACGGACCCAGCAGCGTGAAGAATTCCCCTGCCTCGATGGCGAGACTGACGCCGTCGACCGCCGTGAAATCCCCAAAGCGCCGTGACACGTCCTGTATTTCGAGGAGCGTCATCGTTCTACCCGGACCGGATTTGCCAGAGCAGCAGGCCCGCCACTGCCGCCAGCAGCATCGCTACGACGGCCAGCAGCACGTTGCGCATGCGCTGCGCCGCGGCGAGCCCCTTGATCGCTTCGTCCCCTGCCGCCACGGGCGCCATGAGGCGCTGGTGGATGAGCCGCGGCAGCTCGGGCAGTGCCGCGGCAATGTACGGCGCCTCGGCCAGCAGCCGCCGCTTCAGCGCCGGCAGGCCGATCCGGTCGTTCATCCAGCGTTCGAGATAGGGCAGCGCCGTCACCCAGAGGTCGAGGTTGGGATCGAGCTGGCGACCCAGGCCTTCCACGTTGAGCAGCGTCTTCTGCAACAGCACGAGCTGCGGCTGGATCTCGACGTTGAAGCGGCGCGAGGCGCGGAAGAGCTGCAGCAGGACGCGGCCTAGTGAAATCTCGGATAGCGGGCGGTCGAAAGCGGGCTCCAGCACGACGCGGATCTCGGCTTCGAGCTCGTCGACCCGGGTGTCCGGCGGCACCCAGCCCGATTCGAGGTGCGCGGTTGCGACGCGGTGGTAGTCGCGGCGGAAGAAGGCGAGGAAATTCTGTGCGAGGTAGCCCTGGTCGCGCTCGGACAGCGTGCCCATGATCCCGAAGTCGACGGCGATGTACTTGCCGTGGTGCGGGGCTTCCGTGGCGACGAAGATGTTGCCGGGATGCATGTCGGCGTGGAAGTAGGCGTCGCGGAAGACCTGCGTGAAGAAGAGCTCGACGCCGGCGCGGGCGAGCCGCGGAATGTCGATGCCCGCTTCGCGCAACCGGTCGACCTGCGCGATCGGGATGCCGGTCATCCGCTCCATCACCATGACGTCGGTGCCGCAGTAGTCCCAGTGCACCGCTGGCACGAGCAACAGCGGCGAATGCTGGAAGTTCCGGCGCAGCTGCGAGCAGTTCGCCGCCTCGCGCGACAGATCGAGCTCGTCGGAGAGCGTCCGCTCGAACTCGGCGACGACCGCGCGCGGGCGCAGCCGCTTGCCGTCCGACCACAGCTTCTCGAGCAGCATCGCGCCGGCCTGCAGCAGCGACAGGTCCTTCTCGATCACCTGCGCGATGTTCGGCCGCAACACCTTGACCGCGACCGGCGTGCCGTCGGGCAGCTCGGCGAAATGCACCTGGGCGACGGATGCGCTTGCGATCGGCGTCCGGTCGAACGACCGGAAAACCGCGTCGACCGGCTTGCCGTACAGCCGGGTGAGGGTTTTGAGCACCTGCTCCGTGGCAAACGGCGGCACGCGGTCCTGCAGTTTCGCGAGCTCGTCGGCGATGTCCGCCGGCAGCAGATCGCGCCGCGTGGAGAGCATCTGACCGAACTTGACGAAGATCGGACCCAGATCCTCCAGCGCGAGCCGCAGCCGCTGCCCGCGCGGGGCGGAGGTGTCGCGCCAGAACGTCAGCGCGCGCGCTGCCGGGCGAACCGCGCGGAACCGCTCGTGGCCGGTCAGGAACTCGTCGAGCCCGTACTTGAGGGCTATGACGACGATTATCGCAAGGCGCGTAATACGCATCCCGCCGATTGTAAGGGATACGCCCGCGGCAGCCGGGGCTTTGGTCCGGGGTCAACGGCCATGCGGGCACAAACGTTGCTAGGATCCGGCTGGAGACCCCCGATATGAAGGAACGCCGGCAGTCGCAGGGAGAAGAGATCGCCAACAGCGTGAGCCACGGGGTGGGCTTCGTCATGGCCGTCGCGTCGGCCCCGGTTCTCATCTCGGTCACGGCCCAGACGGGCACCTCCGCCAACATCGTCGGCGCCAGCGTATTCGCGGCGACGATGGTCCTGCTCTACTGCGCATCGACGCTCTACCACGCCGTGTCGCACGACGCGGCCAAGGCGCTGTTCAGGAAGCTCGACCACGGCGCGATCTTCCTGCTGATCGCCGGCACCTACACCCCGTTCACGCTCGGTCCCTTGAACGGGCCCATGGGCTGGACGCTGTTCGGGCTCGTCTGGGGCCTGGCCGTCGTCGGCGTGACGCTGAAGGCCTTCGATCGGATCGAGCACCCGGTCGCGTCGCTTTCCCTCTACCTGGTGATGGGATGGCTGTGCGTGATCGCGATCGAGCCGCTGCAGCAGCGCGTGCCCCTGCCGGGCCTGCTGCTGCTGGGCGCCGGAGGGCTGGCTTACATGGCGGGCGTGGCGTTCTTCACCGTCGACTCACGGCTGCGCTACGGGCACTTCATCTGGCATCTGTTCGTGCTCGCCGGCACCGCCTGCCACTTCTTCGCCGTGCTGGGTTACGCCGCGCCGGCGGCGCCTTAGGGCCCCGGCGTCTGGCGGTGACGGCCGGCTCAGGCGGAGGCGAGGCGCGCGGCCAGCGCGTCGACGCGCCGCGAAAGGGCATCGACCCGGGTGGCCGTTGCCAGGATCTCGTCGCCGACCGAACGCGCCTCCGCGGCTTTCGCGGCGAAGCGGGTTTCGTCGCGCACATAGCTGGCGATGCTGGCGCCGACACGCGCGCCGGCGTACGCGGGAAGTGCGAGCAGGCGCCGTCCAGCTTCGGCGATGCGCAGGCCGACAATCGGACCCAGGGCCCCGGCGAGCGCCCGTTCGACGAACCACGGCAGCGTTTCGGCGAGCCCTTTCAGCGTGGTGGCGAGGGCGGGATCGCCGTCGACGGCAACGAATTCGTCCCAGCGAGTCGGTTCGGCCAGCAGCGACGGCGCGGCCAGCGGCGAAATGGTCAGCGTGAGGTCCGGGGGACCATCCCGGTGCGGTGCGGCACTGATCGCCCCGGCCTCGTCGATGCTCATCGACGTCACCAGGGGCCCGACCGCGACGGCAAAAACGCGTCCGGCGTGCGCGGCGAGGCAGGTTTGCGCCCACGCCTCGCGTCCGAGGACGCGGTTGGCGAGCGCGGCGGGCAGTGCCGCCGGGTCGAAGCGCAACAACTTGGCCTCAGCGCCCGCCCGGCCGCCCGAAGGGCGCTGTGCGCCCCCCCAGGGGGCAGCGAACGCAGTGAGCGTGGGGGCTGTTCATCTGCCGCCCGGCCGCCCGAAGGGCGCTGTGCGCCCCCCCAGGGGGCAGCGAACGCCGTGAGCGTGGGGGCCGATCATCCGGGTTGCTGAATCCCGGCGAGCAGCCAGCCGGTCTTGCCGACGACCGGCTTCGACAGGTTCCAGACCTCGTCGAAGGGCACTGGCGTGGTGCCGGTGCCCTCGCGCATGGTCCCGGTGAACCGGACGCTCGCCCAGTGCCGATCGCCTTCCGTCACCACTTCGAGCACTTCGGCGGCGAGGGTCACGACTTCGGTGGCCGAACGTGCGTTCCCGCTGTCCTGGTCACGCATCACTTCGAGCTGCATTTCGGGCGTCAGCAGGTCGCCGAGCGCTTCACGGTCACCGGTGTCGTAGGCGGCCTGCAAGCGGACGAATTGCAGCTTTGCGTGCCTGGCGAAACCCTCGGCGTCGAACCCCGGAGGGAACGTCTGTACGATCGCTGGCGTTGCCGTGGCGGGACCCAGCACCGGCTCGATCCGCGCCGCGCCGCCCGATGATTCCGGCGTTGCGGATTTCTCGAAAGTGGTCGGCGCCGCGTCGGGGCCGCGCGCCCCCGCGTAGGCCAGCGGCGGCGTCTGCCCCCGCCGCGCGAGCAGCATGCGCACCAGGACCACGCCGCCGATCACCAGCAGCGCTATCAGAAGGAAGCTACCAAGCCCCTCGGGAAGCCCGAAATGCGACAGCAGCGCGGCCAGCCCCAGGCCGGCGGCGAGGCCGGCGATCGGGCCCAGCCAGCGGGAGGCGCCGGAGGCGGCCGGTGCCGCTGCGGTGATTGGCTTGGCGGGAAGCGTCGCACCGGGCGTGGCCGGCATGACCGGCTGCGAGGCCGCTGCCGGTGGCGTTGCGGCCGGCGGCACCGATGCGCGGGGGGCCACGCTGGGGCGCTGCGCGCCGAAGCTCTTGCCGCCGCTGAATCGTGCAGCGCTCGCGTCGTCGATCACCAGCGTCACCGCGGCGAGCAGGGCTATGGCAATGATTCCAGTACGTTTCATTCCGTTCTCCAGTTCCCCGTGGGCCGGGCAAATCGTGTTCAGAAGCGATAGCCGAGGTGGACGGCGACCACGCCGGCCATCAGATTGTAGACTTCGACCCGGTCGAATCGCGCTTGTTCCATCATCGCCTTGAGTGTGGCCTGGTCCGGGTGCATCCGGATCGACTCGGCAAGGTAGCGGTAGCTCGCGTCATCCCCGGCCACGAGGCGGCCCACCCGGGGCAGCACGTTGAAACTATACCAGTCATACGCCGGGGCGAGCGGCGCCCAGACCCGGGAGAACTCCAGCACGACCGCCACGCCGCCCGGCTTCAGCACCCGGCGCATCTCGGCGAGCGCGCATTCCTTGCGGGTCACGTTGCGCAGCCCGAACGCGATGCTCACGCAGTCGAAGTGCGCTTCCGGGAACGGCAGCTTTTCCGCGTCGCACTGTACCACGGGCAGCAGGTGGCCCACATCGAGCAGCCGATCGCGGCCGGCGCTGAGCATCGCGCCGTTGATGTCGGTCAGCACAACCTCGCCTTCCGGGCCGACCCGACGCGCGAACTGGAGCGCCAGATCGCCGGTGCCGCCGGCCAGGTCGAGCACGCGCATCCCGGCGCGAACATGCGTGGCGTTGACGGCGAACCGCTTCCACAGCCGATGCAGGCCGGCCGACATGAGATCGTTCATCAGGTCGTACTTGCCCGCGACCGATTCGAACACGCCACGCACGCGCAGCGCCTTGTCCTCGACCGGGACCTGCTCGAAACCGAAATGGGTGCGCTCGCTCATCGGCGAGCCTGCCGGGGCAGGCACGGGACCTTTCTCCACCGGGGCCGCCCTACATGCGCCCGGGCGTGGCGTCGGGCACGATGTCGAGATTGCCGATTCCCGAGAAGACGTTGCGCCCTTTCGCGTCCTTGCCCTGCAGCTTGATTTGAAGCCGCAGATCGTTGAGCGAATCGGCATTGCGCAATGCATCCTCGTAGCTGATGAGGTCGGCCTCGTACAGGCCGAACAGCGATTGGTCAAACGTCTGCATGCCGAGCTCGGTCGACTTCTTCATGATTTCCTTGATCCCCGACACGTCGCCCTTGAAGATCAGGTCGGAAATGAGCGGAGAGTTCAGCATCACCTCGACCGCCGGCACGCGGCCCTTGCCGTCGCGCCGCGGGATCAGCCGCTGCGCGATGAACGCGCGGATGTTGAGCGACAGGTCCATCAGCAGCTGCGCGCGGCGCTCCTCGGGAAAGAAATTGATGATCCGGTCGAGCGCCTGGTTGGTGCTGTTCGCGTGCAGCGTGGCCAGGCACAGGTGGCCCGTTTCCGCGAACGAGATCGCGTAGTCCATCGTCTCGCGCTCGCGCACTTCGCCAATCAGGATGACGTCCGGCGCCTGGCGCAGCGTGTTCTTCAGCGCGATCCCCCAGTCGTCCGTGTCCACGCCGACCTCGCGTTGCGTGAGGATGCAGTTCCGGTGCTCGTGGACGAACTCGATCGGGTCCTCGATCGTGATGATGTGGCCATGGCTGTTCTCGTTGCGGTAGCCGAGCAGAGAGGCCATTGACGTCGATTTGCCGCAGCCGGTGGCGCCGACGAACATCATGATGCCGCGCTTCGACATGATGATGTCCTTCAGCACCGGCGGCAGCCCGAGTTCCTCGAAGGCCGGGATGTCGGTCGTGATCGTCCGCAATACCATGCCGATGCGGCCCTGCTGGACAAAGGCGTTGACCCGGAAGCGCCCTACGCCCGGTGGCGCAATGGCGAAATTGCACTCTTTCGTCGACTCGAACTCGGCGGCCTGCTTGTCGTTCATGACGCTGCGCACGAGCTCCATCGTGTGCTGTGGTGTCAGCCCGGTTTTCGACACCGGCTGCACGCGGCCGTCGACCTTGATCGCGGGAGGAAAGCCCGCGGTGATGAAGAGGTCGGACCCATTCTGCTTGACCACGAGATTGAGCAGCTCGTGAATGAAATTCGTGGCGCGTTCGCGTTCCATCGTGCGCTCTCCTTGTCGCGCGGGCCGCGCGGGGCAGTACGGCAAACGCGCCCGCTCAACCCATGAACAGATCCTTGTTGACGGCGCGGGTCTTGGCCTCGGCGACATTCACCATGTTCCGCCGCACCATTTCGACCAGGCACTGGTCGAGCGTTTGCATGCCGATGTTCTGGCCGGTCTGGATCGCCGAGTACATCTGCGCGACCTTGCCTTCGCGGATGAGGTTGCGGATCGCGGGGGTGCCGATCATGATCTCGTGCGCCGCGACGCGGCCCTCGCCGTCCTTGGTCTTGAGCAGCGACTGCGAGATCACGGAGACCAGCGATTCCGAAAGCATCGCGCGGACCATTTCCTTTTCCGCGGCGGGAAACACGTCGATGATCCGGTCGATCGTCTTGGCGGCTGAACTGGTGTGCAAGGTCGCGAAAACGAGGTGGCCGGTCTCGGCGGCGGTGAGGGCGAGGCGGATCGTCTCGAGGTCGCGCATTTCGCCGACCAGGATGTAGTCGGGGTCCTCCCGCAGCGCGCTGCGCAGAGCGTTGGGGAACGACAGCGTGTGCGGGCCGAGCTCGCGCTGGTTGATCAGGCACTTCTTGGACTCGTGCATGAACTCGATCGGGTCTTCGATCGTCAGAATGTGCCCGTACATGTTCGCGTTGACCTGGTCCACCATCGCGGCCAGCGTGGTCGACTTGCCGGAGCCGGTCGGGCCGGTGACCAGGATCAGCCCGCGGGGCCGGTTCGTCATCTCGGCGAAGACTTTCGGCGCATGGAGATCCTCGAGCGACAGCACCTTGGACGGGATGGTCCGGAACGCAGCCGCCGCGCCGCGCGACTGCACGAACGCATTGACGCGGAAACGGGCGAGGTTGGGCACCGCGAAGCTGAAGTCGCATTCGAGGTTTTCCTCGTAGCCCTTCCGCTGGGCGTCGCTCATGATGTCGTACACCATGGAGTGGACGTCCTCGTGCTCCATCGGGGGCAGGTTGATCCGGCGGACGTCGCCGTGCACCCGGATCATCGGCGGCAGCCCAGCCGAAAGATGGAGGTCGGATGCCTTGTTCTTGACGGCGAAGGCCAGAAGTTCGGTGATGTCCATCTATAATCCCTGATGCGGTCCGCGGACCCTGGCTGGCAGGACTGGAGCAATGGGGGCATGCAATCCCCGTGCCAAAAACGGCGTTCGCATGCCGGCGTCATTCGATTATGTTCCACTACGAGAAGGCGTGGCAAGACGTCATGGCGCGGATCGGCTGCGCGGCGCGCGCGCGCGGCCGCGATCCGGCGGAGGTGCGGCTGGTCGCCGTCAGCAAGACCTTCCCGGCCGAGGCGATACGCGCAGTCCACGCGCTCGGACAGCGTGATTTCGGCGAAAACTACGTGCAGGAGGCCGCGGCCAAGATGGCGAGCCTGTCTGACCTTGCCGACATCCAGTGGCATCTGATCGGACCACTGCAGAGCAACAAGGCCGCCATTGCCGCGTCGCGCTTTGCGTGGGTGCAAACCGTCGATCGGGCGAAGATCGCGGCGCGGCTCGCGGCCGCGCGCCCGGTCGACATGACGCCGCTTTCCGTCTGCATACAGGTCAATGCCAGCGGCGAGGCGTCGAAGAGCGGAGTGACGCCAGGGGAGGTGGTCGGCCTCGCGCGGGTCGTCGCCGGGCTGCCTCGGTTGAGGTTGCGCGGCATCATGGGCATTCCGGAGCCCTCCCCCGACGCCGGACGGCGTCGGGCACAATTCCAGGTCCTGCGCGATAGTTTCGAGGAATGCCGCGCGCAGGGACTGCCGGTGGACACGCTGTCGATGGGGATGTCGGCCGACCTCGAAGAGGCCATCGCCGAGGGTGCGACGCTGGTGCGGGTGGGAACCTCGATTTTCGGTGCACGATGAGGCGAATCCGTCCGGCAAGGAAACACCCGGGGCCTTGAACGACGGGTGCCAGGGGGAACCAACAGACATGGCCATTGCGTTCATCGGCGGCGGCAACATGGCGAGCGCGCTCATCGGCGGGATGCTCGCGCGGGGAGGCGTCGTCGACGATTTTCGGGTGGTGGAGCCGCTGGCGGAGGCGCGGGCGCGGATCGCCGCACGCTTTCCCGGCCTCGCCCTCTTCAGTGACAGCACGCGCGAAGCCGTGGCCGGCACGGCGCTCATCGTTCTCGCGGTGAAGCCGCAGCAGATGCGGCAGGCCGCGAGCGCCCTCGCGCCGCTTCTCGCCGGCGCAGACGCGCCGGTCGTGCTTTCGATCGCGGCTGGAATCCGCCTCGCCGACCTCGCGCGCTGGCTGCACGGGCATCCGCGGCTTGTCCGGGCGATGCCGAATACTCCGGCGCTCGTGGGCAAGGGCATCGCCGGCGCCTTTGCCGCGGCCTCCGTGGACGCCGCGGGGCGCGCACTCGTTGCTTCCGTGCTCGCCGCGGCCGGCGAACAGGTCTGGGTCGAGAACGAAGCAATGCTCGATGCCGTCACCGGCGTCTCGGGCAGCGGACCGGCGTACGTCTTCTACTTTCTCGAGGCGCTCGAGGCGGCCGCGCGTGATCTGGGCTTTGCTTCGGCTGACGCGCGCAAGCTCGCCTATGCGACGTTTTCCGGGGCCATCGCCCTGGCCGAAGCGAGCCCGGTGGAGCCCGCGGTGCTCTTGGCGCAGGTGACGTCGAAAGGCGGCACTACCGAGCGCGCGCTGGCTTCGCTGGAAGCCGACGCGGTGAAGGCGAAGATCGTGGCCGCGGTGAAGGCCGCCGCGCTGCGCGCCGGCGAGCTCGGCGACGCCTTCGGCCAGGACGTCTGACGATGTTCGGCCAGGCCCTCCGTTTTCTGGTCGATACCGCGTTCGGGATCGTCACCTACGCCTTGCTGCTGCGCTTCACGATGCAATGGCTGCGCGCGCCGTTCCGCAATCCGCTTGGGCAGGCGGTGGTCGCCCTCACGGATTGGGCCGTCAAGCCGGTCCGCCGCATAGTCCCGGGCTACCAGGGGCTCGACGGTTCCACGCTGCTGCTCGCGTGGGTTGCCGAGTTCGCGTGGCTGGTCACGCTGGAGCTCCTCGCCGGTCGCGGTGCATTCGGTGGCGCGACGGCGATCACGCTCGCCCTCCTGGCGGGCGTCGAGCTCGTCAAGGCGACGCTCTGGCTGCTGATCATCGTTGTCTTGGCGCAGGCCATCCTGTCCTGGACCGCGCCCGACGGTCCTTTCGCCGGCGTGCTCAACGCGCTGACCTTCCGGTTCCTGGCGCCGATCCGACGCCGGATTCCGCCGCTCGGCGGCACGCTCGATCTGTCGCCGCTGATCCTGATCGTCGCCGTCCAGCTGCTGCTGATGCTCCCCGTGCGCTGGCTCGAGGGCGTTGTCGTGACGCTGTTTCGTTGATGGTGCCTCGCTCGCGCATGAGGTTCCGGAGCCTCGCCTTCACTCCAAGTGCCTGCGCCTAGCGTGCCCGACCGCACCCCGCCTGCCTGGCGCCGCGAGGACGGCAACGATGTCGTGCTGATGCTGCACGTGCAGCCAGGCGCGAAGCGCACGGAAGTCGCAGGCATCCACGGCGACGGCGCCGCCGCGCGGCTGAAGATCCGGCTTGGCGCGCCACCGGTGGCGGGCAAGGCCAACGCGGAGTTGCTGCGCTTCCTGGCTATGGCGTTCGGGGTTCCGCAACGTGCGGTGCTCCTGCTGCGCGGGGAAGCGTCGCGGCAGAAGGCGGTGCGGGTCACGCGACCGGTGCTGCGGCCGGATCGCGACTGGATTTTGGCGCACAGAGCATCAAGCGAATGAACGAAGCCCCGATCCCGGCACCCGACAACGCCCGCCTGAGCATTGCCTGCGCGCTGGGGGGCTCGCTGGCGTTTTCGATCAACGACATCACGGTCAAGTCCTTCAGCGGGACCTTGCCGCTGCATGAGGTCGTGCTGTTTCGCTCTCTCATCGCATTGATCGTTACCGTAGCCGTGTTTGCCCCGGACAAGAGCCTATCCGGGGTATTTCGAACGCGACGTCTGTCTGCCCATATGTTTCGGGGGTTGTGCGTGGTGGTCTCGAATCTGGCCTACTTCGCCGCCCTGGCCGCACTGCCGCTGGCCGAAACATCGGCCATCTTCTTTATTGCGCCTTTGCTGATCACCGCGCTCTCGGCGATCCTGCTGCGCGAACACGTCGGCCCCTGGCGCTGGGCAGCACTCGGGATCGGCATGATCGGCGTCTTGTTGATCGTCAAGCCCGGAACGGCTGCTTTTCAGTGGGCCGTGCTGCTCCCCGCCGTGGCGGCGCTCGCCTATGCGGGCATGCATACGATGACGCGCAAGATGGGTCTGGGCGAATCGGCCGCAACCATGGCCGTCTATATCCAGCTCAACTTCATCGTGGTCTGTCTGGCGATGGGATTGGCTTTCGGCGGTGGACAGTGGGCCGGCATGGGTCATCCGTCGCTCGAGTTCATCTTTCGCGCCTGGTCCTGGCCTGGACTCCGGGACCTCGTGCTGTTCCTGCTCGCCGGCGCCTGCAGCGCGGCCGGCGGGTACCTGATGTCGCAGGCCTATCGCAGCAGCGCGGCGGGTCTGGTCGCGCCGTTCGAATACTCCGCGCTGGTCCTGGCTGTGTTCTGGGGGTTCGCCCTCTGGGGAGAAGTCCCTGGCTATTGGTCGACCGCCGGTATCCTGTTGATCCTCGCGTCGGGCGTATTCGTGGCCGTGCGCGAAGCCTGGAAAACCGCCCCGGCAGGTGCGGGCCCGTCCTTTCGCCGTCGCTAGCTCATCGCTCGCCGTCGCCTTTCCGCTTTTGCGCTTCGGCAGCATGCTTGCGGGCCGCGAGCGCATTCGCGAGGCGCACGAAATCGGCGACGGCCAGCGTCTCGCCGCGTACGGCCGGGTCGACGCTTGCAGCTTCGAGGGTCGGGGCATCGCACAGCGCGAAGAGCGCATTGCGCAGCGTCTTTCGCCGCTGGCCGAACGCCGCGGCCACGACCCGTCCGAACAGCGCGACGTCGTCGATCCGGGGTTTCGCCGCGCCGAGCGGCACGAGGCGCGCGACTGCCGAATCGACATTGGGCACCGGGCGGAACGCGCCCGGAGGCACCGTGAAAAGCCGCGTCACCCGGAACATCGCCTGCAGCATCACGGACAGCCGGCCGTAATCCGGGGTGGCGGGCAGCGCGGTCATGCGCGCGACCACCTCCCGCTGCAGCATCACGTGGATGTCACGGAGTTGGGACTCGAACTGCGCCAGGTGGAACAGCAGTGGCGAGCTGATGTTGTAGGGCAGGTTGCCGACGACGCGCAGCGCCGGACCCAGTGGCGCAAAATCGAATTCGAGCGCGTCAGCGACGTACAGGGTCAATTGCCCGGGTGGAAACTCGGCGGCAAGCCGTTGCGCGAGGTCGCGGTCGATCTCGATTGCGACGAGATGCCCGGCACGCCCGATGAGCGGCCGCGTCAGCGCGGCGAGTCCGGGTCCGATCTCGACCAGCGGGTCGCCGGGCTGCGGTGCGATGGCATCGACGATCCGCGCGACGTAATGCGGATCGACCAGGAAGTTCTGCCCGAAGCGCCGCCGTGGCGGGTGCTTCTCCATCTTGATTTATTTTCCGTGCCCGGCCAGCTCGATCGCGAGCTCCACGGCGGCGAACAGGCTGCCGGGATCCACCTTACCCGCCTTGGCCGCGTCGACGGCAAGGTCGAGCGCCGTGCCGTGATCGACCGACGTGCGAATGAACGGCAGCCCGAGCGTGACGTTGACGCCCTGGCCGAAGCTCGCGGCCTTGAGGACCGGCAATCCCTGATCGTGGTACATGGCGACGATCGCGTCGTAGCGACCTGCGAAATCGGGCACGAACACCGTGTCGGCCGGCACCGGGCCAGTCACGTCGTGCCCCGCAGCGCGCGCGGCGGCGATGGCCGGAGCGATGACGTCGATCTCCTCCCGCCCCAGGTGCCCGCCCTCGCCGGCGTGGGGGTTGAGGCCACAGACCGCGACCCGCGGGGCCGCCAGCGCGAACTTCGCCCGCAGCTCCGCGGCAACGATGCCGAGCGTCGCTGCGACCGCTTCCCGGGTAATGGCCGCCGGGACATCCTTGAGCGCGAGGTGCGTGGTGACGAGCGCTACGCGCAGCGGCGAATCGCGCGCACCCCCGACGAGCATCATGACGACGCGTGGCGTGTGGGTGCGCTGCGCAAAGAATTCGGTATGCCCGGAGAACGGGATGCCGGCGTCCAGCAGCACGCTCTTCTGCGCCGGGGCCGTCACCAGTGCGGCAAACGCGCCGGTGGCGCAGGCGTCCGCCGCGTGCTGGAGCATCGCCAGAACGCTGTAGGCGTTGGACGGGTCGGGATGTCCCGGCGTCACCGGCGCCGCGATGGGCTGGTGCCAGACTTCGATGGCGCCGCCGGCAGGCGCGAACGAGGCGCCGTCATAATCGGCGTACCGTGGCGCAAGGCCGATCCGGCGTGCGCGCGCCATCAGTAAGTCGCGGTCACCGATGACGACGAGACGGGCGGGAAACGGGCGTTCGCGATGGCGCGCCGCGAGCAGCGCGACGAGCTCGGGACCGATGCCCGCGGGCTCGCCGGCGGTGATCGCGATGGTGGAGTTCCCCGCCATTACCCCAGCTTGGCGACGACGATCCCGGCGGCGTCGCCGAAGAGCTCGACCTTCACCTCGGGCGTCGCTCCGATGGCAAACGTGCCGGCGGTGGCTTCGATGATGTTGGCTTGCAGAAAACCGTGGAACGCCCGCGTTGGCCGGCCGAACACCCAGAGCTGCTCCAGCGGCTTCGCGGCGTCGATCTCGCCGGTATGCTGGACCGCGAAGCCCATCGGCAACGCGTAGCCTTCGCGCCCGAACACCGGGAACTGGTCCAGGCCGGCCTTGTAGCGCAGCACGCGCTGGCCGGGAAAGCGCTGGCGCGAAATGAGGTCGTACCACGCGCCGGGCGGCAGCGCGACCTCCACCTCGCCGCCGGGCTGGATCACCGGCGCGACGAGCAGCGTGTCGCCGCACATGAACTGCGTCTCGTAGCCGCGGGTGAGCGCGTTGCCGGGAAAGGCGAGCGCCATCGCGCGCATCACCGGCATTCCGGTCGCGACCGCCTCGGCGATCACGCGCTGCAGGTACGGAAGCAGGCGGTAGCGAAACCCGAGCCATTGGCGCGCAATGGCTTCCGTGTCGGCGCCGAACGCCCAGGGCTCGCGCTCGTCGATGCCGTGCACGCGGATGTGGGAGCTGAACACCATCGCCTGCAGCCAGCGCAGATAGAGTTCCGCCGTCGGTGGCTGCGCGCCGTAGAAGCCGCCGATGTCCGAACTGTGATACGGCACGCCGCTCATGCCCCAGGAAAGCCCGCCGCGGATCGAGGCGGCGAGACCCTCCCAGTCGCTCTGCGGATCGCCGCCCCACTGGATCGGATAGCGCTGGCTGCCGGTCCAGCCGGCGCGGCCCCAGACCATCGGCGCCTGATCGGGCCGGCATCGTGCCGTTGCCTCAAAGACGCACTGGTTGTACAGCAGCGGGTAGACGTTGTGCAGACGCCGGCCGGAATCGCCGTTGAACGCAACGGCGTCGTCGGGAATCTGCTCGCCGAAGTCGGTCTTGATCACGTCGACGCCGTCGGCGAACAGCTTGGCGTGCGCGTCGCGCCACCACACGTAGGCGCCGGGGTGCGTGAAGTCGACGATGCCGCTTTCGGGCAGGGGCGTGGGCACCTTGCCGAAGGGGCTGGCGCCGGGCGTGCTGTCCCAGGCGAAGACGTACGGATCGTGGTCAGCGTTGGTCAGCAGATAGCTGCGCGACGCGAGGTCGATGAATAATGGCGAGTGAACGGACACATAGGGGTATTCCCAGACGCAGATCCTGAGGTTGTGCGCCTTGATCGCATTGAGCGCGGCGCGCGGATCCGGAAAACGGTCGGGATCCCATTCGAAATCGAAGCGCGTCTCGGCCTGCCAGGCGGCGCGACCGTCGAGCGTCAGCACATCGCAGGGAAGCCTGTGCGCGCGGAGTTTCGCGGCCACGGCTGCGGCTTCCTCGGGCGTCTTGTAGTAGGAGCGCGAAATCCACAGGCCCAGGCTCCACAGCGGGACCGACGCCGGGCGGCCCGTGAGCTGCGTGTAGAGATCGAGGATGATCGCGGGCGTGTCGGCCGCGAAGACGAAGAGGTCCAGCGCCTCGTCGTCGACCTGCAGCACGTACGAGCGGTGCGACCAGTCCGGGTGCCCGACGCCGTGCGTCACGCCCGCCGGCGTATTGACGAACACGCCCCACGCGCCCTTGCCGGTGCCGGGGCTCCACGCGAACGGCGTGTTCTTGTACGACGCGCCGGTGTTCACGCCCTGCGCGTCGACGACCCGTGAGTGGATCAGCTGCCCGCGCTTGTCAAGCGGCCCGAATTTTTCGCCGAGGCCATACACGGGCTCGCCCGACGTGAGCGCCAGGGCCGCAGTCCACTGCCCGCCCTGGCGGGCGCGGCCGAACGCCGGCAGCCGCGTCGAGCCGCGAAAATGCTCGTCGGTGATCGACCCGGCAATCGCTGTGCCGCGATGGAGAAGCCGGAAGCGCAAGGGCGCGGCCGCGAGTTCGAGTGTGGTGTCGCCCGCGGTGAATTTCCAGGCGCCGTCCTCACCCGGCTCGACGGTGCAGGCCTTGGCGCGCCCGACGACGAGGCCATAGTCGGGCTTCGTGCCCGGTCCCGCGCGCAGCCGGAACACGCCAGGCCCGTAGCAGGTCACTTCGAAGATGTCGCCCGTCGACGTCGCCAGCGACACGCCCGACGCCGAGGTGCCGAGGCTCTGCAGCGCGTCGAGGCGATGGATCGACGTGGCGTCGAGGGTCATGGGTGGCGTCGCCTGCGAGGGAGCGTGAAGTTCAGCCAGCGAAGAGGGGCTCGGCCAGTCCGGGCACGTCCACCGCCATGGCGAAGAGGCCGCCGGACAGCGGCAATCGCGCGAGCTCGTCGGCCTCCCGCATCTGCCGTGCGCTGGTGACGTAAAGAGTCTTCAGGTCGGGACCGCCGAATGCGCACATGGTCGGGCACATCGCGGGCACCGCGTATTCGGCCAGCACGCGACCGTCGGGCGCAATCCGTTTCACCTTGCCGCCGCGATAAAGTGCGGTCCAGTAGCAGCCGTCGCGATCGACGGCCGCGCCGTCGGGGCGATCGCCTGCCTCCGTGAAGCGCACCAGCACGCGCGGACGGGACGGCGTTCCGGCGGCGGTGTCGTAGGCGTAGCCGTTGACCGTCTGCGTGCTGGTGTCCGTGTGGTACATCGTGCGGCCGTCGGGACTGAAGGCGAGGCCGTTGCTGATCGTCATTCCGGAGAGTAGCGGTGTCAGCGCGAAGTCGGGATCGAGGCGATAGAGGGCCCCGGTTGCTGCGTCGCGGGACTCGTTCATGCTGCCGGCGAGCAGGCGGCCCTGCGGGTCGCAGCGACCGTCGTTGAAGCGATGGTGCGCCGGATCGTAGGGCGCGGCGGCGACCTTCCGGTCGAGCGTTCCGTCCCGCCGGGCGAGCCAGAACCCGCTGCGCAGTGCGACGACGAAGCCGCCGGCGCGGCGCAGCGCGAAACACCCGATCGATTCCGGCATCGCCATGGCCGTGTTGCGACCGGTTGCCGGATCGAAGCGGTTGAGCGACGGGGCGTTGATGTCGACCCAGTACAGGACCTGCTCGGCCACCGACCAGACGGGGCATTCGCCGAGGCTCGCGCGAAGGTCGAGGACGCAGCGGAAGGGGGAGGCGACAGCGGACGTGGAGGGGCTCATGAAGGTTTTCGCAAACGGACCCGGGGCCCGGCGCGCGCGCTGGCGGTGATTGACAGGCAGGTCCGCCGGTCTTCTTCCGCGAAGCGATCGCGCCCGCCGCAACGGCATGCACGCGGCGGCCACCGGGAAGCATCATACCGGGTCCCGCAGCGGCGAGGAATTCGCGTGCGGCGCTATCGCTGCCGAGCGGGAATGGGCGCGCGCTGCGCCGGGATACAATGAACATCGCAGGGGGCCTCGGCGCCACCTGTCGGGTTTGCATGCGTTCCCCCCGCTCATTCGTTGCCTCCCGGGACTTTCGCGAGGGTTTCGCGGAAATGCTGCCCGCGTGCCTCGGGCTGATCCCGTTCGGCCTGGTCTGCGGCGTCGGCGCGGCCGCGGCCGGCATCGGCTTTGTCGGCGCGCTCGGCATGAGCGCGATCATCTTTTCCGGGGCCGCGCAAATCCTCGTCGTGCAGCTCTACACGGACGGCGCGCCGGTCGCGGTCGTCGTGCTTACCTGCTTCGTCGCCGGGCTGCGCTTCCTGATGTACAGCGCCGCGATGGCCCCTTACTTGAGGCCGCTGCCGGCGCGCTGGCAGAACGGGCTCGCGTTCCTGTTGACGGATCAGGCCTTCGCGGCGTCGGTGCGCCGCTTTTCCGCCACGCACGACCCGCGCGGGGGCGCTCTCCATTTTCTGGGCGGCGGCAGCGCGCTCTGGCTCATGTGGCAGATCACCAATGCCATCGGTTTTCTTGCGGGACACGTGATCCCGGCTTCGTGGTCGCTCGACTTCGCGGTGCCGCTCTGCTTCATCGGGCTCGTCGCGCCGGTGCTGCGCGAGGTGCCGGTGATCGTGGCCGCGGTCACTGCGGGCACCTTCGTGCTCGCGCTCGCGGCGCTGCCGATGAAACTCAATCTGATCGTCGCCGGCGTGATCGGCATTCTTGCCGGCACGCTCACCGATCTGGCGAGGGAGCGATGGAAGGCGCGCTGAACGTCTGGTTCGTCATCCTTGCGGTCGGTGCGCTCAATTACCTGTCGCGCCTGTCGTTCATCGCGGCCTTCGGGCGCCGCTCGATGCCGGCGTGGCTTGCCCGGTCGCTCAAGTTCGTGCCCGCGGCGATGCTCACGGCCCTGGTGCTGCCCATGATCGTCGCCGTCCCGACCGCCGACGCGACCACGTGGGTGAATCCGCGAGTGCTGGCGGCGATCGCCGCCGCTACCGCTGCCTATTACACCCACAGCACGGTGAAGACGCTCGCGGTGGGGATGCTGGCGCTCTGGTCGCTGCAATGGCTGGCCGGTGCGTTTGGCTGACATCGGTGCCGACCCGGGGGCCAGGCTTTCGCCGCAGCGATTTTCGGCTAACATCGATCTTTTGCCACGGATGGACCGCATGCGCTTCGAAGGCACCGATACCTATATCGCCACCCCCGACCTCATGCTGGCGGTCAACGCGGCAATCGCGCTGGAGCGACCGCTGCTGATCAAGGGCGAACCCGGCACCGGCAAGACCATGCTGGCCGAGGAGGTCGCGCGCGCGCTCGGCCGGCCGCTCCTCCAGTGGCACATCAAGTCGACGACGAAGGCGCAGCAGGGCCTCTACGAGTACGACGCGGTGTCGCGGCTGCGCGACTCGCAGCTGGGCGACGCGCAGGTCGGCGACATCGCGCACTACATCAAGCGCGGCGTGCTGTGGGAGGCGTTCGAGGCGCCGGCGCCGGCGGTGGTGCTGATCGACGAAGTGGACAAGGCCGACATCGAGTTCCCGAACGACCTCCTGCGCGAGCTCGACCGGATGGAGTTCTACGTCTACGAGACGCAGCAGACCGTCCGTGCGGCGAACCGGCCGCTCGTCGTCATCACGTCGAACAACGAGAAGGAGCTGCCCGACGCGTTCCTTCGCCGCTGCTTCTTCCACTACATCCGCTTTCCCGACCGGGAGACGATGACGCGGATCGTCGACGTGCACTTTCCCGGCCTCAAGAAGGCATTGCTGACCGAAGCGCTGGAAGTGTTCTTCAACTTGCGCGAAGTGCCGGGACTGAAGAAGAAGCCGTCGACGTCGGAACTGCTCGACTGGCTGAAGCTGCTGCTCGCCGAGGACATCCCGCCCGAAGCCCTGAAGAGCACGGACCGGAAGGTGCTGATTCCGCCGCTGCACGGCGCGCTGCTCAAGAACGAGCAGGACGTGCACCTGTTCGAGCGCGTCGCGTTCATGGCGCGCAGCGGGCGATAGACATGGCGTTCGTCGTGCCCGTGACGCTCGAGGGGCGCCACGTGCGACTGTCGCCGATGACGCCGGAGGGCGCGGACACGCTGGCCGAGGCGCTCGGCATCGCCGCCGCCGACGGCAGCCTGTGGGAATCGAAAGTGACGGTGATTCCGCGGCCCGAAGAGGCGCGCAGCTACGTCGATCAGGCGCTCTCGGAGCTCGACCGCGGCGTCTCGATGCCGTTCGTCACCATCGATCGGGCGAGCGGCAGGGTCGTCGGCAGCACGCGCTACATGAACATCGAGGCGCCGCATCGCCGGCTCGAGATCGGGACGACCTGGATCGGCAAGTCGTTTCAGCGCACCGCGATCAACACCGAGGCGAAGTACCTGATGCTGAAGCACGCCTTCGAGACGCTGCACTGCATCGCGGTGGACCTGCGCACGCACGAGAAGAACGTGCAGTCGCGCGCGGCGATCGAGCGGCTCGGGGCGAAGCTCGACGGCATTTTGCGCCATCACCGGATCCTGCCGGACGGCAGCCTGCGCAATACGGCAACCTATTCCATCATCGATGCCGAGTGGCCCGCGGTGAAGGCGCGGCTGGAAGCGCGGATGGGCACATGCTGATCGGCTTCTTCCTCCATCTCAAATCCGCGCGCCTGCCGGTGTCCACGCGCGAGTTCCTGACGCTGCTCGAGGCGCTCGAATCGCGCGTGGTGTCGCTGTCGATCGACGACTTCTACCATCTGGCGCGCGCTTCGCTGATCAAGGACGAGGCGCTGTTCGATCGCTACGACGTCGCGTTCGCCACGTACTTCAAGGGCGTCGACGCGCTCTTCGACATCCGCGCGGAAATCCCCGAGGAGTGGCTCCGGAAGGAGTTCGAGCGGCTGCTCTCGGCCGAAGACAAGGCAAAGATCGAGACGCTGGGCGGCTGGGACAAGCTGATGGAGACGCTGAAGCAGCGGCTCGCCGAGCAGAAGGCGCGCCACGCGGGCGGCAACAAGTGGATCGGCACTGGCGGGACCAGCCCGTTCGGCGCCTACGGCTACCACCCCGAGGGCATCCGGATCGGCCAGGAGGGCGGCGGCAACCGCAGCGCGGTCAAGGTCTGGGACGAGCGCAGCTTCCGCAACCTCGACGGCGACGTCGAGCTCAACACGCGCAACATCAAGGTCGCGCTGCGGCGCCTGCGGCGCTTCGCGCGCGAGGGCGTGCCGGAGGAGCTCGACATGGAGGGCACGATCGAGGGCACGGCGAAGAACGCCGGGTACCTCGACCTGCACCTCGTGCCCGAGCGCCGCAACCGCGTGAAGGTACTGCTGTTCCTCGACGTGGGCGGTTCGATGGACCCGCACGTGCGCGTCTGCGAGGAGCTCTTCTCGGCAACGAAGACGGAGTTCCGGCACCTCGAATACTTCTATTTCCACAACTGCGTCTACGATCACGTCTGGCGCGACAACGCGCGGCGCAGTCACGAGCGCATGGCGACCTGGGATCTTCTGCACAAGTACGGGCCGGACTGGAAGGTGATCTTCGTCGGCGACGCCGCGATGAGCCCCTACGAGCTCGTGCAGGCGGGCGGATCGGTCGAGTACATGAACGAGGAGCCGGGGGCGCTCTGGCTGAAGCGCATCGCCGATCACTTCCGCCGCGTCATCTGGTGGAACCCCGAGCCGCCGCGCGCGTGGGAGTACACGCGCTCGACGCAGATCGTGCTGCAGGCGGTCGGACCGCGGATGTTCCCGCTGACCCTCGACGGCATCGCGCGCGGGATCGACGCGCTGCGGCACTGAGCGGTGATTGACAACTGGCAGTGCGCCGCGGTCGCGCTGCTAGGGGGCGCGGCGGGTGTTGCGCGCTGGACCGACCTCGGCGGCAGCTCGCTCAGCGGGACGTGGCGGCTGGAAATCGGCCGCGAGCGCTACTTCGTCAAGACCCACGCCGCCTCGCGACGGGCGATGCTGGAGGCGGAAGCCGAAGGGTTGCGCGAGCTCGCTTACCCCTGTGCGATGCGCGTGCCGGCCCCTGTGGCGTGCGACAGCACGGGCGGCTGCGCCTTCCTCGTGCTCGAATGGTTGGACTTCGGTGCCGGCGGCCGCGATGCGGCGCTCGGTACGGCGCTGGCGCAGCTCCACCGGAGGACGGCGGAAGCGTACGGCTGGCATCGCGACAACACGATCGGAACGACGCCACAGGACAACGCACGGACCAGGGACTGGGCGGCTTTCTTCCGCGACCGGCGGATCGCGCCGCAACTCGCGCTCGCGGCGCGCAAGGGCCACCGCGGCCGGCTGCAGAGTGGTGGGGAGCAACTGCTGGCGGAGATCCCGCTGTTGCTTGCCGGCCATGCGCCCGTGGCGTCGCTGCTGCACGGCGATCTCTGGTCCGGCAATGCTGCGCGACTCGCGTCCGGCGAGCCGGTGATCTTCGACCCCGCGGTCTACTTCGGCGATCGGGAAACCGATCTCGCGATGACGGAGCTCTTCGGCGGCTTCCCGGCTGCCTTTCATGCAGCCTATCGCACCGCATGGCCGCTCGACGCGGGCTATCCGGTGCGGCGCGCGCTCTACAACCTCTACCACGTGCTCAACCATCTCAATCTGTTCGGCGGAGGCTACGGCGCACAGGCGGAGGCGATGATCGGGCAACTCCTCGCGGAGGCGCGCTGACCTCCGTGATCGCGGCTGCGAGCCGGCCCGCACTATCCCATGGCCAACGCTGCGCGCTAGAATCCGTGTGCGCGCGCCGCATCCGCTGTGCCTGCCGCCGGAGGTGAATTCATCGGTCGGCTTGGGTGGAGGCGAATTTTCGGCACTGAGTGGGAATGGAGGCGAGATGTACGGCAATCTCCTGGTACGGATACGCGGACTGGTTGTAATCGGTGCCCTGCTCATATCCGCATGCGCAGGTTTCAGCGGCAGCAATCTCCAGCCCGGGGTGTCGACCATGGCCGAGGTCATTGCCTCGATGGGCGAGCCGGCGATGGTCTGGAAGAATCCGGATGGAAGTGCGCAGCTCGCTTACCCGCGCGGCCCGGCGGGAACCCAGACTTTCATGGCGTTTGTCGGGCCCGATGGAAAGCTGCAGCGCATCGAAAGCGTATTGAACATGACTCATTTCGCGCGCATCCAGCCGGGAATGAGCAAGGACGACGTGCTGCGCGTGCTTGGCCCGTCAGGTGCGCCATGGACGCAGTTTTTCTCGAGGACCAATACACTCGCCTGGTCATGGTTGTTCTGCGACGGTTTTGGTCTTCAGACATTCTTCGACGTGATGTTCGACGGGACGACCGGCATGGTGCGTACTACCGGGCAGAGCCCGAGATATATGGGACGGGATGGCCTTCAGCCATCGTGCGGGCAATGACGGTAACGTTGAATGCCGCCCCGTAGGAATACATGGCACATTCTTGATAACCGCGGCCGCGCGAAGGAAGGCCGGCCATGGATCAACTGCCCGCGACCTGGACTGCGCTCTGCGTCCTCGGGTTCGTGCTCGGCGCCCGGCATGGATTCGACGCCGACCACCTGGCGACGATCGACGGCCTGACGCGGTACAACGCGCGCACCAATCCCGCGCTGGCCCGGTTCTGCGGCGCGCTCTTCTCGCTCGGGCACGGCCTCGAGCGTGTGCGCCGTCGCTGCTGCACGGCGATCTCTGGTTCAAGAAGGAAAAGTCGATAGTGCCTGAGATATTTGTCATCAACCTTGTTTCGTCCACTGCCCGCAGGGCGAACATAACCAGCCAATTGGCAGACCTCGGACTGGCGTTCACCCTATTTCCCGCGGTTGATGGCCGAAAGGAAGAACATCGCCTGTTTGGCAAATATGACAATAAGATCAACCAGCACTACCGTGGCAAAGCATTGAGCAAGGGGCAATTGGGTTGTTATGCCAGTCATTATCTGTTGTGGCAAGAGTGCGTCGAGCTCGATCAACCTGTCGTAGTGCTGGAAGACGACGCGCTGATCTATCCTGAACCCTTTTCCGAATTTGTGAACAACATAGATGCATTGCGCCAGCAGTTCGATTGTGTCCGCCTATTCGACAACAAGAGAAAGGCATTTTCGTCCTGCCGGGTATCGGGTCTCGATACCGTTGAAATTCACAAGTTCAATAAAGGCCATTTGAGTACCACCGGCTATTTCCTGACCCCCAATGGGGCCAGGAAACTGCTTCGGCATTCGGAGCAATGGTATATGCCCGTTGACCTTTACATGGACCGCTACTGGGTAAACGGGGTGGAATGCTATGGCACCGTTCCAGCATGCGTGACCAATGATCCCAAGTTTGATTCCGATATCCGCGATGGCGAGAGTGAACCTGAACCGCGAACCTTTGTTGCCCGCTGTCGTCGGGAATGGTTCAATTTCAATGAACTGACAAAACGAACCCTTCATAATTTCTCCGCCACCAAGCAATCCAAGAATTGAAGTCATCTTGGTGGGCCGCGCTTTGCATCCTCGCGTTCGTGCTCGGCATGCTGGTCGTCGACGGCATCAACGGTGTCTGGATCAGCCGGCTCATTCGTCGGGCCGACCGCACGGCCGTCATCGCCTCGCGCGTGATGGCGCTGACGGTCGCCGGCATCAGCCTGGCGGTCGGTTGCTTTACCGTCGCCAAGCAGCTGTGCCTTCCTGCCGTCGATGCGTGGGCGGAAGGGCGCGAAATGCTCGTCGGCGGGGCCGTGGTGCTGGGCGTGTTGACAGCTTTTAGCGTCGGCATGACGGCGGCGCGCCGCAGCGTCGTCGTCCCCACCGGGCGGTGAGTTCGACTGTCGCGCGGCAACGCCCGTCGCTGGACGCTGACCGAGTCATGCTCAGGCCGAGCCCGGCTCCCGGATCGCGGTGACCGGCTGTGCCCGTCGCTACTTGAGATACTCGGGCGAAATGAGTTTCGGCAGGAACAGGATGAGGTCGGGCCAGAGGATCGTCAGGGACAGCACGCCCAGCATCGGCATCAGCATGATCATGACGTCTTTCAGCACGTACACCATCCGCACCTTGGCGATCGCGCAGGAAATCATCAGGCACAGTCCGTAGGGCGGGGTGACCAACCCGAAGGCCAGCGAGATGATCCCGACCATCGCGAAGTGGACCGGATCCATGTTGACCGAGCGGGCCAGCGGCTCGAGGATCGTGCCGACGATGATGATCGCGGGAATCGCGTCGAGGAAGCAGCCGACGATGAGGAAGCAGAACGCGATGAAGAAGCCGGTCTGGGTGATGCCCATATTCCACGATCCGACCCCCTCCAGCAGCGCCTTCGGAATCTGGTAATACGCGAGCAGCCAGCCGAACGCGCTGGCCGTGCCCACGCAGAACAGCGCGACCGCCGCCAGCTTGCCGGTGTCCAGCAGCGCACCGTGCAGCTGCTTGCCGCCCATCTCCCGATAGATGAAGATCGACAGCGTTGCCGCGTAGAGCACGGCGATGCACGCCGACTCGGTGGCGGTGAACCAGCCGAAGATCTTGCCGCCGATGATGATGACCGGCGTCATCAGCGCCGGAATCGCGACCAGCACCGCGGTGAGCACTTCCTTCAGGTTCGAGCGCGGATACTTCGGATAATTGCGCAGCTTCGCGTAAACGTGGACGGTGGCCATCTGCACGGCGCCCAGCAGCAGTCCGGGAATGATTCCGGCGAGGAACAGTGCGCCGATCGAGACGGTGAGCGTGCCACCCCAGACGATCATCAGGATCGACGGCGGGATGATCACCGCGAGCACCGCCGACACCGCGGTGATCGCGACGGAGAACGACAGGTCGTAGCCTTCCTTGACCTGCGCCTCGATGAAGATCTTGCCCTGGCTCGCCGCGTCGGCGGTCGAGGATCCCGAAATGCCGGCGAAGAAGATCGACAGTACGACGTTGACCTGCGCGAGGCCGCCCGGCAGGTGGCCGACCAGGTCGCGCGACAGGCGGACAAGTCGATCGGTGATGCCGCCGACGTTCATCAGGTTCGCCGTCAGCAGGAAGAACGGCACCGCCAGCAGGATGAACGAGTTGTACGACTTGAACGTCTGATTGAACAGCACCAGCGGCGACAGCCGCGGCTCGACGACCAGGATCGGCAGGCAGGCCAGTCCCAGCGCGAACGCGATCGGCACGCGCAACGCCATCAGCGTGAAGAACACGCCGAACAGGATGAGCGAGGCCTCCGTCGGCGACAGCAGTGCTCCGCCGCTGATCATGCGCGGCCCCTTGGCCGGTTGAGCAGGGTTTGCAGGTCGGCGCGGAATTTCTCGCCCAGGAACAGCACCCACGTGAAGCCGGCCAGCGGCCAGGCTGCGAAGATGAACGGCATGGGCAGCTCGGCGAGCTCGGAATTCTGGCTCCAGCCGAACTGCACGAACTTGATGCCGTACCAGAGGAACACCAGCGCCATCGCCAGCACGAACAGGTGCGAGATCAGCCGCAGCAGCGCATTGGCGCGCGGCTTCAGCTCAGGCCACAGATCGACGTCGAAGTGCGCGCTGTCGCGAATGCCGACCATCGAGCCGATCATGATCATCCAGATGAAGAAGAAGCGCGCCATCTCCTCGGTCCAGATGTAGGACGGGATCAGCGCGGTGAACCGGGAGAAGATCTGCAGGCTGACCGGGATGATCAGGATGGCCACCGTGGCGACCAGCAGCCAGTTGAGGAGGCGGTAGTAGCCGGCGATGAATTTGGTCATTCGGGATCCCGGTACGTGCACACACGCGGCGGACAAAAAAAGACCGGCGCAAGACGGCATTCTTGCGCCGGCCGCACTTCCGAAACTACATCGCGTTGATCTTGCTGTAGATCTCCGTCGCGCCGATTTCCTTCGCGTATTCGGCCATCACCGGGTCCGCCAGCTTCTTCATCGCGGCGCGGTCGGTGAACGGGATGCGCTTCAGCCTGCCCGCCTTTTCCATCGCTTCGAGCTTGGCCGAGTCGGCGCCCGATTCGATCTGGCGGCCGAAGACGCCCGCTTCCTTGCCCGCCTTCAGGATCGCCGCCTGCAAGTCGGCCGGCAGCTTCTTGAAAGTCTTGCCGGAGAAACAGATCGGACGGATCGTGATCGCGTGCTCGGTGAGGTTGAGGTTCGGGCCGACTTCGTAGAACTTCATCGCCTCGACCCCCGCCGCCTCGTTCTCGCCGGCCTGGATGACGCCGTTCTGGATCGCGTTGTAGACCTCGTCGTACGCGATCACCGTCGGCGACATGCCGACCGCGGAAAACGTCCTGCTCCAGATGGGCGCGCCCTGCACGCGAACCTTGAGACCCTTCATCTCGGCCAGGTTGCGCACCGGCTTGTTGGCGAAGATGTTGCGCGTCCCGCCGCCGGCGAAGCCGATCAGCATCACGTCGCCCTTGGCGGCCACTTCGTCGGCGATGGGTTTCAGCGTATCGGCGTCGAGCACCTTGTTCCAGTGGGCGAGGTCGCGGAACAGGAACGGCGCGTCGATGAACGGGGCGGCCTTCGAGAAGGTCGACATGTGGGCGGGCGACACGATCGCGTAGTCCACCGAGATGCCCTGGTTCATGTACGCGAAGTAGTCCTTTTCGAGGCCCAGCTCGCTGTTCTTGTGCAGGACGAAATTGATCGGCTTGCCATAGTACTTGAGGGTCAGCTCCTGGAACTTCGCGAGCGCCCGGGTGAATGCATGGTCGTCGTTGAACTGCGACGCGCCGTGCAGCGTGATCGGCGCCTGGGCAGCGGCTCCGAACGAGACCGCCAGTCCGGCGATAGCCGCACAGCGCATCACTGCGCGAACAATGTTTCGCATCTGTTCCTCCTGTGGATTCAAGCCCACCCGGCGCCGGCAGCCGTACGTTGCCGGGACAGCCTCGTGGTCAAGTGGTCAGGCCAATTCAACAGCGTTGGCCCTGCGCTGTCAACGCGAATCGGTTGCTGCTTTGCAACAATGCCGAGGCTGCAGCAACGATTGTACTGAATGCCCGAAAAAGAGGGGAACGGGCGGGCCTGCTCACTCGGATTCGGAACGGTCACTGCTTGGCTGCCGGCGGGGTTGCGCTGGCGGCGAGGGGCCTCACCACCGCCTTGACGTCGACCGTCTGTTTTTTCCCCGCCCTGTCCTCGAACGTGAGCTGCAGCGGCACCGTGTCGCCATCTTGCAACGGCTTGACGAGATCCATCAGCATCACGTGGTAGCCGCCGGGCTTCAGGTCGACGGCCTTGCCGGCGGGCAGCGCTAGCTTGTCGATGGCCTTCATCTTCATCATGCCGCCCTCCATCTTCATTTCGTGGATCTCGACGATGTTCGCGACCGGCGACGCCGCGGCGACGAGGGCCGTGTCCGCGGGGGACTTCAGCTGCATGAACGCGCCAGTGGCTTTTTGACCGGTGACGGTGCCGCGCACCCACGGGTCGGCGACCAACACTTGAGCCGAGGCGGCCGCTGCTGCCGCGAGGCTGGCGGCGGCGAGGACGGCGATGGTTGCAATGTGGAGCGATTGCATGGACGGGTTCTTCCTGGAGGCTGGTTGGGGAGCGCGGGGGAAGCGGTGCGGCGCAATCATGAATCGCGCCCGGGTGGCGCGAACCATTTTACGCTCCCGGTGCGGCTTCCAGCCACGGACCCCGTCGCCGTTGCGAAGCGGCGTCGGGGGCACTTCCGGCGATGGGCCGGGAGTTAGAACGAACATGAGCTTTTGGTTGTAAGCAACCGTTTTGGATAACAAATTTGTTGCAAGTTTCTCGCCAAATGTTGATGCAGGTCAAGCAATGCGGAATCGGTTGATGTGGGCGATTGCTCACCCCCATCCCTTGGGCTACCGTCACTTAAACCTACAACATATTGCGCTCGACGGCTTCCCGACGAGGGTAAGCGCGGCGCGCAGCAGAAGCGGGAGAAAAGCCATGTCGTTGGAAGCTGTCGCCGCGGCGACGGGAGGGGCTGTTTCGTCGCGGCCGGCGTTGCCCGCGCAGGTCCTCAAGCGCGACGGCCAGCGCGCGCCGTTCGAGCTTGCCAAGATCGCCTCCGCGATCGCCCGCGCCGGTGCGGCGACCGGGGAATTCGACGCTGCCGCCGCGAACGAGCTCGCCGAAGCCGTCGGCCGCGTGCTTGCGCACCGCCACACTGGCGGCGTGCCGGAAATCGAGACGATCCAGGATTGCGTCGAGCACACGCTGGCGGCCGCCGGCTGGTTCCACACGGCACGCGCGTACATTGTCTACCGCGACCGCCACGAGCGGCTGCGCGCCGATCGCAAGACGCTGGTCGACGTCGCCGCCTCGGTCGACGAGTATCTCGACCAGAGGGACTGGCGCGTCAATGCCAACGCCAATCAGGGTTACTCGCTCGGCGGGCTGATCCTCAACGTGTCGGGCAAGGTCGTCGCGAACTACTGGCTGTCGCACGTCTATGCGCCCGAGATCGGCCACGCGCATCGGGACGGGGACGTCCACATCCACGACCTCGACATGCTGGCCGGCTACTGCGCCGGCTGGTCGCTGCGCCAGCTGCTGCACGAGGGCCTGAACGGCGTGCCGGGCAAAGTCGAGGCCGGGCCGCCGAAGCACATGTCCAGCGCGGTCGGCCAGATCGTCAACTTTCTCGGCACGCTGCAGAACGAGTGGGCCGGCGCGCAGGCGTTCTCGTCGTTCGACACCTACATGGCGCCGTTCATCCGCCGCGACGCGATGACCTACGACGCGGTCAAGCAGTGCATCCAGGAGCTGATCTACAACCTCAACGTCCCGTCGCGCTGGGGCACGCAGACGCCGTTCACGAACCTGACGTTCGACTGGGTGTGCCCGGAGGACCTGCGCGGGCAGATTCCCGTGATCGCCGGCTGCGAGATGCCGTTCACCTACGGCGACCTGCAGCCCGAGATGGACATGATCAACCGTGCGTACATCGAAGTGATGACGACGGGGGACGCCAAGGGCCGCGTGTTCACGTTCCCGATCCCGACCTACAACATCACGCCGGATTTCGACTGGGATCACCCGAACTGCGAGGCGCTGTTCGCGATGACCGCGAAGTACGGGCTGCCGTACTTCCAGAATTTCCTGAATTCCGAACTGAAGCCCAACATGATCCGCTCGATGTGCTGCCGGCTGCAGCTCGACCTGCGCGAGCTCTTGAAGCGCGGCAACGGCCTCTTCGGCTCCGCCGAGCAGACGGGATCGGTCGGCGTGGTGACGATCAACTGCGCGCGGCTGGGCTATCTCAATGCGGGCGACGAAATCGGCATGTTCGAGCGCATCGACGAACTCCTCGGCTATGCGAAAGACAGCCTCGAGGTGAAGCGCAAGGTGATCCAGCGGCTGATCGACCAGGGCCTCTTCCCCTACACCAAGCGCTACCTCGGCACGTTGCGCAATCATTTCTCGACGATCGGCGTGAACGGCATCAACGAGATGGTGAGGAACTTCACCAGCGGCAACGATGACATCACCACGCCGTGGGGTCACGCCTTTGCCGTGCGCCTGCTCGACCACCTGCGCGCGAAGATCGTCGCGTTCCAGGAGGAGACCGGGCACATGTACAACCTCGAGGCGACGCCGGCCGAGGGCACGACCTACCGCTTTGCCAAGGAAGACCGCAAGCGCTGGCCGGACATCCTGCAGGCGGGAACGCCGGAGACGCCGTACTACACGAACAGCTCGCAGCTGCCGGTGGGCTTCACCGACGATCCGTTCGAGGCACTGACGAGGCAGGAAGAGCTGCAGCAGAAGTACACCGGCGGCACGGTGCTCCACCTCTACATGAGCGAGAAGATTTCGTCGCCCGAAACCTGCAAGGCGCTGGTGCGGCGCTCGCTGGAGCGCTTTCGCCTGCCCTACATCACCATCACGCCGACGTTCTCGATCTGCCCGCAGCACGGGTATCTGGACGGCGAGCACGAGTTCTGCCCGAAATGCGACGAAGAGAGGCTGGCGGAGAAACGGCGCAAGCTCGCCGCCTGACCCGATGCCATCCGCAACCCGGAGAAGACCATGAACACGATGACCGAAACGAAGCACCTCACCGCAGCGATCACGCTGACTGCCGATGAGCGTCAGCGCTGCGAAGTGTGGACCCGCGTGATGGGCTACCACCGCCCGGTCGCGTCGTTCAACATCGGCAAGAAGGGCGAGCATTCCGAGCGCTGCTTCTTCGTCGAGGAGCGCGCGCGGCCGCACTGCTGAGCGGCAGCATCGCGAGTTCCCCGCCTGAGGGTGATATGCCGGACGGCGCTGCCGTGCCGCGGTCCCTGCGCACCGACGCGCTGCGCGTGGGTGGTTTCGTTCCGTTCACGCTGACCGACTACCCGGACGCGCTCGCGGCGGTCATATTCTGCCAGGGCTGCCCGTGGCGCTGCGCGTATTGCCACAACCCGCACCTCATCGCGGCGCGCGGAGACGGCGAGCGCGAATTCGCGCGCATCCTCGACTGGCTCGGCACCCGCCACGGGCTCCTCGACGCCGTCGTGTTCTCGGGCGGCGAGCCCACGGCCCAGGCCGGGCTTGCCGATGCAATCGCGGCGGTGCATGCGCTGGGCTTCAAGGTCGGCCTGCACACCGGCGGCGCGAATCCGCGGCGGCTCGCGGCCGTGCTGCCGCAGGTGGACTGGGTCGGCCTCGACGTCAAGGCGCCGCAGGGCGGGTATGCCGGAGTGACCGGCGTTGCGGACAGCGGGTTCTCCGCGCTCGCGAGTCTCGATCTCGTCCTTGCGTCTGACAGGGCACACGAAGTGCGTACCACTGTGCATCCGGCGCTGACGCCGCCCGCTGCGCTCGAACAGCTCGCGCGCGAGCTCGCCGATCGTGGCGTCGTCCGGTGGGTGCTGCAACCGTTTCGGGCGACGGGCTGCGCCGACGAAGCGCTCGTGTCCCGCGCGCCGCACGGAGCCACGATCGAGCCGGCACTCGTTGCGCTCCTGCGCATGCACGTGCCCGCGATCGAGGTGCGTGGTTGAGGTTGGCGTTCGTCCGATCGCGTCTGTCGTTTTTCCGCTAAGCCTTTTGGCCTAATCCATCGCCGCTCGCCAGAGCGTGGAGAGCCTGTCTGCTGCCGCCACCTGTCGTTTCCTACAGGTGCGCGTCGCTGCGACCCATCCTAACGTGCGGTCGCGCCAAACGTGAACAAGCTCGACCAGCGAGCGTTGGCGCGATGCAGTCGCTGTGCAATCAGCGCACGACCGGGGAGGAAACGTTGGCCTGCCTACACGAAACTCGGGTATCGAGTACACCGGAGCATGCGCCCGGACGTCACGACGTCACGGAGCCGCGTGCTGCGCTTCTTCGCCAACGCCTGCGCTCGCTCGGGCGGTGGGTCCTGGTCGCGTGCCTCGCGGTCATTGGCGCGGTGCATGCGGCATCGAATGTCGTGCAATACACGCACGACGCTGCCGGCAACATCGTTGCCATTCGACGGGTCAACCCGTCGCCGATCACGATCGCAGGCTTCGCGCCACTCTCCGGTCCAACGGGAACCCTGGTCACGATCACCGGGACCGGCTTCGGCACGACGCCGACCACCAACGCGGTCACGTTCAATGGTGTGGCCGGAACGGTCGTTGCCGCCGCGGTCACCACGCTCACCGTGGCGGTTCCGGCGGGTGCCGCCACAGGAAAGGTCGCGGTGACGGCCGGCGGCAACACCGCGACCAGCGCCCAGGATTTCGTCGTCACCGCGCCGGGCATCCCGACGATCACCGGATTCACGCCGGCGGCGGGCCCGCCGGGTACGGCAGTGACCGTCAGCGGATCCAACTTCAATGCCGCGCCTGGCGCCACGACGGTCAAGCTGAATCAGCATGCCGCGACCCCGACGTCGATCACGCCGACGCAGCTTGCGTTCGCCGTCCCGGCCGCCACTGGCTCCGGCAGGATCCGCGTCGCCACTGCTGCGGGCAGCGCCGTCAGCGCCGTGGATTTCGTCGTGCCGCCCGCATCGATCGCCGCGAGCGACATCATCACTGCGACCAGGCTTTCCGCGAACGGGCAGGAGCAAGGCCTCGGCCTTTTTGCGGCCGGCAAATATGGAGCCGTTCTGTTCGATGGCAGCGCGGGCGACTGGCTCACCCTCCAGTTTCGCAACTTCGCGGTCAATCCGGCGAGCGCGACGATTGCATACACCATCTACAAGCCGGACAACACCCAGCTGGTGAGCGGCAAGCTGTCGGCCGCAAGTCTCTCGATCCATTTGCCGGCGTTGCCCGCTGCCGGCACCTATACGATGCTGCTCGCCACGGGCATCGCGCAGGTCGCGCTCGATGTCAGGCTCGAGAGCGACGTTTTCGTCCCCGCCGACGGGACGACACTGGCGGTCGCTCGGAGTGCCGGGCAAGCCACGCGCGCGCTGATCGCGGCGGTGGCCGGCGAGCAGAAAACGCTGATGGTGTCGGGCTTGACCACCGTTCCCGCCGGCGGTCGGCTCGACTACACGATCGCCTTTCCGAATGGCACCACGTTCCGAGTCGGGAACGCAAGCGGGCTCGGCTCCACGACGCAACTGCCTCCGTTCACGCTGACGGGCACGCATGCCGTGGTTTTTGCGGCGAACACCACCACGACGCAGTCCGCCTTCAAGTTCGGGTTTCTTGCGGGGGTTGCCTTGCCGGTCGACGGGGGAGCCATCGACCTTGCACTCGCGAATCCCGGCGAGGGTGCGCGGCTCAACATTGCCGGAGTTGCCGGACAGAATCTGGGGCTCGGCATCACGGGGCTCGTCCTCAGCCCGACGTCGGTTACGTCCGCGAGCATTGTGGTGTACAAGCCGGATGCCGGTTTGCTTGCGTCGATCAGTTGCCGCGTCGACGGCACCCAATGCGCGGCCAATCTCCCAAATCTTCCCGTCACCGGCACTTACAGCGTCATCGTGCAGCCGGCAAACGGCGCGACGGGATCGCTGCAGGCGTGGCTCTCGCGCGATGCTGCCGGGACCTTGGCCAGTGGCACGCCGTTCCGACTGACGCTGGCGCGTCCCGGCCAGAATGCGCGACTCACCTTCCCGGGGGCCGCCGGTGCGCCGATCGCACTCCAGGTGCGCGACGTCGTGACGAACCCCGCGGCGCAGGGGCTTTTCATCACGATCAGCAAGCCCGATGGCTCGTGGCTGACCTACTCCCACCTGACCGGCGCCGGGCAGATTCTGGTCGCACCACCACTGCCGGTCACTGGAACGTACACGGTCTTTCTGGAGCCCGAAGCGGCCGCCAAGGGGGCAGCCACCGCATCGATGGAGGTGCTGCTCGACCCCGGGCAGAGCCTTGCCGTCGATGGTCCGACATCCGACGCGGCGATCGGCCTTCCCGGTGGAAGCGCACGCTACACGTTTGCCGGAACGGAAGGCCAGAACCTCGGGCTCGGCGTCAGCAATATGGCGTTGAATCCGAAGGTCGATGCGACGGTATACGTCTACGGACCGAATGGGGCGCAGCTCACCGCCTTTACGTGCGCCGCGGCGACCGGCGGATGCGGCGGCAATCTCAACCCGCAGAGCGCGGGCACCTACGGGATCGTGGTGCGTCCGTCCGCGGGCGCGACGGGCGGGTTGCGCGTCACGCTGTCATCGGACTTGGGCGGATCGCTGGTCCCCGGCGGCCCTGCACTGCAGGTTCCCCTCGATCGGCCGGGCCGCAATGCGCGCCTCATGATCGCCGGCACCGCGGGGCAGACGCTTCGCCTCTCCTGGTCGGTCGCCGCGATCCCCGGGCCGTCCGGCAGGGCACCCGCGTACGTCACCACGCCAAGCGGTTCCACGCTGGGGACCGCCTGGATCGTGCACGGAGCGGCGGGGAGCTACGACCTTCCCGCGTTGCCGGTCACCGGCAATTACACGGTGTTCATCGACCCCGTGGCTGGAGCAACGCTGAACACGACCCTGACGCTCGTCGCGCGCTGACTGCCACCGGATTACCTGAAGAGGGTGCAATGACGACAAAACTTCGCTGGCATTGCGTGCATGTCCTGGTGGCCGGCGTGATCGCCTGCACCATGGCCGACGCCCAAACGGTCGACCTGCGCTGCGTAGCCGACGGCGGGGTTGCGCTGTGCACCGAACCAACGCATGTTGCCGATCCGCCGGGCGCCGCGGTCGATGCGCACATGTGGAACTACAACGTCTGCGACATGGCCGGAACGTTCCTCTCGCGCGAGGCCGCATGGACCAAGGTGCGGGACGGGAAGCCGATCTTTGATCCGGACATCGTTCCCGTGTCGACGGCTTTCGAGCAGATCGTCCACAACGCATGCCAGATCGCAGTGACCGATACGGGCTGGGGCCAGACGATTCCGTCCAACATCCTGTGCTGGACCGGAGCGCCGCTCGTCAGGAACGGCAGTCTGATCCGTGATTTCCGAAAACTCAGTTTCACCGGATTGACGCCCAGTTCCACCGGCTGCAATCAGGCGTGGACGGAGGTCGTCTACGCCGGAAAATGGCGGGGCATCGCGTGCCCCAGGACCTACAACGGACGGACAAAAGCGAACGGCGACCTCGAATGCTGGAAGTTGCCGCCGGAGTGCACGGAGCGCGCCAGTGTCGGCAACCCGATCACACTTCTCGACGGCTGCAAGTCCCAGCGCGAAGTGGATTACCGTTCGCGCACGCCCGGTGGCCTCGAGGTCGAGCGTCACTACAACAGTGGGGGGTACTTCCGGTTCGCCGTGGCGGCGGAGACGGCGGGCGACGTGTGGCGCACGACCTGGGACCGGCGCATTCTCGTCCCGCCGGTGACCGGCAACGTCCTCGCCTACGCGCAGCGTGCCGACGGCTCACTGCAGGCATTCGGTCCCGCGGGGCGGGAGCTGCAGAACAACCAGGGAGGGGCGTCCGCACTGCTACAGCGTCTGACCGATGCCACAGGCGCGGTGACAGGATGGCGACTTACGACCGCGAACACCGACGTCGAGACCTATGATGCCGCAGGCCGGTTGCTTTCGATCGCGCTGCGCACCGGGCAGACCTATACATTGGCCTACATGGCGAGCGGCCCGCTCGCCACCGTCACCGACGCATTCGGCGGCTCGTTGACCTTCACCTACGACGCGTCGGGCCGCCTCGGCGGCTTCGTCGCGCCGGGCAATCGCGTGTACGTCTACGGTTACGACGCCGCGGGCCGTTTCACCTCCGTCACGTATCCCGACAACACGGTCCGGACCTATCACTACGAGAACATCGGCTTCCGGCACGCGCTGACCGGGATCACCGACGAAAACGGGAACCGCTTCGCGACCTGGGGCTACGACGGATCGGGACGCGCCAATGCGTCGCAACATGCCGGTGGTGCCGAAGCGGTGACGCTTTACTATGGCTCGTACTCGTCAACGGCCAACGAAGGTTCGACGGGTGTCACGGACGCGTTCGGGACCGCCCGGACCTATTACTATCAGGTCGTCGGCGGCGTGGCGCGCATCAAGCGCGCGACCGATATCACCGGGAACGTCATGGCTACTTTCGATGCCAATGGCAATGTTGCGTCCCGCACCGACGTCAATCGGAATCAAACGATCTACGCCTACGATCCCGCGCGGAACCTGGAACTCTCGCGCACGGAAGCGTACGGAACTCCGCTGGCCCGCACGATCACGACGCAGTGGCATCCTGTCCTGCGGCTGCCGGTGAAGATCGTCGCGCCGTCCGGCGTCGGCGGCGGCAGCGAGATGACGGACTTCGCCTACGACGCGCAGGGAAACCTGCTGCAGAAGACGACAAGCGCCGGTGGCAGGACACGGCAATGGAACATGACCTACAGCGCGATCGGCCAGGTGCTGACGGTCGACGGGCCGCGGACCGACGTGAACGACGTCACGACATATGCGTATTACGACGCAACGGATCCTTGCAGCGGGTGCCGCGGCAACGTGAAGACGACCGTCAATGCGGCGGGTCACCGCACGACGTTCGATGCATACGATGCCGACGGCCAGCCGACCCGCATCACCGATCCCAACGGCGTGGTGACGGCGCTGAGCTACGACGTTCGCGGCCGGCTCAGGATGCGCAGCGTCAACGCCGGGAACGCACCAGTCGAGACTACGACCTTCGAATACGACAACGCGGGGCAGCTCGTCCGGGCCACGATGCCCGACGGGAGCTTCCTGCGCTATCAGTACGATGCAGCGCATCGTCTGACGGAAATCACCGACGGGCTCGACAACGTGATCCAGTACACGCTGGATGCCATGGGCAACCGGATCAAGGAGGATGTGTTCGATCCGGCGGATCGCCTGGTGCGGACCCAGCGGCGGATCTACGATGCGCTGAACCGGCTCTACAACGACATCGGTGCGGCAGGACAGAAATCCGCGTACCTGTACGACGGCAACGGGAATCTGAAATCGAGCATCGATCCGCTGACCCGGACCACCGCGCTCAATTACGATGCGTTGAATCGCCTGCTGAACGTCACCGACGCGACGGGTGGCATCACCCGGTACGGCTACGACGCGAAGGATCGTCTGGTATCGGTCCAGGATCCGATCAGCCTCACGACGACGTACACCTACGACGGGCTCGGCAATCTCACGCAGCTGGCGAGTCCGGACACGGGCGTCGCGACCTACGTGCCTGATGCCGCCGGCAACGTCGTCGGAGCGACCGATGCGCGCGGGATGGCAACCAGCTACGTCTATGACGCACTCAATCGTCAGACACTGGCCACCTTCGCCGGCGGCAGCGTTGCGCTCGAGTACGACAGCGCCGCGACCGGGGGCGCATTTGCCAGCGGACGGCTGACCAGGGTCACCGATCCATCGGGAAGCACGACCTACGCCTACGATGCGTGGGGGCGGGTGCTGCGCAAGACGCAGGCGGTGGGCAGCGACGCGTCGACCAGGAGCTTCGCGGTCAGTTACCAGCACGCAGCGGGCCGGATGACAGGCATCACCTATCCCTCAGGACGGGTGTTGAGTTACGCTTTCGATGCGCAGGGGCGGGTGAGCGGCGTTGCGATCGGAGGCCAGATGGTGCTGAGCGGCGCGACGTACTTGCCGTTTGGAGCGGTGCAGGGCTGGACCTGGGCCAACGGACAGCAATATCGGCGCGCCGCCGATTTGGACGGCCGGATCGTGTCGCTGACGCTGGGGCCGGACACGGCGGCCTTCGGGAGCGAGAGCTGGTCGTTCGGCTACGACAGCCTGAACCGCCTGACCACGGCGGCGCTGCCGCAGGGCGAGACCCTCGCTTACGCCTACGACGGCAACGGCAATCGCAAACAGGAAACGCGCACCGGTGCGCTCACCAACTACGGCTACTTCGCGGCGTCGAACCGATTGCAGGCGCTGACCGGCGCGGCGAGCAGAAGTTTCACCTATGACGCGATGGGCAATCTTACCAGCAACGGCAGCGTCGCGTTTACCTACGACGGGCGCGGCCGGCTGACGCAGACGAGCAGCGGCTATCGCTACGCGATCAACGGCCTGGGGCAGCGGGTGTTGAAGAGCGGCCCCGGTGGGACAACGTACTTCGTCTACGACGAGCAGGGGCGGCTGCTCGGCGAGTACGATGGCGCAGGTGCGGCGCGCCAGGAGCTCGTCTACCTCGGCGACACGCCGGTGGCGAACGTGCGGCCCGGCGCAGGAGGCGGCATCGCGGTCTACCCGATCTACACCGATCATCTGAACACACCACGTGTTGTGACCAATCAGGCGAATCAGATCGTGTGGGAATGGAAGTTGGACACGTTCGGCGCCGGTGCGGCGAATGAGAACCCGAGCGGGCTTGGCGTGTTCTCGTTCAACCTGCGGTTCCCGGGGCAGTACCACGATGCCGAGACGGGGCTGCACTACAACTACTTCCGAGATTACGATCCGAGCGTCGGGAGGTATGTGGAGAGCGATCCGATTGGGTTAGATGGGGGAGTTAACACCTTCGCTTACGCGTTAAACAGCGCAGTTGTGAAGCATGATTTCTTCGGTCTAGACACTTGTGGCTCTGGGTTTCTCGAAGGACTCGTACCGGATAACCCTTTCTTTCTCCCCTTCAGCTCATGTTGCCGGAACCATGATAATTGCTACGACAACTGCTGGAGCATGCCTACGCGAGCGGATTGCGATGATCGCTTTTGTGGATGCATAAAAAGTCGTTGCCACCGATATGGTGTTGTAAAGCGTTTCTGTGAATGGACTGCCCAAAAGTACTGTGATGCGGTCGTTTCCAAGGGTCAGCCCGCATTCCAGGATGCTCGTAAGAAGTGCAATGGTCCGAACTGTTCGAGGTAACGACAATGGACTACTTCGCGGTTCTAGGGGTCGCCATCTTCCTTGCGTCTCTCGTAGGTGGTTCGATATTGCTTGCGCGAAAGACTAAACGGCGAGTGATATCAGCAATTGTCGCGACATTGGCCGCGTCACTATTAGTCCAAGCGATTTCCTATTTTCAACTCGGCTACCTGGACCCGTTTTATCAGATTGCATTCGCCACATCTATCGTAATCGGGTTTCCGATATCACTCCTGGTTGCAGTTTCCACATTGCATGGAAAATGAGCCGGTTATACGAGCCAGGCTCAATTTCCAAGCAGAGACAAAACGGTTCAGCCTCAAATTTCCGGC
>CAYGYQ010000001.1:66600-73297 GCA_964354035.1 uncultured Bordetella sp.
CCATGACCCTTTCCCGGATTGCGATTCAAAGGCAGGGCGGAGTGGTACCCCGTCTCACTTCCGCGCAAAGTAGACCTCGAACTTCTGTTTCGCGACGGCCTGGTAGTAGATTCCCTTGAGCCGGTCGCTAGCGGGATCGTAGGTGAGATCGTAAGTCGAACCGCCGTAGCCGCCTGCCTGCAATTCCAGGAAGACGCGCAGGGCCGCGCCTTCCCGTGTTGCCTGTGCCTTCGCAAACGGAAGCTGATTCGGATTGAAGTACATCGCCTCGAGCGCGCCATTGGGGCCGATGCTCTTGATTGCGATCGTGTAGCCGCCGTCGGGTCGAACCCACGCGCCCTTCAGCACTTCGAGCCCGCTCTTCTCCGCAGCCGCAGGAATTGCCACTCCCGTCGTTGCCGGCGAAGTGCTCTGTGCGGCCAGAGCGCCGATCGAGGTCAGCGCCAGTAAACAACCCAACATGCAGGAAACACAGGATTCTTTCATTCTCTTCCCGTTCGCGGCACCAGGCATACGAGCGTCGCGCCGACCACCGCCGTGGCCGCATTATGGAGCACGGTTGCCGGCAGCGGCGGCTGGCAGGGTGACGATCTCGCGTGAACCCGGCATCGGAGCGAACGTCACTCCGAGCAAGTGCGCCCTGGTTCCTGTCGAGGGAACGGGATCCGTCGCGCGGCATCGCGAAGCCACGGATTCTGAGATATGGCGAGCGCTTGCACGGACTTGCTCCCGTCAACTACCATGTGGCACGACTGTGCAGCCAGTGGCGGCGGCTTGCCGATTGCACGCCTGTGCCTTCTGCTGAATCGTATCGGAGCGAGGCCGTGAATGCTCTAGTGGGACCATCGTCGTTTGCCTGTCCCGACTGCGATCTCCTGCAGCGCGTTCCGCCGCTGCAGCAGGGATCGAAGGCGCGCTGCCTTCGGTGTGGCCATGTGCTTGCGAGCCGCTCCGCCGGCCCGCGCGACCTTCCGCTGGCGCTGGCGCTCGCGGCGGCGATCACCTTCGTCATCGCCAACGTGATGCCCCTGATGGACCTGTCGGCCGTCGGGCGGACCACGAGCACGACCATCGCCGGCGGCGCCTACCAGATGTGGATGGAGGGCGAGCCGATCGTCGGCGCGCTCATCGCCTTCTGCGCGGTGCTCGCGCCGGGGGCGTTCCTCGCTTTCATGCTGATCCTGCTCATCGCGGCGCGGCGCACGCCGCCGCCGCATTGGGTCGCCGAGATGCTGCGCTGGGCCCACCATTTCGAAATGTGGTCGATGCTCGAGGTGATGATGCTGGGCATCATGGTGGCGCTGATCAAGATTGCCGAGGTCGCTGCGGTGGAAGTGGGCATCGGCATGTACGCGGTATTTGCGCTGATGGTGTTCATCCCGGCGATCCTGGTCACCTTCGATGCCCGCGAGCTCTGGGACCGGGTCGAGTGGGTCGACGGCACGACGTCGCGGCACCCGCCGGACGGTGTACACGTCGCGGATGCGAGACGATGACAACCGGGGCGCATACCGCGGCGCGCGCCGGGCTCGTATCGTGCGAGGCCTGCCAGCTCCTGTCGCGCCCGGCGGCGAGGAATGCTCCGGGGTACTGCCGTCGCTGCGGCGAAAAGCTCGAGTTCCGCCGCCACCGGTCGATCGAAACCACGTGGGCGCTGATCGTCGCCGCTGCGATCTGCTACATCCCGGCGAACGCCTTGCCCGTGTTCACGACGACCACGCTGGGGGAGGAGGAGCCCGACACGATCCTGAGTGGCGTGGCGTTTCTCTATACGTCGGGCTCGTGGCCGCTTGCCCTCATCGTGCTGGTGGCGAGCGTGATGATTCCGCTCGGCAAGCTCGCCGCGCTCGCCTATCTGCTGCTCACGGTCCAGCGCGGGTCGATCGCCAACAACCAGGAGCGCACCCGGCTCTATCGCATCGTCGAGATCATCGGCCGCTGGTCGATGCTGGACGTGTTCGTCGCCGCGTTCACCGTCGCGCTGGTCCAGCTCCAGCCGCTGACCTCGGTGGCGCCCGGTGCCGGCGTGCTGTTCTTCGCCGCCGTCGTGGTGCTGACGATGCTCGCGGCGGAAGCCTTCGATCCCCGCCTCATCTGGGATGCCGGCGAGCCGCAGCCGGCCGACCATGGCTGACGAGCCCGATCTCGACCGCCTGCCCCAGGCCGTGGTCACGCGGAAGAAGCGCCTGCGGATCTCGATCATCTGGATCATCCCGCTGCTGGCCGCGCTGGTGGCCATCGGCATTGCCGTCCAGCGGGTAAGGAGCGAAGGTCCCACGATCACCATCGTGTTCAAGGACGCGGAGGGGATCGAGGCCGGTAAGACGTTCATCCGGTACAAGGACGTGCGCATCGGCATCGTGTCAACGGTGGAATTGTCCGAGGACTACACCAAGGTGCTGGTCAAGGCCAAGATCGCGAAGCATGCCGCGGGTCTCATCGTCGCGGACGCGAAGTTCTGGATCGTCGAGCCGCGCATTTCGCTTTCCGGCGTGTCGGGACTGAGCACGCTGCTCTCGGGCAATTACATCGGCTTCCAGGCCGGCAAATCGAGCGACAGCCAATCCCTCTTCTTCGCGCTCGACGAAGCGCCGATCATCACCGACCAGCCCGGCCGGCAGTTCGTGCTGAAGACCCCCACACTCGGGTCGCTCGGTGTCGGCACACCGGTCTATTACCGGCGCCTCAACGTCGGTCAGGTGACGGGCTTCGGGCTTACGCCCGGCGGCCAGTCGGTCGACGTCTCGATCTTCGTCCATGCGCCGTACGACAAGTACGTTTCGACGGAGACCCGTTTCTGGAACGTCAGTGGGGTCAACGTGACGCTCGACGCCGACGGGTTGCGAGTGCGCACGGAATCGCTCGCTGCGCTGATCGCGGGAGGCGTGGCCTTCGACGTGCCCGAGTTCCTCACCCGCGGGCAGCCGGCTCCCGCCAACATGGTGTTCACGCTTTATCGCTACCGGGGCGTCGCAATGAAGGAGCCGGACCCGGTCGAGCGGCGGTATGTGCTCAATTTCAACGAGTCGGTCCGCGGGTTGTCGACGGGGGCGCCGGTGACGCTGTTCGGTCTGCAGGTCGGCGAGGTCACCGATGTGGGGCTCGCTTTCGATCGCCAGAGGCAGGTCTTCCACCCGCGCGTGCTCATCACGTTCTTTCCCGAACGCCTGAACGCGCAACTGCCCACGGACGAGCGCGCCCGCATGGGCAAGTCCATGGGGGAAATGACCTCCGCCGCGCGAATGCGCAATTTGCGCAAGGTCGTGGACGAGCAAGGGCTGCGCGCGCAGCTTCGCACCGGCAGTCTCATCACCGGCGAGCTCTACGTCGCGTTCGAGTATTTTCCGAACGCGCCGAAGGTGAAGCTCGACTGGACGAAGGAACCGCTGGAGCTGCCGGTGGTGCCGGGAAGCCTCGCGAGCATCGAGGCAAAGCTCGGCAGCATTCTCACCAAGATCGACCGGTTGCCGCTCGACGCGATCGGCGCCGACGTGAGGACCGCGCTCGGGACGCTCGACACGACGCTCAAGGATGCGCGCACGCTCGTCAATCGCGTGGATGCGCAATGGGTGCCGGAGGGCACGAAGACGCTCGAGGAGCTGCGCCGGGCCATCGCTGACGCCGACCGGGTGGTCAGGAATGCCGACACGACGCTCTTCAGCAAGGACTCGCCGGCGCCGCAGGACCTGCGCGACATGCTGCAGGAGATCACGCGGGCAGCGCGGAGTGTCCGCGTGCTCGTCGACTACCTCGAACGTCACCCCGACACGCTGCTCCGGGGCAAGCCAATGGAGAAACCCTGATGCCTCGCATCGCCTCCGGTGCCGCGCTGTGCGTCGTCGTGGCCGTCGCCGCGGCGTGCGCCTCCACGCCGCCGTCGCGCTTTTATACGCTGAGTCCCACGGCGCCCTCCGGCACGACGACGTCGAAGCTGTCCGTGGTCGTCGGACCGGTGTCGATTCCGGCGCTCGTCGACCTGCCGCAGATCGTCGTGCGCACGGGCCCGAACCAGGTGTCGATCGACGAGTTCAGCCGCTGGGCGTCGCCGTTGTCGAACAACATCTCGCGCGTCGTCGCGGAGAACCTCGGCCTGCTGCTGGGAACGCCGCGCGTGTCGCAGTTTCAGCAGTCGCTCAACGCCGAGGCCGATTTCCGGGTGGCGATCGAGGTGCAGAGCTTCGAGTCGGCGCCGGGCGAGGCCGCGACGCTCAATGCCGCGTGGCTCGTGCGGCGCACCCGGGACGGCAGGGCCGAGACGGGACGCACGACCGTGCGCGAGCCCGCCAGCGACAAGGGTTACGACGCACTTGCCGCCGCGCACAGCCGCGCCTTGGGGCGCATGAGCCAGGACATCGCCGACGCGGTGCGCACCCTCGACCGCGCTGCGCCGTAGCAGAATGGACGCCATGTCCGCTGAGGCATCGTTCTCCACGGCAACCGCGCGCCGGGACGCAAGCCGCGGCGTTGCGACGTGGCTGTTCGTGTGCTGCGCGCTGGTGTTCGCGATGGTTGTCGTGGGCGGCGTGACGCGGCTCACGCACTCGGGCCTGTCGATCGTCGAATGGCAGCCGATCGTCGGCACGCTGCCGCCAATGTCCGAAGCGGAGTGGCAGCAGACGTTCGAGAAATACCGGCTGACCCCCGAATACCGGCAGGTGAACCAGGGCATGAGCCTCGCCGGGTTCAAGGGCATCTTCTGGTGGGAGTACTTCCACCGGTTGCTCGGGCGCCTGATCGGCATCGTCTTCCTCGTCCCGCTGCTCTGGTTCGTCGCGCGCCGCGACGTTCCGCCGGGTTATGCCTGGAAGCTCTTCGGCATCTTCGTGCTGGGCGGCCTGCAGGGGGCGATGGGCTGGTACATGGTGCAAAGCGGGCTCGTCGACAATCCGCGGGTGTCGCAGTTCCGGCTCACCGCGCATCTCGGCCTCGCGCTGGCGATCTTCGCGGCGATGTTCTGGATCGGGCTCTCGCTCGTGCATCCGCGCCCGGCAACGCTGACCTCGGCGTCGCAGCGGTCGGTGCGGGCCTGGGCGATCGGCGTCGCCGCGCTCGTCTTCGCGATGGCGCTTTCCGGAGGATTCGTCGCCGGCATCCGCGCCGGCTTGGCGTACAACACCTTTCCGCTCATGAACGGCCATCTGATACCGCCCGAAATCTTGATGCTCGAGCCGTGGTGGCGCAATTTTTTCTGGAACATGGCCACCGTGCAATTCAACCACCGGGCCATCGCATGGCTGCTCGCTGTCGTCGTGCCGCTGCTGTGGTGGAAGCTACGAACGACGAGCGGCCTGCCATCGCGAGCGCGCTGGGGCGGCCATCTGCTCGTCGCGTCAGTCGCGATGCAGATCGCGCTGGGAATCGCCACGCTGCTCCTGGTCGTTCCAATACCTCTCGCAGCCGCGCATCAGGGGGGCGCCGTGCTGGTTCTTGCCGCGGCGCTCAACGTCGCACACGCGCTGCGGTAGGGTGCTGCAGGGGGGGCAGACCACGTCTGCAGACGTGGTCTGCCCCTACCCGTTTACTGCCCCGTTCTTCCCTTTCTTCTCTTGATGCGTGTCAAGGAGCGAGGTGCGGCTGCGCTCCCACAATGATCCGATGATTGCCGAAGCGGAACGCTGGTCGTTGCAGGGAGGGTGATGATGGCCCGCGAAGTCACGCTTGACGTGCGCGGGATGGAGCCCCCGCAGCCGCTCGAGCTCGTGCTGGAGACAATTGGTGATTTCCAGACCGGCGATCGCCTCAAGGTCATCATCGATTGCCACCCGACGCCGCTCTTCAGGATCCTCGAGCGCAACGGGTATGGCTATCGCACCGAGCCGGGCAAGGAGTCGGTCCACGAGATCACGATCTGGCTGAAGGATTGAGACGGACAGCGCCTCCGCGCGACTCGGCGTGCCGCAGAATGCTTCCCGAGCGGCCGTGCGCAAGCATCGCCATGGCCGCAGTCACGTGCCGTCATTGCAACACCGCGGAGAACGCCGCGTCCTCCCGGCATGCTCCGGCCGACGAAACGGCGCTGATGCGGCCCTCGATTCCCTGTGCGGTCGCCCTGATCTCGGACAGCGTCGCTGCGGTATTGACGCCGTCCGAGCACCGGTAGGTCGCCGTCGGAATCCGGTATTGCAGACCATGCTGCTCGAGCATCCCGGATAACGTGCACGTGAGGTTCTCCGAGTACGCGAACTGAAACGTCGCGTTGCCGCCGGCAAGCTGAGTCACTTCGAGGTCGTAGCGGTCCGTGTACGCGCGATTGTGGGCGGCGTTGGCGCAAGCGGAGTAAGTCCCCTGCGCGTACGCTGCGCTACCCGCGCATGTCAGAATGACAACCCTTTCAGCGCCACGTCCCGACCATGCCGCCCCGCTCTGCACGCAAACCTGTTTCGAAGGTCAAATCCGGCAAAGCTGCCCACCCTGCCGAACCGCGCCTTTCGCGTACGCGCCGCCCTCTCGATCTTGAGGTCGCGGACTGGCAGTCGGCGTTGCGCCGCCAGTTCGGGCGCGAGCAGCAATTCGGCCTGGAGAATCTCGGCGCCCACCCGGTGTTCTCCGACTTCCGTGTGCACAACCCCACAAGCGGCGCGCGCTACCGGGTGGCGATCCGCGGCCGCGCCCCTGGGCAGAACTTCTGCGCCTGTCCGGACTTCGCAACCAATCATCTGGGCACTTGCAAGCACATCGAGTTCACGCTCGCCAGGCT
>CAYGYQ010000002.1:0-56279 GCA_964354035.1 uncultured Bordetella sp.
GCACTGACTGCCCCCGCGGGGGGCAGCGAACGCAGTGAGCGTGGGGGCCGTTCAACTCACAGCAGCGCGTCGCGATCGAGCCCCCGGCGTTTCAGGCGCGCGCGCAGCTTGTCGAGCGCCTCCGCCTGGATCTGCCGGACCCGCTCGCGCGTGACCCCGATCTCACGCGCGAGCTCTTCCAGTGTGGCCACTTCACGCTCGTTCAGTCCGTAGCGGCGCTCGATCACCGTGCGCTGCCGCTCGTTGAGCTCGGCGAGCCACCGGCGCACCCAGGCCTCGATCTCGGTGTTGTGCAGCACGAGCTCGGGCGACAGCGTGTCGTCATCGATGAGACCGTCGCCTATCGATACGCCCCCATCGCGGTGCAGCGGCGCGTCGAGCGAGGTCATGCGTTCGTTGTAACGCAATAACTTGCGCACCTGCTCGACGGACTTGCCGAGCAGATGGGCGACGTCTTCGAGCGCCACGTCGCGGCCATCCGGCTGGCCGTGCATTTCCAGATGCCGCAGCGCACGCAGCACCACGTTCAGCTCCTTGACGACGTGCGCCGGGAGGCGAATGGTCCGCGACTGATTCATGATCGCGCGCTCGACCGCCTGGCGGATCCACCAGGTGGCATAGGTCGAGAACCGGAAGCCGCGCTCGGCATCGAACTTGTCGAGCGCGTGCATCAGGCCGAGATTGCCTTCCTCGATCAGATCCGGGAGCGCGAGGCCGCGGTTGGTGTAGTGCTTCGCAATGCTGACGACGAGCCGCAGGTTGTGCTCGAGCAGACGTTGCCGCGCCGCAAAATCACCTATTGCCGTCGCGCGGGCGAGCGCGAGCTCGTCGGACGCGGACAACAGTGCGTGCTGGGCGATTTCATTGAGATAGAGCTGCGTGACATCGTTGACGATGTCGGCGCCGAGCCCCGGCTCCGGTGCCGACAGCGGCAGTTCCAGCGTCCAGTGATCCGGCTCGGGCCGTGGCGCCGGCGGGTCGTCGCCGACAGCGGTCGCGACGTGGCACGGCACCGTGTCGTCCGCTGGCGCGAACCCGGGTAGTTCCAGGTCGGCGTCGTCGTGAACGCGCCGCATAACGCTCATGCCGGCGGCAGATGCCGGAGCGGATCGACGGGCTTGCCGTGCCGGCGGATCTCGAAATGCAGCTTGACCTGGTCGGCGTCGGTGTTCCCCATCTCCGCAATCTTCTGGCCCTTGGCGACCTGCTGGCCTTCCTTCACCAGGATCTCCTTGTTGTGCGCGTAGGCGGACAGGTACATTGCGTTGTGCTTGACGATGATGAGCTTGCCGTAGCCGCGAAGGCCGGTGCCCGCGTAGACGACCTTGCCCCCCGCGCTGGCGGCAACCGGCTGTCCTGCCGTGCCCGCGATGTCGATGCCCTTCAGGTTCGCCGCCTCCGAGAAACCGGTGACGATCCTGCCTTTCGCGGGCCAGGACCAGTCGACCTTCTCGTCACCGTCCGCCGGCTCCGGTGCAGGCTTGGGATCGACGCGCGCGACGACCACCGGCGGCGGTTCGGGGGACGCCGCCGGGATCACGGCGGCGGGCGGAGCGGCCGCCACGGCCGCCGGCGGGGCCGCCGCAGCGCCACGCTGGACGTCGCGCAACGCCTGCTCGGAATAGGCTTCCTTGACCAGCTTGGGCTGGGTTTTGTAATTCTCCGTGTTGCGCATCCCGGCTGCGGCCACAGGCGCGGAAGGCGCGGCGCTCGCGTCGCCCGCCACCACCGGCGCCACGCTCTTAAGCGGCGCCGTCTGCACTGCCGGCGCAGCGACCACGGCCGGCTCCGCGGGGGCCGCCAGGCGCAGCACCTGACCCGGGCGGATGAGATTGATGTTCTCGAGGTTGCTCCACGCCGCGAGGTCTCGATAGTCGAGGCCGTGGTCGAGCGCGATCGCGTACAGAGTGTCGCCACGCTTGACCGTGTAGGTCTTCGGCCGCCAGTCAGGCTCGGTCGCGGGCCTCGGCGCCGCGCCGGTTTGCGCCGGCGCCGATGCGGCTGGCGGCGGCGGCGGACGCGACGAACGCTCCTCGATCGGGGCCGGCTGACGCGACGCGCAGGCGGCAAGGCACAGCAGCAGCAAACCGGCGGCGAATCGGCGCAGCCGCGGCGCGCGGGAACGACCCGGCGAGGAAAAAGACTCCGGAGGCGGCATCAGGCGAGTCCCGGCAACAACGGCACAAATCTTACCGCATCGAAGGTCTGTTCCCGGTAACCGTCGGGAGTCGCGTCGATCACTGTGAGGCGTTGCACACCGTCGCCTTGCTCGCCGTGCTGCGCGAGCGGAAGCACCATCCGACCGCCGGGTTTCAGGTATCGGTAGAGGCCAGCCGGCACGTGCGTCGTGCCCGCGGTGACGATGATCGCGTCGAACTGGAGGTCTTCGCCCAGGTCCGCCGTGCCGTCGCCGTGCATGAGGCGCACGTTCTTCACCTTGAGCGCCTGCAGGTTGCGCCGCGCCTTCGCGACCAGCGCACCGACGCGCTCGACCGTGTAGACCTCGCCGGCGATCCTGGCCAGCACCGCAGTCTGGTAGCCGCAGCCCGTGCCCACCTCGAGCACGCGCTCCAACGTGCGCCCGGCGCGTGCAAGCTCGGTCATCCGGGCGACGACCCAGGGCTGCGAGATCGTCTGGCCGCTGCCGATCGGCAGCGGCGTGTCGTCGTACGCGCGAATGGCGAGCGCCTCGTCGACGAAGATATGCCGCGGCGTCGCGTTCATCGCTTCCAGCACGAGCTCGTCGCGAATGCCGTCCGCGCGCAGGCGGTCGACCATCCGGTTCCGCGTACGCGTGGACGTCATGCCGATCCCGGACATCTTCTCGCTGAGCGTGCCCATCGCGCTCCTCTTCGTTGGCGTCAGCGCCCGCGCGGGGGGCGGCGAACGCAGTGAGCGTGGGGGTCGTTCATCACGTCGCGAGCCACGCGTCGACCTGCGGCAGCTCGTCGTGGCTCGTCAGATCGATCTGCAGTGGCGTCACGGACGCGAAACCCTGCTCGACCGCATGGAAATCGGTGCCCTCACCCGCGTCCGCGGCGGCGCCGGCGGCCCCGACCCAATACACCGTCTCCCCACGCGGACTCTTCGTCGCGACGACATCTTCGGCCTTGTGTCGACGGCCGAGCCGGGTGATGCGAAAGCCTTTCAGCAGCGCGCGCGGCAGGTCCGGCACGTTGACGTTGAGCAGACGTGCGCCCAGAGGTTGCCGCTCGTGTCGATCGAGGAGTTCCAGCGCCACCGCCGCGGCGGTCTCGAAGTGCGTCGCCGTCTTCGAGGCGAGCGAAATCGCGATCGATGGAATGCCGAGCAGAAAGCCCTCGGTCGCGGCGGCCACCGTGCCCGAATAGATCGTGTCGTCGCCCATGTTCGCGCCAAGATTGATGCCCGAAATCACGAGGTCGGGCAGACGCTCGAGCAGGCCGGTGACCGCCAGGTGCACGCAGTCGGTCGGGGTGCCATTGACGAACAGGAAGCCGCTCGGCGCGCGCCGCACCGTCAGCGGCCGGTCGAGCGTCAGGGAATTCGACGCGCCGCTGCGGTCGGCTTCCGGCGCAACGACGGTGATCTCGGCGCGAGGCGCCAGCGCTGCGGCAAGGCGCTCGAGGCCCGGGGCAAAGTAGCCATCGTCGTTGGAAAGCAGGATACGCATGGGAGCGCAGCGATTATAACCGCCGCCGCCGCCACTCTGCGGCGTGTCTATAATTGGCGGATGGTGCAGCGATCGAATCGTCCCCGGTGTGTCGCGACGGCGGCTGCGGATCGCGCCGCGGAACGCCGCCTTGCGTAACCGCTCCCCTCTTGTCGCCGCCGCGGTGGCCGCCGCAGCACTCGCCGCGCTGCCCGTCGTCGCCGTGCTGGGCCTCGGGCTTGCGGCGGGGCACGGCCAGGTTTGGGGGCACCTCGTGGCAACGGTGCTGCCGGAATATGTCGCCAACACGCTCGCCCTGGTCGTGCTGGTCGGCGCCGGCGTTGCCTTCGGCGGGACCGTCACTGCCTGGCTGGTCACGAACCGGCGGTTTCCCGGCGCGCGCTTTTTCGAATGGGCGCTGCTGCTGCCGCTGGCGATGCCCGCGTACGTCATGGCCTATGCCTACACGGAGTGGCTCGATTACGCGGGACCGGTGCAGACCACGCTCCGACACGCTTTCCACTGGTCGAAGGGCGACTACTGGTTTCCCGAAGTGCGCTCGCTGGGTGGGGCCGCCGCGATGTTCATCGCCGTCCTGTATCCGTACGTCTACCTGCTCGCGCGCACCGCCTTCCTCGAGCGGCCGGCCTCGCTGATCGAAGCCGCCCGCACGCTGGGTCTCGACGCCCGCCGGGCGTTCTGGCGGGTCGACCTGCCGCTCGCGCGCCCGGCCATTGCCGGCGGCATTGCGCTGGCCTTGATGGAAACGCTGGCGGACTACGGCACCGTCGCCTATTTCGCCGTGGACACCTTCACCACCGGCATCTATCGCGCCTGGTTCTCGCTCGGTGACAAGGTCGCCGCGGCGCAGCTGTCAGCGGCGTTGCTGGCGTTCGTCGTCGGTGCCGTGCTGCTCGAGCGATGGTCGCGCGGCGCGGCGCGGACGGCTCGCGGCAGCCGCATGCGCAGCCTGCAGCCGCCGCCGCAGCCAACGCTGTCGGGCTGGCGTGCATGGATGGCAACGCTCATCTGCGTCGCGCCGATCGTGATCGGCTTCGCGCTGCCACTGCTGCTGCTCGGCCGGCTCGCCCTGTCGGAGCCCGGCCTCCCCGGAGCCGCGCGGTTCGGCGAACTCGCCTGGAACAGCTTTCGCGTCTCCGGCGTGGCGGCTTTCCTCGCCGTGGTGTTCGCGATCGTCGTCGCCTATGCTGTGCGGCTCGCCCCGGGCGCACTTACCCTGGGGACCAGCCGCCTGCTCGCGCTGGGCTACGCGGTTCCGGGCTCCGTGCTCGCGGTCGGCGTGCTGCTGCCGGTGGGTGCGCTGGATGGCTGGCTCGCCGAATTCATGCAGCGCGAATTCGGCATCCGGACCGGGCTGCTGCTCACCGGAACGATCGCGGCACTCATCTACGCCTATCTCGTCCGCTACTTCGCCGTGGCCTGGAACGGTATCGAGCCGGCGTTCGCGCGCATCACGCCCAACATGGATGCCGCAGCACGCGGGCTCGGCTCCGGCACGATGGCGACGCTGCTGCGCGTCCATGCGCCGCTGCTCGCACGGACTGCCGCCGCTTCGGCGCTGCTGGTCTTCGTCGACGTCATGAAGGAACTTCCCGCAACACTCGTCCTGCGGCCGTTCAATTTCGACACGCTGGCCACGCGCACGTACACGCTGGCGCAGGATGAGCGGCTCGCCGAGGCGGCGCTGCCCTCGCTCGCGATCGTCGCGGTGGGCGTCCTGCCGCTGCTGCTTCTGGCGCGTGCCGTGCGCCGGGGCACGGCCGCCGGACGGCACGCGCCGGTGCCGGAGATCAAGCCGATCGTCGTGCTGGCGCGTTGATCGCGCGCTGCGTCACTTCCACCCGGCGCGGTCGAGCAGCTTCTGCGCCGCCGGAGTATTCTTGCCGAGGGTAGCGATCGGCAGCGGGTCGGCCTTGAACCCTCCCAGCGACTCGAGCTCCGGATTCGTCGCCACCGCGCCCTTCACCGCCGGCCATTCGTTGTTGCCTTTGGCGAAATAGGCCTGCGCAGAATCGCCCGCCAGATACTCCAGGAACCTGATCGCGTTCTCGCGGTGCGGCGCATTCTTCAACACGCCGGCCCCGGCGATGTTGACATGGGTGCCATGGGTTGACTGGTCCGGCCAGACGACGCCGGTCTTCGCCGCCCACTCCCGCTCCTCGGGCTTCGCCGAGCGCAGCAGCCGGACGTAATAGTAGGTATTGGACAAGGCGATGGCGCACTCCCCGACGGCAACCCCTTTGATCTGGTCCGTGTCGCCGCCCCGCGGCGGTCGTGCCATGTTGCCCACGACCGCCTTGGCCCACTCTTCGGTCCTCGCTTCGCCGTTGTGCGCGATCATCGCCGCCACCAGGGACAGGTTGTACGGGTGGCCGCCCGAGCGCGTGCACACCTTGCCCTTGTGCTTCGGGTCGGCGAGCGACTCGTAAGTCGGAACGGCGGCCGGATTGATGGCCGCCCTGTTGTAGACGATCACGCGGGCGCGGCTCGAAAACCCGAACCAGTTGCCTTCGGGATCGCGCATCGACGCCGGGATCCGGTCGGCAAGCACATTCGATCTGACCGGCTGGAACAGGCCCTGCTGCTGCGCCGACCACAGCCGGGCGGCGTCGACGATCATCAGGATGTCGGCGGGGCTCATCGCGCCTTCGCTCCTGATCCGCTCGAGCAGCTGTTCGTCGCCCGCCTCGATCCGGTTGATCCTGATGCCGGTCGCCTTGGTGAAATTCTCGTACAGCGCTTCGTCCGTCTGGTAATGGCGCGCCGAGTAGAGATTGAGGACGGGCTCCTCGGCCGCATGCGCCATCGCGGCAACGACACAGAGGGCAAGCGCCGCCAGGGCCGCGGCACGCGGGGGTCGGGCAAAGGCCATGGCGAGCTCCAAAAATGGTACGCGAGCCGGGATTGTGGGCGAGCCGCGCGTTCACGTCAATACGAATGCGAATTATTCTTATTTGATGCAGATCAAACCCAGCGCATTCCCTGCCCTCCGGCAACCCGGTCCCCGCTTGCCGGCCGCCCAGGGCGCCGCCACAACGCGATTCGACGGCCGGGTCGACCCCGTCGGTCCGGGCAATTTGCATTGCGCGCCGGTTCGACTATGCTGCAAAATGAGATGCCGTGCCCTGCCGCGGCTGCCATTGCCCAGCGTCGTATCCGTCTGCTCCGCCCCCGCACGATGACCGCCACCCCCCCGGACAATCTGGCCGCTCAACGCCAAGTGCTCGCCGGCACCACGCTCGCCGAGCTCTTCGCGCGCGACCCCGACCGGTTTGCGCGGCTGTCGTTCGCCTGGGACGGCTGGCTCGTCGACCTGTCCAAGGAGCGGGTCGGCGCGGACACACTGCCGCTGCTCGTCGCGCAGGCGATGGCGGCGGGGCTCCCCGGCTGGATCGCGGCACTGTTCGCCGGCGAGAAGGTCAACCAGTCCGAGCGCCGCCCGGCACTGCACACGGCGTTGCGGCGGCCGGGCGACGCGCCGCTCCTGGTGGACGGTCACGACATCATCCCCGACATCCGCGCCGCGCTGTCGAGGATGCGCACGCTGGCGGCGCAGGTTCGGGCCGGCCTGCGCGTCGGCGCCACGGGACGGCCCATCCGCGCCGTCGTCAATCTCGGCATCGGCGGCTCCGATCTCGGCCCGCTGCTCGTCTGCTCGGCGCTGGCGCCACCGCCGCGCGCGCGCGCCAGCACGGGCCCGCAGACGCAGGGCGTGGACGTCTCGTTCGTGGCCAATGTCGATCCGGAGCATCTCACGCGCGCGCTGGCGCCGCTCGACCCTGCGACCACGCTGTTCATCGTGACGTCGAAAACGTTCACGACGCAGGAAACGCTCGCCAACGCCGCGAGCGCAAAGGCGTGGCTCGTTGCCGCGTTGGGCAAGGGCGTGGACGTCAACTCGCACTTCGTCGCGGTCACCGGCAATTCGGCGGCGGCAAGGGCGTTCGGCACGGCTTCCGCGGACGTCTTCCCGTTGTGGGACTGGGTCGGCGGGCGCTACTCCCTCTGGTCGCCGGCCGGGCTGCCGATCGCACTCAAGCTGGGCTTTGAGCGTTTCGAGAAGCTGCTGGCCGGCGCGGCGAGTGTCGACACGCATTTTCGCGAGGAGCCGTTCGAGCGCAATCTGCCCGTGCTGCTGGGCTTGGTCGGCTGGTGGAACGCGACGCAGCTGGGGCACCCAGAGCGTGTCGTCGTTCCCTATGCGCAAGCGTTGTTCCGCCTTCCGGCCTATCTGCAGCAGTTGGTCCTGGAGAGCAACGGCAAGCGCGTCGGGCGCGATGGCGGCGCGCTGACGGGGCCGACGTCAGCCGCGCTCTGGGGTGAAGCCGGCACCAACGGCCAGCACGCGTTCTTCCAATGGCTCCATCAGGGCACGCGCGAGGCGCCGGTCGAGTTCATCGTGCCGATCACGGCCACGCATCCGCTGGCGAACCAGCAGACGCTGCTCATCGCGAATGCGCTCGCCCAGGCGCAGGCCCTGCTCGTCGGGCGCAGCCCGGAAGCGATCCGCACGGAACTGCTGGCACGAGGCATGACGGCCGCCGATCTCGATGCCGCCGTCGCCGCGCGTACCTGCCCGGGCAACCGCGCGTCGACGATGCTGCTGATGCCCGAGCTCAGCTCCTACCGGCTCGGCCAGCTGCTCGCACTCTACGAGCATCGAACCTTCGTCGAAGCGGTGCTGTATGGAATCAACCCGTTCGACCAATTCGGGGTCGAGCTCGGGAAGACCCTCGCCGGGCCGATCGTGGCGGCGTTGGCCGGCGCTGCGGTGTTGCCCCCTGGGACCGATGCCTCGACGCGGGGACTCGTCGCGCATGTGCTGGCGCAACCCGGCCTGACGGGGCGCTAGCAATCGTGCGCGGTGTAGAATAGCTGCGGGAATTGGCTGGAAATGGAGGCGCCAGATGAATCGATGGATGGTGCTGCTACTTTCCTCGCTGCTCGCGGCCTGCGCGGCCGCTCCAGTCGCGCCGCTCGCGCAGCGTGACGCGCAGCTCTTGCACGACCGGTTGTTTGCGGCGCCGACGGAGCGCATCGGCGCCGGCGACCTGTTCGCGCTCAACGACGAGATGAAGCGCTACATCGATGTCGCGATCGCCGAACCGGCGCGCATCAAGGGCCGCCAGCGGGCGTTGATCGACGCCCTCTACAGCAATGGCCAGCTCAGGCTCGAATACGACACCGAGATGACCCGCAATGCCGCGCAGGCCTTCGCCGCGCGGTCCGGCAACTGTCTGTCGCTGGTCATCATGACCGCCGCCTTCGCCAAGGAGCTCGGGCTGACGGTCGCGTATCAGAAGGTGTTCGTCGACGACACCTGGGCCCGCACCGGCGACATCCAGCTTTCGATCGGACATGTGAACGTGACGCTCGGCCGGAGGAAGACTGACCAGGGCGGCGTCGGCTATCGCGTCGGGGTCAAGCCACAGGAAAGCGACTCGATGACGATCGACTTCCTGCCCTCGACCGACCTGCGTGCCGTGCGCACGCGAGAAATCGGCGAGGAGATCATCGTCGCGATGTACATGAACAACCGGGCGGTCGAGGCGCTTGCCGGCGGCCGGACGGACGACGCGTACTGGTGGGCGCGCGAGGCCGTCGCGCGGACCCCCGGGTTCCTGATGGCGTACAACACGCTTGGGGCGATCTATCGCCACCACGGCAATCCACAGCAAGCCGAACAGGTGCTGAGCCACCTGCTCGAGCGCGAGCCCCGGAATACGCAGGCGATGTCCAACCTGATACCGGTTCTGAACGATCTGGGCCGCGTCGAGGAGGCGCAGCGCCTGGCCGTCCGGCTCCAGGAGCTGGATCCCGATCCGCCATTCAGTCATTTCAATCGCGGGATGACCGCAATGCGCGCAGGCGATTTGAAAACCGCGAAAGACGAGTTCGCCCGCGAAGTCGCGCGCGCCCCGGATTACCACGAGTTCCATTTCTGGCTTGGCATCGCCTACCTGAACCTCGGAGAACTCAAGCCGGCACGCACGCACCTGACGCTCGCGATGCAGAACAGCACGACCCGCCGCGACCACGATCTATATGCGGCGAAGCTCGCCCGGATCAACGAATTGCACTAGGAGCGCAGTCGGCGACGGGGTGCAGCGTGTCCCGCTGTCTCAGCGCGGGACGCCGTTTCGCGTCGCCTTGATCGCCGTCGCGAGCGCGTTCACCGCGGCGGCATAGAGCCGGCTGCGGTTGTAGCGGGTGAGGACGTAGAAGTTGTTGCACGCGATCCAGTAGGTCGCGCCATCGAGGCCATCGGCTGCGTCCTCGAGCAGCAGCAGTCCGACCGGCTCGTCCGCAGGACCCGCGAGCGGATCGGCCGGCGTCACGCCGTCCGCCGCCCACGCGTCAGTGGCGCGGCGCTCCGAAAGGCCGCCATCGAGCTTGCGCAACGCCGCGGCGCGCGCGTCGGCGGCAATCACGGCCGGCAGCAGCACGGTTCCGCCCCGCTGCCAATCGTGCCGCGCCAGGTAATTGGCGACGCTGGCAACGATGTCCGCCGGGCTCTGCCAGAGATCCGGATGTCCGGTGCCGTCGAAATCCACGGCATAGCTGCGATAGCTCCCGGGCATGAATTGGGGCACGCCCATCGCTCCGGCGAACGACCCCTTCGCGGCGAGCGGGGACATCCCAAGCTCGCGCGCAAGCAGCAGGAACTGCTTCAATTCGCCGCGAAAGAACGCCGCGCGGCGGGGATAGTCGAAGGCGAGCGTCGTCAGTGCGTCGAGCACGCGGTAGTTTCCGGCATTTTTCCCATAGTAGGTCTCGACGCCGAGTATCGCGACGACGATTTCCGGAGGCACGCCGTAGCGTTCCTCGGCGCGTGCGAGATCGTCCTGATGCGCGCGCCAGTAACGGACCCCGGCCGCCACGCGCTCCGGCGCCAGAAAGGAACGCGCGTAGGAGTACCACTTCGGCGGCTCCAGCAGCGGGCGATCCATCGCGGTGACGATCGCGCGCTGATAGCGCGCCTCGCCCAGCGTACGCGCGAGCACCGCGCGGTCGAAGCCATGCTCCGCGGTCATCTCGTCGATGAATGCACGCACGTCCTTGCGCGCCGCATATCCGGCCGGTTTCGCGTCGGCCCTCGGCGCCGCCAGCGCCGGTATCGCCAGTGCGAGCAGGCAGGGCAGCACAACGAGCGGGAGCAGTCGACGCAACACGGATTGGGTGGAAGGACGGTGGCGCGCGAATGGTATCATCACGCCGAAGTCCGGTCCGATGCGATTTCGGCGCGCCCTTGGCGAGGGCCCGCCCTCCGCCGAAATGTCGTAGCGGACCCCGCTGTTGTCCGCACTTCCGCCATGATCTACCCGTTTTTCCGCCCGCTGCTCTTCACGCTCGACCCCGAGACCGCGCACGACATGGCGTTCGCGGGCCTCGACGTCGCGGCCCGCTTCGGGATCGTGCAGGCGTTGGCGCCGCGTCCCGCGCCGTCGCCGGTCACGGCGATGGGGCTCGAGTTCCCCAACCGGGTCGGGCTCGCCGCGGGACTCGACAAGAACGCCGCGCACATCGACGGACTCGCCGCGCTCGGGTTCGGCTTCATCGAGTGCGGCACCGTCACGCCGCGCCCGCAACCCGGCAATCCGAAGCCGCGCCTGTTCCGGCTGCCGGACGCCGAAGCGCTCGTCAACCGGCTCGGCTTCAACAACGACGGCGTCGAGCGGTTCCTCGCCAATGCGGCCCGCGCGAAGTGGGGCGGCATCCTGGGCCTCAACATCGGCAAGAACTTCGACACGCCGAATGCGCGGGCCGCGGACGACTATCTCGCCTGCCTGCGCGCCGTGTACGGCCGCGCTTCCTACGTCACCATCAACATTTCCTCGCCGAACACCAAGGGCCTGCGCGACCTGCAAGCGGAAGAGTCGCTCGGGAGGCTGCTGCGCGAGCTCAAGGCGGAGCAGAAGGCCCTTTCCGAACTGCACGGCAAGTACACGCCGATGGCCGTCAAGATCGCACCCGATCTCACCATGCCCGCCATCGACGGCATCGCGCGGCTCCTCGTCCGGCACGGGATCGACGGCGTGGTCGCCACGAACACGACGCTAGCCCGCGACGGCGTCACCGGGCAGCCGCACGCCGACGAAGCGGGTGGGCTCTCCGGCCGGCCGCTTCGCGCGCGGTCGACGGCCGTCGTGGCGAGGCTCGCCAAGGCAGTGGACGGTGCGCTGCCGATCATCGGCGTGGGCGGCATCCTGTCGGGTGCGGATGCCAGGGAAAAGATCGACGCCGGCGCCACGCTGATCCAGATCTACACCGGGCTCATCTATCGCGGACCCGATCTGGTCGCCGAATGCGCGCGGGCGCTCGCGGCGCCTCCTCTCAGCTCACCCCAGCGCTGATCGGGGCGCCGGAGGTCACGTCCGCGCGTGGACGAGCATCTTCCCGTCCGCCTCGGCGACCACGACACCATCCTGATTGCGGCACACGCCGTGCAGCACGACCACCCCGCCGCCATGATGGGGCTTGTCGTGCCGGTCCGTGATCGTCCACAGCGACGTCAGCGTGTCGCCGGCGCGCACCGGCGCGGTGAAGCGCACGGCGTGCTCCAGATACGCGATCGCCGTGCCGTGGAAATACATGCCCACGGGCGCTCCCATGAGGGCGCTGGTGATCATGCCGTGCAGGATCCGCGTGCCGAAGCGCGAGCCCTTCGCATACTCGTCGTTGACGTGATGCGGGTTGAAATCGCCGATCAGCCCCGCACCCAGCACCAGATGCGTGTCGGTGATGGTGAGCGAGCGCGAAAACGAGGCGCCGACCGCCACATCGTCGTACCAGGTGCCGCTCGCATCCATGCCCAGACCCCGCGTCATGAGGCCCCGCCGTGCGGTGCCGCACCCGCCGCAGCCGGCACGAGGGGCTCCCACCGAAACCCCCCGGCCTCGACGCCTGCGGACAGATACCCGAGCGCGGCATCGAGCGCGGTCAGTTCGCCGCGGAAGCCCAGTTCGATGCGGCGGCCGCCTTCCGGCAGGAACGACGGCAGGCTGAACAGCTTCAACTGGGGAAACCGCGCGACGCAATCGTTCATCAGCGGGAGCAGCTGACTCTCGCCCGCGCCGTGAACCACGATCGCCCGCTCGCCCCATGGCAGCGCCGTGCGCGCCGGCGGGCGGGTCGCGAGCACCCAGTCGAGCATGGGCCAGGCCATCTGCGGAAAGCCCGGAAAGAAGTGGTGGTCGCGAATCGAGAACGACGCGACGCGATTGACCGGATTCGGGATGATCGCCGCGCCGGCCGGGAAATCGGCCATCAGGACCCGGTGCGGATAAGCGTCGGCCCCGAACTGCACTTCGAGCGCGGCCAATGCAGCGGGATGGCGTTCCAGCGGCACGCCCAGGGCGGCGGCGGCCGCCTGCCGGGTGTGGTCGTCCGGGGTTGCGCCGACACCGCCAAAGCTGAAGACGACGTCGCCGCGCGCGAATGTTTCCCGGAGCAGGGCGGCGAGCGCGTCGCGATCGTCGCCCTCGTAGCGCGCCCAGTCGAGCCCGAGGCCTTGTCCCGCGAGCGTGGCGATGACGTGCGCGAGATGACGATCCTGGCGCTTGCCCGAAAGGATCTCGTCACCGATGATCAGCGCGCCGATGCGGGGTGCGCCCATGGCCCTGGCGATGCGGGAACGGCGATCCGCCGGCAACGTATCGTCGGGCCCGATGCGCGCTCAGCCGGCGGGCTGGACCGGCAGGGACTCGGCGAACGACGCCATGACGCTGCCAAAGGCACGATCGATGAGCGGGGCCGCTTCGACCAGGCGCGCCCGATCGGTGCGAAAACGCTCGGCCAGCTCGTCGGCATTCATCGACAGGGCCTTGAGGCCCTGCCGGTTCGTGAACAGGTAGGTGCCCCGCAGCGGGCTGATCCAGGCGAGCTTGGCGAATGCGAGCTGGCCATCGTCGGCCTCGAATTCGATCCACGTGCCGCGCTCGAGATCCTGGGCGATTTCGAGGAACTGGTCGTCGATCACCTCCGGCGGGGCGGCCGGCTCGGCCTGGGTCATCGCCGCGGCGCGCGCCTCCGCCTGCGCCGCTCTCTCCTCGTCGCCGGCGGCCTTCGCCAACTCGGCCTCCGCCATCGCCTCCTCCGCGACGGCGGCGGTGGCCAGCGCCGCCGCACCCAACGACGGCTTGACCGACGCCGCGTGCGCCTCGACCAGGTTCGCCATGAAGCCCTCGCGCCCTTGCGGCGGCCACTCGACGCTCTCGATCGCCGCCGACAGTCGTTTGAGCAGCGCCGGGAGCAGCGCGACCAGGTGCTTGCGGTCGTCGCGCGTCCGTTTCGGCTGCACGCTCCAGACGAGATCCTCGAGCATGGCGATGCTCTGCTCCCAGCGCTCGCTTTCCTCGCCCTGCGTCAGGTAGATATCTTCGAGCGCGGCGATCCATTGCTGGCGCAGGAACCACGCGAGAAAGTTCGGCACCGGATACATCTCGATGCGCCGCTCGATCTCGGACTTCGCCACGGCCGCGGCCAATTCCTTCCGGTCGGTCTGGTCGATCGCAACGGCGTTCGACTGAATATTGGCTTCGGCCGCCTGCTCCTCCTCGGCGAGGAAACGGACGAGCTTTTCACGCGCCTCGTCGAAGATGGCGAGATCGTCGGAGAAGCCGTCGAGAATCCGGTGGACCAGCGCCTCGATGTGGCTGTAGAGGGGGTCGTTCGTCCCCATCGTGGGGGTCCAGCCCCGGCCGGCTTCGGCGAGCGCGTTGACCAGCAGTCGCGACGGGTGGTTCTTCTTCGCGAAGAACGCGCCGTCGAGCATCGCGGCCTTGAGCACGGGGATCTGCAGCCGCGCCAGCAGCGCCTTGATGCCGTCGGGCAGATCCTTGGTCTCGAAGATGAAGTCGAACAGCATGGCGACGAGCTCGATCGTCATCGATTCGAGCTGATTCGCCTTCTTGCCCAGCGACGAATACTGCAGGTCGCGCAGCACGTTGTGCTTGCCTTCCGGGATGCCCGAGAACTCGACGAGCGTGCCCTCCCCCAGATCGAACCCCGTTTCGCCGGTCTGCAGTCGCGCCAGGCCCTCGCCCAACATCGGCGTCGCCATGATCGGGAAACCCGGAACATATCCAGAGGGCGTTGGCGCCATGGGGCCCGACGGAACGTAACGTGCCGCACCGTCTACCGAAATCGCGGGGAACGGCTGGCTGCCACCCGCCGCTGGCCCCCCGCCGCCAAACCGCATTCCCGGCGCGTCCGGCGGCCGTCCGGCGCCCACACCCCCCATGCCGGGCACGCCCACCCAACGCTGCGTCGGCATCCCCGGCGCGACGGGTCCAAGCCCGGCAGCCGCATCGCCGCCGAACCGGCGCCGGAAGAGTTCCATCAGGTCGATTTCCGCCGGCGCTGCTGTCCGGGTACCAGCTGCCGCCCCGCTTTCGCCTTCCGGCGCATCCGCACTTGCCTTGGCGCGGCTGCGCCCACCGCTGCGGCGAATCGACAGCGACCGGCTGATGCCGGCGGGCATCACGTGCCGGTTCTGCAGGTGCTTGTTGAGGTCGGCGTAAATGCCGTTGATCTCCGCCAGCGACGCCCGATTCACTTCCTTGAGGATCACGAACTTGACCCCGGCCCCGGCCTTGACGGTGTGCAGCGAATCAGCGAAGGCGTCGACGATCGCCGCAGGCGCGAACGGATTGCGAGCCGTCTCGAGGTCGGGTTGCCCGAGCAGATGGCCCACCCCTCGGTTGAGGAGCTGCAACTCCTCGTGACAGAGGTTCTCGACCACCCGCGTGATGTTGCCGGTGACGACCGCCTCGTCCATGGAGTGCGTGTCGACGAGCGTGAGTTTGTCGCTCTCCAGCTTTGCGAATTCCGTCCTTGGCGTGATTCTCCCGGCGATGCGGTCGTCCACCTGAGTGCGCAACCGCCGCTCGAACTCGGCGAGGAGGCCGGACTTGCCTAGCTGCAGGAATTCGCGCGCCTCGAGGCACGCCGTCTGTTCCTCGCGGACGTCGGTGCGACTCGCCCGATCCATCAGCATGTCGCCGACGCGGTCGAGCAGCCCGGTGAAGGAAAGCAGCAGCCGGTGAATGGCGATGTCCCGACAATCGCCGAGGATCCTCGCCAAGTCGCGGGGGATCGGCTTCGGGGATGCCGATTCGGTCGGGGTCGGGTTCACGCGGGTGGCGATATGTGCAAGAAGCCGCTAGTTCCCAGGCAGATCGGCTGCACCCGTGCTCGGGCTCGGACCGGCGCCGCCGGGCAAAATTCTTTGCGCAAGAACAACTTATGCAATTGGCTTTACTCTACCTTACTCTACCACGGCGAAAGGCGGGGCGACAACGCGATCCTGGCACCGATCGTCAGCGGCCGATGTCCACCCACGCCCTTTCCAGCCGCTTCCAGGACACGGGAAACGGGGTTTTCAATTCCTGTGCGTAAAGCGAGACCGAGAGCTCTTCCAGCGACCAGCGAAATCTCTCGAGCGCCGCCTCCGCTTCCGCCGTCGGGAGCTTCGCGCCCCGCCGCTCCCGGTAGCGCTCCCACCACTTTTCGATCGTAGCCGAATGCCGGGCATCGCGCGCGGGATCGGCCGGCCATTTGGCGAGCCGGCGGTCCAGCGCGGTCAGGTACCGCGGCAAATGCGCCACTTGCGCCCACGGCGTTGCCCGGAAGAACCCGGGATACACAAGGGCATCCCGCCGCCGACGCACTTCGGCGACCGGACGGGCCAGTGCCGGCGGCGACGCGCCGATCCGCTGTCCCAGCGCATGATGCGCGGCAGCGATGGCGGCGAGCAGCCGGAACGCGCCTTCGGCGACCGCGGGAAGGCGGGTTCGCGCGCGCCTCGTCTGCTCCGCGAACGCGCTCTGCGTCCGCGGCAAGGGATCGTCGCCGACGAACGCTCGGTCACAGACCGCCGCCAGGACATCGGCCAGCAACCGGTCGGTCGGGATTGTCGTCTTCAGTTGCATCGCCGCCTGCGCGAATCCGCTCCCGCCCTTTTCGTACGCGGCAAGGCTGCTCTTGAGCGCGATCCGCAGCAAGCGGACGACGCCCGAGCGCATTGACGCGTCGGCACCGGCGCGGGTGTCCAGCAGGGCGATCGAGACGCTGTCGGTGGCGTCGACCAGCGCCGGGTAGCCGGTCAAGCGCTGGCCATCACGCACCGTCGTCAGCGTTTCCGGAAGATCGCCGAACTGCCACGACTTCAGCCCGTGCTGCTCGAGCGCAGGTCCGGCCTGCGCGAACGAAAGCTGCGCCGCCTCGCCCAGCTTGGCCCGCAACGCGGCAAGATCGCGCCCCGCCGCAAGCTCGCGGCCCCCGGCGTCGACCACGCGCAGCTGGATATGAAGGTGAGCGGGGACCTCAGCCCCGTCCCACACCTCCGCGGCCGGAACCTCGCCCAGCCGCCCTCCCAGCCAATGCCGGAGCGCGTCCGGCAGCGGCTCGCGCCCGCATGGCACCGCCTCGAGGAACGCGGTCACGGTGTCCGGCAACGGCGTCAGCCGATTGCGCGACGCCTTCGGCAAGGCCTTCAGCATGCCGGTGAGCCGCTCGCGGATCAGCCCCGGGACGAGCCACGAAAGCCGCGCCGGATCGACCTGGTTCAGCAGCGCGAGCGGGACCGTCAGCACCAAGCCATCGTTCGGCTGGCCGGGCGCGAAACGGTACTTGAGCGGCAAATCGGTGCCGGCCATGGCGAGCCGTTCCGGGAACAGTTCCTCCGTCACCTGCGCCGCCGCGTGGCGCATCAGCATGTCGCGCGACATGTGCAGTGTGCGCGGATCCGCGCGCTCGGCCTCGACCCGCCAACGCTCGAAAGTCACGAGCGAATGGATGCCCTCGGCAATGCGCGCGGCATAGAAGCCGGCGATGGCTTCGTCGTCGACGAGAACATCCTGCCGCCGCGCCTTGTGCTCGAGCTCGGCTATTTCGGCAACGAGCTTCCGGTTGTGCGCGAGGAACCCACCTTTCGTCGCGAGCGCGCCCGGCACCAGCGCCTCGCGGATGAAGACCTCACGCGCGCGTTTCGGATCGACGTTGCCGAACGAGACCCGGCGCCGGGGCACCAGCGTCAGGCCGTACAACTGCACCCGTTCGCTGGCCACGACCTCGCCGCGGTCGGCATCCCACCGCGGCTCGAAGTAGTCGCGCGTCACGCGTTCGCCCGCGACCGCCTCGATCCATTCGGGCTCGACCTTCGCCGCGCAGCGCGCAAAGAGCCGGGAGGTTTCCACGAGCTCGGCCGCCAGCACCCACTTGGGCCGCTTCCGGGCCAGCCCGGAGCCCGGATGGAGGTGAAAGCGGATTCCCCGCGCCCCGAGGTACCCTTCGGTCTCGCCGTCAAGGCAGCCGACATTGCCGAGCAGACCCGCGAGCAGCGCCTCGTGGATGGATGGGTAGCGCGCGGCGTCGATCGCGGCGGGCAGCACCGGTTGCCACTTCCAGCCCTGCTCGGCCACCTCCCCTGCGAGCTGCGCATGCACGTCCCGCCATTCGCGCAGCCGGAGGTAGGAGACGAACCGGGCGCGACAGGCTTCGACCAGCCGGCGGTGCGAAAGGTTTTCGCCGAGCTTATGCTCGAAGAATTGCCAGAGCGCCAGCAGCGACAGGAAATCCGAGCGCTCGTCGCGGAAAAGCAGATGCGCCTGATCCGCCGCCTGCTGCTTCGCCAGCGGCCGCTCGCGCGGATCCGGCACCGACAGCGCGCTGGCGATGACGAGCAGTTCGGCGACGCAGCCGCGGTCCCGCGCCGCGAGGACCATGCGGCCGATGCGGGGGTCGACGGGCAATCGCGCGAGCTCGCGTCCGAGCGGCGTCAGGCGGCGCTCCGCGTCGACCGCGCCCAGCTCGACCAGCAGCTGGAAGCCGTCGGCGATCGCGCGTGGACCCGGAGGCTCGACGAACGGAAACGCTTCGACGTCACCCAGCGAGAGCGCGGCCATCCGCAGGATCACCGCGGCGAGCGAGCTGCGTCGAATCTCGGGATCCGTGTACTTCGGGCGGGCCGCGAAATCGTCTTCACCGTAGAGGCGCACGCAGATGCCGTCGGCGACGCGTCCGCACCGACCCGCCCGCTGGTTCGCCGCCGCCTGCGAGATCTTCTCGATCTGCAGCAGCGTCGTCTTGTTGCGCAGCGAATAGCGCTTCACGCGCGCGAAACCGGTATCGATCACGTACCGGATCCCCGGTACCGTGAGCGAGGTCTCGGCGACGTTGGTCGCGAGGACAACGCGCCGCCCCCGGGACGGCGCGAATACCCGCTGCTGCTCCACCACGGACAACCGTGCGTAGAGCGGGAGGATCTCGACGGCCGCCGCGTAGGGGCGGCGCGCGAGGCCCCGGTGCAGGAGGTCGGCGGTCTCGCGGATCTCCCGCTCGCCCGGGAGGAACACCAGGATGTCGCCCGGCCCTGAGCGCCATAGATCCTCCGCCGCCTCCACGATCGCGTCCTCGAGCTCTTCCTCGTCGTCGGCTTCCTCGCCCGCAGTCTTCAGCGGCCGGTAGCGCACGTCGATCGGGTACATCCGGCCCGACACCTCGATCACCGGCGCGGGCTTGCCTTCGCTGCCGAAGTGGCGCGCGAAGCGATCGGCGTCGAGGGTGGCCGAGGTGATGATGACTTTGAGGTCGGGCCGTTGCGGGAGGAGCTGCTTCACATAGCCCAGCAGGAAATCGATGTTGAGACTGCGCTCGTGCGCCTCGTCGATGATGAGCGTGTCGTACGCGGCGAGCAGAGGGTCACCCTGCGTCTCGGCGAGCAGGATGCCGTCGGTCATCAGCTTGACGAACGCGTCGGGCTTGGTGTGGTCGGTGAAGCGGACCTTGTACCCGACGACGGCGCCGAGCTCGGTCGCGAGTTCCTGTGCGATCCGCGTGGCCACCGCCCGCGCCGCGATCCGGCGCGGCTGCGTGTGACCGATCAATCCGCGTTCGCCGCGCCCTTCCGCCAGGCAGATCTTGGGCAACTGCGTCGTCTTGCCCGACCCGGTCTCGCCGCACACGATCACGACCTGGTGCTCGCGTATCGTCCGCGCGATGTCGGCTGCGCGTTGGGCCACCGGGAGTTCCGGCGGGTAGGCGATGGCTGGCCGGCGCATCGCGCGGGATTGCCGGCGCTCGATCGAACGCGCCACCGCCGCGGTGATCCGTTCCCATTCTGCCACGGGGGCGTGCCCGCGGCGCGCGCGCTCGATCCGGCGGCCGAGCGGGAGCGCGTCCGCGGCCATCCCCTGCGCCAGCCGCGCTAGCAATCGGGACGCGGACAGGGTCACGATCCGGTGGTGATCGGCAACGGCCGGCTGATGTAGCGCGTCGCTGCCATGCCGACGGCGATGCTGACCGCGGCAGCGATGGCGAACGCGACCCATCCGGCACGCGTTCCCTGGAGCGCGGCGTTTTCCGCCGCGTCGAGCAGACCGGCCGTCACCAGGTAGGCCGGCACCGTACGCGCATCGAAGCGGAGCACGAAATAGACCACCGCCGCCGCGAACAGCCCGGCCCCAATGCCTTCGGCCAGCGCGTCCCCGGCCTCGCCCGTCTTCACCGCGATGATGCCCGCGATCAGCGCAGCGACGAGCGCGAGCGCGGACCACGATCGTCGCGTCCATGCCGCGGTGACGCGATCGAGGATGTGCAGCAGGAAGAGCCCGACACCGATCGCCGAGACGGCGGCGAGACCTTCGAGCGCCGCCGCTGCCCACGGGAAGGCCGCAGACTCGAGCGCTACCGACGGCCAGTGGGGTGCTTCCGGTGGCACGAGGCGGCCCGCTAGCGCGCCTGCGCCCGCGACGAAGAACGCCGCTGCGACACCGGCGGCCCATGGCGGAAGCGGTCCGGCGGGCAGCGCGTTCGGCGCCGAGCGCGCGGCCCATGATCCAACGCCCGCGGCCAGCGCGATCGCCATCGCGGCGAGCCCGGCCGCCAGGAAGGACCCGGCCACGGCGAGCAACGCCTGCCACAGGATCGGCTCGGTCGTCCTCAACTGCATCGCCATGGACGGCCACATGACGGCGATGCTCCCGGCCGCCGTGCCCAGCGTGGTCGCGAGAACGATCGCGAGCGCACGCGCGTCGCAATGGCCGCGCAGCCAGCTCCGTACGCCGAAGACCAGTGCCGCGAGCCCCGCGAGCAGGAACAGGAGGGCCGCGGCGATCTTCACGACCTGCAGGCGGCCCGAGCGCTCGCGCTCCGCGCGCAGCCACGCCTCCGGCACGTGGACGAAGCGGGCGGTGCTGATGATCTCGTCGCCGGCGAGCGTCACGCTGATCCGCGCTTCACCGCCCTTGCCCACGTCGAGCCGCGGGTCCGCGAACATGAACGACCAATCTGTGCGCGCCGGCCGATCCTTTTCCTCCGCCGCGACCTGCGTCAGCGCGGCGGGATCCAAGCCGAACCGTTCGCGCACATGCCGCTCCGCAAGGCCCAGAGCGGTCGCCTTCGGCAATCGAGCCCCCGGCCGCGCTTCGGGCAGCAGGTGCCGGAAATTTCGCACCCTGCCATCCGGCTCGATCGTGATGCGCCATTCTTCGGCCCGCGCAGTGACATCCCCTTCGAACGTCGCATAGCGCACGTCCCACAGCGGCGGCGCGAGTGTCGTTCCAATCAGCGCGCGATAGATCTCGGCGCCCGCCTCGCGCCAGACGAACTTGTGCTGCGTCCACGACGGCTCGTCGTTCGCGCGGCGCACCGTCGAGAAGCGCCGCCATTCGGGACCGAGCGTCACGCCGCGCGCCTTCAGCGCCGCGTCGGCCGCGGCCTCCGCGGCGGCACGGTCGAGCGCGAGCGGAGGCCCGTCGGCTTGCATGGGCGTCCATGCGAACCAGGCGGCAAGGCCCGCCAGGCCAAGAACCGCGAGCCAGCGCTGGACGAGATTCTGCCCACGCGACACGGCGACGACGCGTGCCTCGACGGGCCGCGCCGGAGCCGGTGCGGATGGCTTCCATCCACCGTTGCCGAGCGACGCCGGCAACTCGCCCCAGGCACCGGCCTGCGTCCGGCGCCAGAGCACCACGGCGAGCGGCACCAGCCCCGCGACGATTACGGCGGCGCGCTGGGCCCACGCGCCCGGCGCATCGACCAGGAACAACGGAATCGAGAACAGCGCGAGGTCGAACACCGCGTGCAGCAGGATGGTCGGCAGCAGACCGAAGCGCAGGAAGATCGCCGCCCAGAGCAGCGACGGCACGACGAGCTCGACCAGACGCGAGTAGGGCGGAAAGCCGGGGTAATTCGCGTGCGCGGCGCCGAAGATCAGCGCCTGCAGCACGAACGCGATCCCGATGCCGAGCGTGCGGCGGCCGAAGCGCGCGCCGATCAGCGCGCCCAGTGCCAGCGGCACGGCGCGAAAGACGCACTCCTCCATGAACCCGGCTTGCAGTGAAACGGCGATCGGCATCAGCGCCGGCAACGCGGAGGAAAGAATGTTGGGATCGGTCAGCACCTCGGACGGCTGCCACCAGCCGAGCCAGCGATTGGTCGCGTAATAGAAAGCAGCGACGAGCGCGAGCTCGAGCGGGACGAAGAGGTAGCCGCCGGCCGTGCGCCCGAGCACCGCGCGCGATGCGCCGCCTTCGCGCGACCAGACGCGCCACAGCTGCGGCTGGTGCGCAAACGCGCGCCGCGCTAGGCTTTCCGCCGCCATGAACACCAGCGCATACGACAAGCCCCCGCCGAGCGCGATCGCGGCGGCGGCCCCCAGCTGGCGCGCCCAGAACGTCGTGGCCGATTGGGCGGTGTCGAAGCCGAACCAGGCGGCCGGCGCCGCGGCCAGCGCCGTGGCCGCCATGAGGCCGCCCACGACAAACCCCGCGACCAGCGCTGGACGGACGACGAGCCAATGCGCTCGCGCGAGCCAGAGCACGCCGAGAATGCACCCGCCCAGACCATAGAGCAGTCCGGCCGACAGGCTGGCGATTCCCGCGATCGTGTCGTTGGCGCTGCGCAGCTCGCCGAATCGTCGTTCGAAGGACTCCGGAATGTGCACGTAGCGTGCGATCTCGGTCAGCTCGTCGCCGGCGACGGTCAGCCGCAGCCGGATGCGCGCCTCGCCGAGCTTCTCCGCTCGTTGATATACGAACGTATGGTCGACGCGCCCCGCCGGCCGCGTCTGCTGCGACTGCTCGAGCAAGGCGTAGGGCGCAAGATCGAGCTCCCAGTCCGCCGCCGCCCGCTCTTCCGCCAGCGCGCGCGCGGCCGCTGCGGAGAGTGCCTTGGTCGCGGCGTCGCGCACGTACGCCTCCGGCACGCGGCGGGCGAAGCCGTTGGTCGCGCCATCCGGCCCGAACCGGATCGTGACCTCGTTGACGTCGCCGGGGCTGAACAGCCGCACCTCCCACCAGTAAGGGGCGTAGAGAGCGCCCTGCACCAGCGCGCCAAATGCCTGCTTGCCGCCGCCTTCGAGCTCGACGTAATTCTGCGTCGCGCTGTCGTGCGCGAAACGAACGGCACTCCGCGCGTCATCCGGCGCGAGTTTGAGGCTGGCCGCGACGGTGCCGGCCCTGGCCAGGGCCTCGGCGCGCGAAAACGTGATGTCGAGGTTGACGAGCGGAATCGCCAGCGGGAAGAGTTTCCAGGCGATGCCCAGCGCCATCGCCGCGAGCGCGGCGTAGGCGATCCAGAACGCCGGCGCGCGGGTCCAGGCGGCCGTCGCCGTCCGGTCCGTCACGACCCTTCCTCCGGCATCAGGCACGCACCCCGATCACGCCACGGGCCGCGAGCGCCGCGATCTCGGCGTCGGAGAGCGCAAGCCGCCGCCGCAGCACTTCGACCGTATGCTCGCCGAGCAGCGGCGGCGCACGCTCGTAGTCCGGCATCGTGGCCGAGAACCGGATCGGCGTGCCGACCTGGGGCACCGTGCCCGCCAGCGGATGCGGGAGATCCAGGCGCAAGCCGCGCGCGGCGAGTTGCGGTTCCGCGAACACCTGATCGAGCCGGTTGATCGGGCCGCAGGGGACGCCGAGCGGCTCGAGCAAGTCGAGCCACGCGCGTTGCGTGCGCGTCCGCATGACCTCGGCCACGAGCGGCACCAGGAGCGCGCGATTGCGCACCCGGTCGACGTTCTTCGCGAAGCGCGCGTCGACGGCCCACGCACGCCGGTCCACCGCTGCGCAGAATTTGGCGAACTGGCTGTCGTTGCCGATCGCGAGGATCAGGTGGCCATCGGCGCAGGCAAACACCTGGTAGGGAACGATGTTCTGATGCGCGTTGCCGGCCCGTGCCGGCGGCTTGCCGGTCACCAGGTAATTGAGGTTCATCACCGCCATCATCGCGACGGCCGAATCGAACAGGCAGGTGTCGATCCACTGGCCCTGTCCCGTGCGGTCGCGATGCGCGAGCGCCGCCTGGATGGCCACCGTGGTGTACATGCCCGTCATCAGGTCGGTGATCGCGATGCCGGCCTTCTGCGGACCGCCGCCGGGAAGATCGTCACGCTCGCCGGTGACGCTCATGAAACCGGACATGCCCTGGATGATGAAATCGTAGCCGGCGTGGTCCGCATACGGGCCGTTCTGCCCGAAGCCCGTGATCGACGCGTAGACGAGCCGCGGGTTCGACGCGGCCACGGCGGGATAGTCGAGACCGTATTTCTCGAGGCCGCCAACCTTGTAGTTCTCGACGAGCACGTCGGCCTGCCGCACGAGATCGCGGACGATCCGCTGTCCGTCGGCCGTCGTGAAATCGACGGCGACCGACAGCTTGCCCCGGTTGCACGCCAGGTAATAGGCCGCCTCGCTGGTGTCGCGTCCGCTCGCATCCTTGAGGAACGGCGGTCCCCACGCCCGCGTGTCGTCGCCGCTTCCCGGCTTCTCGATCTTGATCACCGTCGCCCCGAGGTCCGCGAGCAGCTGTGTGCACCACGGCCCCGCCAGCACGCGGGACAGGTCGAGCACCGTCAGGTGCGAGAGCGGACCGGACATCGTTCACCGTGGCGGAGGGTTGACGTCGTGCTGGTGGCCTGTTCGCCGCCAGCCTCGATCGCAAAAGGCCGGGAGAAAAGCTCGGCGTCGATCAGGATCTCAATGCCGTCAAGACCTCGTCGAGCATCTTCCTGGCATCGCCGAACAGCATGCGGTTGTTGTCCTTGTAGAACAACGGATTGTCGACGCCGGCGTAACCGGAAGCCATGCTGCGCTTCATGACGATCGACGTCTTCGCCTTCCAGACTTCGAGCACCGGCATGCCGGCGATCGGGCTGCCGGGGTCGTCCTGCGCCGCCGGGTTCACGATGTCGTTGGCGCCGATGACCATCGCGACGTCGGTGTCCGGGAAGTCGTCGTTCAATTCGTCCATCTCGAACACGATGTCGTAGGGCACCTTGGCCTCGGCCAGCAGCACGTTCATGTGCCCGGGCATGCGGCCGGCCACCGGGTGGATGCCGAAGCGCACGTTGACGCCCATTTCGCGCAGCGTCCTGGTGATCTCGAACACGGTGTGCTGCGCCTGGGCGACCGCCATGCCGTAACCCGGAACGATGATGACGTTCTTCGCGTCGCGCAGGAGATCGGCGGTCTCGGGCGCCAGGATCGGGTTGACCTCGCCCGCCGGCTGCGCGGTCCCGGCCGCGGCCGGGGCGCCGCCGTCGGTACCGAAGCCGCCGGCAATCACGCTGATGAAATTGCGGTTCATCGCGGCACACATGATGTACGACAGGATCGCGCCGGAGGAGCCGACCAGCGCGCCGGTCACGATCAGCAGATCGTTCGACAGCATGAAGCCGGTCGCCGCCGCCGCCCAGCCGGAGTAGCTGTTCAACATCGACACCACGACCGGCATGTCGGCGCCGCCAATCGCCATGACCATGTGGATACCGAAGAGCAGGGCGATGATCGTCATGACGACCATCGGCGTCATTGCCTCGGCCATGTTTTGCGCGTTGATGAACGTATAGCCGAAGTAGATGACGATCACGAGCCCGGCCAGATTGAGCCAGTGCCGCGCGGGCAGCAGCATCGGCTTGCCGCCGATCTTGCCGGACAGCTTGCCGAAGGCGATCACCGAGCCGGAGAACGTCACGGCACCAATCAGCACGCCCAGGAACATCTCGATCTCGTGGATGACGTGCTCGGCCGGTGTCAGGTTGACCGACACCGCCGGATCGATGAAGTTGGCGTAGCCTACGAGCATGGCGGCCAGGCCCACGAGGCTGTGCATCAGCGCGACGAGCTCGGGCATCTGCGTCATCTGCACGACGCGCGCGGCATAGAGGCCGATGCCCGCGCCGACCACCATCGCGGCGAGGATGTACGGCAGGCCGGCGGCGGTGACCTGCACGCCGAAGACGGTGGCGAGCACCGCGATTGCCATGCCGATCATCCCGTAGAGGTTGCCGCGCCGCGACGTTTCCTGGTTGGACAACCCGCCCAGGCACAGGATGAAGAGGATGGTTGCTCCGATGTAGGAGACCAGCGAAAGACTCGAGGTCATGGTCACTGCTTCCCTATTTGCGGAACATCGCCAGCATGCGCTGGGTCACGGCGAAGCCGCCGAACATGTTGATCGTGGCCAGCACGATGGCACCCACGGACAGCCAGCGGATCCACTCGCCCGGACGGGAAAGATCGGCGGAGATCGCGGACAGATCCGGCGCGACCTGCACCAGCGCGCCGATGGCGATGATGCTGCTGACCGCGTTGGTCACGCTCATCAGCGGCGTGTGCAGCGCGGGCTTCACGTTCCAGACCACCATGTAGCCGACGAAGCAGGCCAGCACGAACACGGTGAAGTGCCCGAGGAAGCTCGGCGGCGCATGACGGCCGATGAGCAGGAACAGCAGGGCGCCGGCGCCGAACAGGACGGCAGTCTTTGTACCGGCCATCGGGCCGCTGCTGCCGCCGTGGCCCTTGGCCTTGGGCGCGACGGCGACCGGCTTGGCGGCGGCGGGCGCGGCCGACAGCTTCGGCGCCGGCGGCGGCCAGGTGACCGTGCCCTTGTCGATGACGGTCGTGCCGCGCAGCACCTCGTCCTGCATGTTGACGTTGATGGCATCGCCGTCGATGCTCTTCGTCTTGAGCATGTCCTCCATCAGCCGGAAGAGGTTGTTCGCGTACAGCGTCGAGGCCTGCTGCGCGAGGCGGCTCGGCAGGTCCTTGTAGCCGATGATGGTGACCCCATGCCGGACGACGACCTCGCCGGGCACCGTGCACTCGCAGTTGCCGCCCTGCTCGGCTGCCATGTCGACGATGACGCTGCCCTGCTTCATCGACCTGACCATGTCTTCCGTGATCAGCTTGGGCGCGGGCTTGCCGGGGATCAGCGCCGTCGTGATGATGATGTCGACGTCCTTCGCCTGCTTGGCGAACACCTCGCGCTGGGCCTTCTGGAAGCCTTCGCTCATCACCTTGGCGTAGCCGCCGACGCCGCTGCCCTCCTCCTCGTAGTCGACGGGCACGTACTCGCCGCCAAGCGACTTGATCTGATCCGCGACTTCCGGTCGCGTGTCGTTGGCGCGCACGATGGCGCCCAGTCCGGACGCGGCACCGATGGCGGCCAGACCCGCGACACCGGCGCCGATGACGAAGACCTTGGCCGGCGGCACCTTGCCCGCAGCCGTGATCGACCCGGTGAAGAAGCGGCCGAACTCGTGCGCAGCCTCGATGACGGCACGGTAGCCCCCGATGTTGGCCATCGAGGACAGCGCGTCGAGCTTCTGCGCCCGCGAGATGCGCGGCACGCTGTCCATCGCCAGCACGGTAGCCTTCCTGGCGGCGAGTTCGCGCAGCAGCTCGGGGTTCTGCGCCGGCCAGATGAAGCTGACCAGCGTGCCGCCTTCGCGCAGCAGGGCCACCTCGTCCCGGTCCGGGCCGCGCACCTTGAACACGATGTCGGACGTCGCCCACAGCGTGGCCCGATCGACGACGATTTCGGCCCCGGCGGCGCGGTAGGCATCATCGCTGATCTGCGCCGCATCACCGGCACCCGCCTCGACGGCGACCCGGAATCCCTGCTTGATCAGTTTGGCGACGACCTCGGGCACGGTCGCGACCCGCTTCTCGCCGGGAAAGACCTCTTTGGGGACTCCTATCAACACCGACATGTCCTTCTCCCTCGAAACGGCATCCCTGCGCGAACCTGGCGCGCTTGAGTTTTGCGTAATGCTGCCACAAACTGGCGCGCGACGGGGGGCACTCGCCGTGAACGAACACTGGAAAGCGCACTTCGACCACGACATAGCCTTCCACCGCAAGACGGCGGCGATCTACGATCACGTCAACTCGGAACCGCGGCTGCTGGCGAACGACATCCTGTTCGCCCCGCTGGACCGTGAGGTGGCGGCAGGCGAGTCGATGCTGGACCTGGGTTGCGGCACCGGCCAGATGCTGCTGCGCTATGGCAACCGCTTCCGCCACCGCGTCGGCGTCGATCACAGCGAGGAGATGCTCGACCTCGCGCGCACGCGCCTTTCGGGTTCGGCGACCGGCGAGTGCACGCTGCTCAAGTCCGAATTCTTCGAATTCCTCGATGCGCATCCGCACCGGCACTCGCTGGTGACCTGCGTCGGCTGCCTCCACCATCTACCGGTTACGGCGTTCGCGGTCTTCTTTCGCCTGGTGCGCGCCCGTCTCGCGGAGAACGGCCAGCTGCTGCTGGCCGAACCCGTCGGCACCGGCGGCCGCGCGCCGCCCCCACTCGTGACCAAGTGGAACGCGACCTCCGTGATGGCGACCCGCGCCGCGCTCATGCCGATGGAAGAAAGCCACGAGGCCCCCATCGACGAGGACACGTTGCTGCAGCAGCCGGGAAGTTTCGGATTTCGCCGCGTGGTGACCTCGCGCGGGTGGGAGCTGTTCCAGCGCAAGATACCCGCGAGCCTCCTCGATCACGTGGCGCTGCGCTACCTGCACGCCCGCTTCGGCGGCAGCGGCAATGTCGTGGCGGTGTTGTGGCAGGCGATCTGAAGTCCGGCCCTCGCGCGCACCGGACCCGTGTCACACGGCCGCGGCGATCGCCTTGCCGACGTCGACGGTCGTGGCCCGGCCGCCGATGTCGGGCGTGCGCGGCGCCGACGGATCGGCGAGGACGCGCTCGATCGCGCTGACGACGGCCGCGGCTGCCTCGGCATGCCCGAGAAAATCGAGCATCTGCGCCCCCGACCAGATCTGGCCGATCGGGTTGGCGATGCCCTTCCCGGCGATGTCCGGCGCCGATCCGTGCACCGGCTCGAACAGCGACGGGTAGTTGCGCTCCGGATTGATGTTGGCCGACGGCGCGATGCCGATCGTGCCGCAGACCGCCGGGCCGAGGTCGGACAGGATATCGCCGAAGAGATTCGAGCCGACGACGACGTCGAAGCGGTCCGGGCGACCGACGAAGTGCGCGGTCAGGATGTCGATGTGGTACTGGTCGGCGCGCACCTCCGGATACTGCGCGGCCATCGCGCGGAAGCGCTCGTCCCAGTACGGCATCGTGATCGAGATCCCGTTCGACTTCGTCGCCGACGTCAGGTGCTTCTTCGGCCGCGCTCCGGCGAGGTCGAACGCGAACTTCAGTATGCGGTCGACGCCCTTGCGGCTGAACACCGACTGCTGGAACACGATCTCGCGTTCGGTGCCCTCGTACATGCGCCCGCCGACCGACGAGTACTCGCCCTCGGTGTTCTCGCGCACGACGACGAAGTCGATGTCGCCGGGCGCGCGGTTGGCGAGCGGCGACGGAATGCCCGGCATCAGCCGGCAGGGGCGCAGGTTGACGTACTGGTCGAAGCCGCGGCGCCATGGAATCAACGAGCCCCACAGCGAGACGTGGTCGGGAACCGTGGCGGGCCAGCCCACCGCGCCGAAATAGATCGCTGCGAAGTCCTTGAGCTGGTCGAACCAGTCCTCCGGCATCATGCGGCCGTGCTTCAGGTAATAGTCGCAGCTCCAGTCGAACTCGCGCCATTCGAAGCCGATGCCGAAGCGCCGCGCGGCTGCCTCGAGCGCGCGCAGGCCTTCCGGCACGACTTCCTTGCCGATGCCGTCGCCGGGGATGACCGCGATCCGGTGTGCCTTCATGCTGCCTCCAGTGGAGCGCTCATTCTAGGTTATGCTGACTCGGCCTCCAAGCACCGGCCCAAGACCATGCGCTCGATCGTCATCGTCGTCCTGCAACTCTCGCTGATCGTCGCGATCATGCTGCCGCTTCCCGCCGGCGGCTGGAGCCTTACTGCCACCGCGCTCGTCGGTTCGGGAATCGCCGTGGGCGCATGGGCGCTGACGGCGAATCGCCCCGGCAACTTCAACATCCGGCCCGACGTGAAGCCGGGCGGGCGACACGTGACCCACGGGCCCTACGCCTACGTACGGCATCCGATGTACCTCGCGGTGATGCTCGCGATGCTGGGCTTCTGCGCCGGATACGGGACGCCATGGCGGTGGGCTGCGCTGGTCGCGCTCGGTGTCGTGCTGGCGATCAAGATCGGCATCGAGGAAACGCAGATGGCCGCGCGCCACTCCGGTTACGCCGGATACGCACGCTCGACGAAACGCATCGTTCCGTTCCTCTGGTGAGCATGGTGCGGGCATCGTCCGTTTGCCCGATGGCGGCGGCGGCGCGAACCTCCTAGAGTGCGGGCATGGTCCGTCGGCTCTACCTGCTCACGCTGCTGGCATTGCAGCTCGCGCTCATGGTCAAACTGGCGCCGCCGCTCGCGCAGGCGCTGCGCAGCGATGCGCTTCCGGGCCTCGCTCCGGAAGGCCTGCCCGCGTTGCTGCAGTTTGTGGCGACGGGCCTCGCGGTCGCCGGCGCCGCGCTGGCGCTGGCGTTTCCGGGGGTCGCGCTGCTGCGCCACCGCCGCGCCGGGTCACACCGATTCCTGGGCTTGCCCGGCTGGGCCGTGGCGCTGGCGCTGGCCGGCGCGTTGCTCCTCGGCGCCGCCGCTCTCCTGCTCGCGCTGGCGCCGATGCTGCCCGACGACATGAGGATGACCGCCGTGCTCCTTGCCCGATCCGGCATCGCCGGCGGCCTGGCGATGGCCGCGGCGGGCGTGCTGTGCGCCGAACTCCTGCGCCGCAGCGTCGCGGCAGGGCGTTCAGCGTTGCCCGACTCGCATTCCGCGCGCGGCCGAATCGAGGTCACACACCCGCCGGAACTGCGCACCCTGCCGCCGACGCACGCCACCGGAGGAACGCAACGCAGAATCGCATGAGGCTACCCGATCTCCGGATCGCGGGTGGCCTCTGGGGAACACGCCGATCTGTCCTCGACGCGGCGGGCCGACTGCGCTATGTTCGGCACGATGGAATCCGCGACGCCTGCCGTGCCCTCGATGCCGCGCGCTACGCTGCGCTGGCAATGGTCGCAGTTGCCGGGACTCGCGGCCGCCGAACTGTATGCCGTGCTCGCCGCGCGGCAGCAGGTCTTTGCTGTCGAGCAGCAATGCGCCTTTCAGGACGCCGACGGTCACGACCTCCACGCCTGGCACCTCCTGGCGTGGACCGAAGCGGGCACCACATCCGCGCTTGCCGGTTACCTCCGGGTGCTCGACCCCGGGCGCAAGTACTCCGAGCCGTCGATCGGCCGCGTGCTCACGGTTGCGCCCCATCGCGGCATCGGGCTGGGACGCACGCTGATGTGCGAAGGCATCATGCGCACGCGCGCAATCTGGCCGGGGCGTCCGATCCGCGTTGCCGCGCAGCAGCGGCTCGAGGCGTTCTACGCGAGCCTCGGCTTTCGCACGGCGTCGGCACCTTACGCTGAGGATGGCATTCTCCACGTCGACATGCTGATTAACGCCGCGGCACGGTGATCTGGCCTGACTTTCCGCTGGGGTTCTATCCGGTCGCGATCATCGCCATCCTGCTGACAGGCATGGTCAAGGGCGGTTTCGGCACCGGGGCCGGAGGGCTCGCGGTGCCGCTGATGTCGATCTACATCGCGCCGCCCGAGGCCGCCGGCATCATGCTGCCGATCCTCTGCGCGATGGACATCTTCAGCGTGCACGCCTACCGCGGCCGCTGGTCGCGCGAGCATCTGCGCGCGCTGCTGCCCGGCGCACTGGTCGGGATCGGCATCGGCGCACTGGCGTTCGGCGCCCTGCCCGTAAATGCGGTCCGGCTCCTGATTGGCCTGATCGCCGTGATGTTCACGCTGAACAGCTGGTTTGGCTTGACCGCGCGCCTTGCCGCGCGCATGGCGAAGCCGGGCCGCGCCGCCGGCGCATTCTGGGGTGCTGCCTCCGGTTTCACCAGCACGCTGGCGCACGCCGGCGGGCCACCGTTCGCCGTCTACATGCTGCCGCAGCGGATCGACAAGACGGCCCTCGTCGCCACGTCGGCGGTGTTCTTCCTCGTGGTCAACTACGTGAAGCTCGTGCCCTATGCGTTCCTGGGACAACTCAACGCCGCGAACCTCACGACGGCGCTCATCTTCGCGCCGCTCGCGCCGCTCGGCATCTGGCTCGGTGTCTGGCTGCACCGGCGAGCCTCCGAAGCGGCGTTCTACCGCGTGAGCTACACGCTGCTTTTCGTTACGGGCCTGAAGCTCATCTGGGACGCGCTCGTGCACTGAGCGCCAACACGGTCACGGCGGCCGGCTTGCCGGGCCTCCGCGCGGCTGCGCTATGATGCGCAACATCCGGCTCCGGTGCGCCATCCCATGAAGCAGACCTTCCTCGATTTCGAGCAGCCGATCGCCGAGCTCCAGGCGAAGATCGACGAGCTCCGCTATGTCCACGAGGATTCGGCCGTGGACATCTCCGACGAAATTGCCCGACTGCAGAAGAAGAGCCAGCAGCTCACCAAGGAGATTTACGGCAAGCTCACGGCGTGGCAGATCGCAATGGTCGCGCGCCATCCGCAGCGCCCGTACACGCTCGACTACGTCAACGGCCTGTTCAGCGATTTCCGCGAACTGCATGGCGACCGCAGCTATGCGGACGACGCCGCCATCGTCGGCGGGCTCGCGCGTTTCAACGGCAAGCCGTGCATGGTGCTGGGCCACCAGAAGGGCCGCGACACCAAGGAAAAGATCATCCGCAACTTCGGCATGCCGCGGCCCGAGGGCTACCGCAAGGCGTTGCGGCTCATGAAGCTCGCCGAGAAGTTCGGGCTGCCGCTGTTCACGTTCGTCGACACGCCCGGCGCGTATCCCGGCATCGACGCCGAAGAGCGGGGCCAGTCGGAGGCCATCGGCCGCAACCTCTACGAAATGGCCGGATTGCGCGTCCCGATCATCGTGACGGTCATCGGCGAGGGCGGATCCGGCGGCGCGCTCGCGATCGCCGTCGGCGACGTCACGCTGATGCTCCAGTACGCGACCTACTCGGTCATCTCGCCCGAAGGCTGCGCCTCGATCCTCTGGAAGTCCGCCGAGCAGGCGCCGGAGGCCGCCGAGATCCTCGGCATCACGGCGCCGCGCCTGAAGCAGCTCGGCCTCATCGACAAGGTCCTGAATGAGCCGACGGGCGGCGCGCACCGCGACCCCGCGGCGATGATGGTGACGTTGAAGAAGGCCCTGACCGAAGCGCTGCGCGCGCTGCAGGACCAACCGCTCGACACGCTGCTCGAGACGCGCGAGGACAAGATCCTGTCCTACGGCAAGTTCAAGGAGATCCCGGCCGGCTGAATCCGCCGGCCGGTCCACGGGGCCGGCGCCGGATGGCCGGCGCTACGCCTATGGCGGACCTGCCCATCGCCCCCGTTGAACCGGTGCTGCATGGCGCGCGCGCTGCGGTCACCGCATTGCCGCGGGGCGCCACCGCGGCAATCCGCATCGCCGTCGCGCTGTCCGGCGGACGCGACTCGATGGTGCTCCTCGACGCGCTCGCTACGCTCGCCCCGGACATGGGCTTCGCGCTTTCCGCGCTGCATGTCCACCATGGCCTGTCGATCAACGCCGACGCCTGGGCGAAGTTCTGCGCCGACCAATGCGCGAAACGCGGCGTAACGCTCGCCGTCCACCGCGCCGATATCCGGCGCGCGGCCGGCGAGAGTCTCGAAGCCCGGGCGCGCGCAGCCCGATATGCGGCGTACGCTGCCGCCGACGCCGATGTCGTCGCGCTCGCCCACCACGCCAACGACCAGGCGGAGACGCTCCTGCTCCAGTTGCTGCGCGGTGCCGGCCCGGAGGGGCTTGCCGCGATGCCGGCGCACAGGCCGCTGCGCAAGGGACTTGCGCTGCTGCGGCCCTTCCTCGCCTTGCCGCGCGCGGCCATCGACGCCTATGCGGCAGCTCGCGGGCTGGCCTGGGTCGACGACGAATCGAACGCGAACACCGGCGTGAAGCGCAACTTCATCCGGCACGACGTCGCGCCGCGCCTCGCCGCGGCCTTTCCCGGGTATCCCGTTACCCTCGTCCGCGCCGCCGCGCATCAGGCCGAGGCCGCGCGGCTCATCGACGAGCTCGCTGCGCTTGATGCGCAAGGTGCCGTCGCCGACGACCCCGTTGCCGGCGCGACGCTCGACCGCAAGTCGCTGATGGTGCTGGCTGCCCGCGCACCGCATCGAGCGCGGAATCTGCTGCGCTGGTTCCTCCGGCAACACCGGCTCGCCGCGCCGCCCGCGGCGCGGCTTGCCGCCATGCTCGACCAGCTCTCGGGCGCCGCGCCGCACGCCCGGGTCCGCCTCGTCCACGCGGGGGTCGAGGTCGGTTTCCATCGGGGGCGCATCGTCGTGCACGCGCCCGCGGTCGCCCCGTTCGCAGTCCCGTGGTCCGGCGAAGCGCGACTTGCCTTCCCCCACGGCACGCTGGAATTCGCGTCCTGCACCGGGCCGACAATCACCTGCGCCAGGCTGGACGGGGTCAAGGTCACGGTTCGGACCCGGGCCGGAGGCGAGCGCATCCGACTCGCCCATGATCGTCCGCGCCGGGCGTTGAAGGGTCTCCTGCAGGACGCCGGAATGCCGCCGTGGCAACGCGAATCGCTGCCGCTCGTCTTTTGCGGCGAAGCGCTAGCCGTCGTTCCCGGTATCGGCGTGGATGTTACGTTCCAGGCCACCACGGGCACGCCCGGATACGAAATCCGCTGGCGCCCCGCCGCGCCGTAGCACTCCGCGTACCGGACATCGCGGTCATTGCCTCTTGCACTGCAGCATCAAATCGCGCGGCTTGATGTCCCGGCATGTCCGGCAACGCCTTACCGCGAAAGGTTGACGCCAATCAAATGGCAGCCGGCACCCGGCGCGTACGCTGCCCCGAATGTCGGTCGGTCACGCACCATAGGTTGCGTTGATCGGTTGGTCCGGACGGCCTGCCTGGAGAACATCCGGTTGCAACCGAAAATTGACCCCGAATCAAATTTGACGATTCAAGGGGTCAAATCAAAGTCTCCTATGCAACAATGGGCACGATCGCCGGGGATGGAAGCGGAGAGGGAGCAATGAGCAAGCAAATGCATGGTCTTTTGCGCATGGTCCTCGCGCTGGCATGTGCCGGGATTGCGGTCGGGTCAGTGGCCACCGAAGCGCCGCTAAAGTCGATACCCAAGGGACCGGGCGGAAGGACGATCGAACGCGGCGAGTACCTGGTCCTGATCGCCGGATGCCACGACTGCCATACGCCGAACTTCCTGGTGAACGGCGGCAAGGGCGTGGAAGCGGATTACCTGACCGGAGGCAAGCTCGGCTGGCGCGGACCGTGGGGAACGACCTATCCGGCGAACCTGCGGCTTTACTTCCAGAAGCTCTCGGAGGACCAGTGGGTCGGGATCGCGAAGGAGATTCAGCGGCGCCCACCCATGCCCTTTTTCTCCCTGAATGCGATGACCGAGGGGGATGTGCGCGCCATCTACAAGTACATACGCTGGCTCGGACCGGCCGGCGTGCCCGTGCCCAACTTCGTGCCGCCGGACAAGGAACCGCCGCCGCCGTACGTGCAGTTCCCGGCGCAATGAAGCATGTCTTGATCAGCGACCCGAAGACAACTCGAATTCGATCGCCGCATTGTCAACGACACTGATTCCGCAATTCATCCGAAGGAGGTTACAGCCATGATGACTCGCATCTTGTTCGGTTCGTTCGCCGCGCTGGCGATGCTGTGTGGCCCGGTCGTTCATGCGGCCGAGTTTCCGACGAAACCCATCACCATCATCGTGCCGTTCAGCGCTGGAGGCCCGACGGATACGGTAGCGCGCCTGCTGGGTCAGGCGATGGGCGCCGACCTCAAGCAGACGGTAATCGTGGAAAACGTCGCCGGCGCCGGCGGAACCGTGGGCGCAGGTCGGGTCGCACGTGCCGATCCGGACGGCTACACGCTCTTCCTGCATCACATCGGCCAATCCACGGCGCCCGCGCTCTATCGCAAGCTGCCCTTCAACCCGATCACCGACTTCGCGCCCATCGGCCTCGTGACCGACGTCCCGATGACCCTCGTGGCCCGCGGCAACTTCCCGCCCAAGGACCTCAAGGAACTGATCGCCTACGTCAAGCAGAACAAGGACAAGGTGACCTATGCCAACGCCGGCCTCGGCGCTGCCTCGCACCTGTGCGGCATGCTGTTCATGTCGGCGATCGACACCGACCTCACCACGGTGCCGTACGGGGGGACGGGCCCGGCGATGAACGACCTCTTGGGCGGCAAGGTGGACTTCATGTGCGACCAGACCACCAACACCACCGGACAGATCAAGGCCGGCAGGATCAAGGTCTATGCGGTGACCAGCAAGAAGCGCGTGCCGTCGCTGCCGGACGTCCCGACGTCCGCCGAAGCCGGGCTTGCGAACTTCGAGGTCGACGTATGGCATGGCCTGTACGCGCCGAAGGGCACGCCGAAGGCGATCATCGACCGGCTCAACGCGGCGCTCAAGGTCGCATTGAAGGATCCAACGCTGAAGCAGCGCTTCGCGGACCTGGGAACCGAGACGGTCCCCGACAACCGCGCGACCCCCGAGGCGCTCGGCGCGCACCTCAAGGCGCAGATCGAACTGTGGGGCCCGATCATCAAGAAGGCCGGCTCCTTCGCCGATTGACGCGGAGCCGCATTGCAGAGCCTGTAGTACGCGAGAGGCCGGGACATCCCGGCCTTTCTGCTGGCGCAGTGCCCGCTCGCGGTCTAACATGGCGAGCGAGCGAAGCACCCGTGAAGGAGAGCCTGTCTTGAGTTCACTGATACGCAGTCCCAAGGATTTTTGCGCGGCGCTGATCTACCTCACGTTTGGCCTCGGCGCGATCTACCTTGGCCAGGAACTGCCGATGGGCACTGCCCTGAAGATGGGCCCGGCCTATTTCCCGGCCGTTCTCGGATGGGCGCTTTCGTTCATCGGCCTCATCTCCCTGATCCGCTCCTTCCTCCGGAAAGGCGGGCCGATCCCCGCCTTCGCCTGGAAGCCGCTGCTGCTGATTTCCGCGGCTACCGTCGTGTTCGGCCTCATCGTCCGCGGCGCCGGCCTCATCGTCGCGCTGCCGCTGTTCGTCATGATGACCGCCTTCGCCAGCGCCAAATTCCGCTGGGGGCCCTCGCTGGCGCTGGCCGCGGGGGCCACGATCTTCTGCGCGCTGGTGTTCGTCAAGGGTCTCGGCGTGCCGCTGCCGCTCATAGGCAAATGGCTCGGCGGTTGATTCACCCGGCCACGCGAATCTACCGATCGGCACCCTCATCATGGAACTCCTGACGAACCTCGGCCTGGGCCTGCAAACGGCGTTCACGCTGATTAACCTGCTCTACTGTCTGGGGGGCGTCTTCCTCGGCACGCTGATCGGCGTGCTGCCGGGCCTCGGACCCACCGCGACGATCGCCATGCTGCTGCCGATCACGTTCGGTCTGCCGCCGGTGTCGGCGCTGATCATGCTGTCCGGCATCTACTACGGTTCCCAGTACGGCGGCTCGACGACGGCGATACTGGTCAACCTGCCGGGTGAGGCGGCATCGGTCGTCACCGCGCTCGACGGCTACCAGATGGCGCGGCAAGGACATGCCGGCAAGGCGCTGGCCACGGCGGCGATCGGCTCGTTCTTCGCCGGCAGCGTGGCCACCGTGTTGATCGCGCTGTTCGCCCCGCCGCTGGCGGAGGTCGCGCTCGAGTTCGGTCCGGCCGATTACTTTTCGTTGATGGTCCTCGGTCTGGTCGCCGCGGTCGTGCTGGCGCACGGCTCGTTGCTGCACGCGTTCGGCATGGTCGTCCTCGGCCTGCTGCTCGGCCTCATCGGCACCGATGTCAACTCCGGCGCGGCGCGCTATACGTTCGATCTGCCGCAGCTCGCCGACGGCATCGGCTTCGTCATCGTCGCCATGGGCATGTTCGGCCTCGGCGAGATCGTGCGCAATCTCGAGAACGAAAAAACGCGCTCGGTGATGGTGACGAAGATCCAGGGCCTGTGGCCGACCAAGGCCGACTTCAAGCGCATGTGGGCGCCGATCCTGCGCGGCACGGCGCTCGGTTCCGTGCTCGGCATCCTGCCGGGCAGCGGCTCGATCCTGGGTTCGTTTGCGTCCTATTCGCTCGAGAAGCGCGTCGCCAAGGATCCCAGCCGTTTCGGCAAAGGCGCCATCGAAGGCGTCGCCGGCCCCGAGTCGGCCAACAATGCCGGCGCGCAGACCTCCTTCATTCCGATGCTCACGCTCGGCATTCCGTCGAATCCGGTGATGGCGCTGATGATCGGCGCGATGATCATCCAGGGCATCCAGCCGGGGCCGTCGGTGATCACGGAGCAGCCGGCGCTGTTCTGGGGGATCATCGTGTCGATGTGGATCGGCAACTTCTTCCTGATCGTGCTCAACCTGCCGATGATCGGCCTGTGGGTGCGCCTCATCATGGTGCCGTACCACTATCTCTTCCCGCTGATTCTCGTGTTCTGTGGCATCGGCGTGTTCAGTCTCAACAACAGCGATTTCGACATCTTCCTGATGGCGCTGTTCGGCTTCCTGGGCTACGTGTTCGCCAAGCTCGACTGCGAGCCCGCACCGATGCTGCTCGGGTTCATTCTCGGCCGGTTGATGGAAGAGTACCTGCGCCGCGCGCTGATCATCGGGCGCGGCGACTGGACCGTGTTCATCACCAACCCGATCAGCGCCACGATGCTGGTCCTCGCGATCGTCGCCATGGGTTTCGTGATGATGCCGGCGATCCGCAAGAAACGCGACGAGGCCTTCGTCGAAGAATAGTGCCCGGTAAGCGGGGGCTGACCGCAATCGATCGGCCTCGCGCCGGCGCCTCGCTCGTGGCGTGACTCGCTGACCTGGCCTCGCGGGCTGGCGCGCGCGAACGCGGCGCGAGGCGGAACGACAGAAACGTTCGATGACTTTCGACAGCCCGGAATTCTGGAATCGGTGCGGCCATCAAGACGATCCTGATCGCCGATCTGGTGACGAGCCTGGACAACGTTATTGCCGTCGCCGCTGCCGCCAAAGGCAACACGGTCATGTTGATCTTGGGTCTGGCCCTCTCCATTCCATGGGTGGTCTTTGCCAGCCGCCTGCTGCTGTCGCTGATGGGACGCTTCCCCGTCATCATCACGCTGGGGGCCGCTCTGCTGGGCTGGGTCGCCGGCGAGATGGCGATAGCCGACGTGGCGTCGAAGGGCTGGGTCGATGCACAGGCGCCATTCCTGCATTACGTCGCGCCAGCCACCGGCGCGATCGGCGTGGTGCTCCTGGGCAAATGGCTGGCGTAGCGCGCGGAACGCGCCGCCCGCTAGACGCCGCCCGTTGTCGCCCCGCGCGGGCCGGCGCGCGCTACGCGCTTCGGTGAGCCTGGTGCGCGAGAGAGCCATCCGGTTCCGCGCATCCGGGCGAGCGGCCCCAGGCAACATCGTCACGAGTCCGGCCAGGCCGCGTTTCGCCAAGGCAATCCCAACCGAGGCGGGGCGAGGTGTGCCAGGCGACAGGGGGCCCCGAAATGGTATAATTTTGAATTTACTCGCATTTATCCATTCGGAGTCGCAAGCATGGCCGTCGAACGTACGCTTTCCATCATCAAGCCCGATGCGGTAGCAGCCAATCTCATCGGCAAGATCTATTCCCGCTTCGAGACCAACGGTCTCAAGATCGTGGCCGCGCAGATGCGCTGGCTGTCGTCGGCCGAAGCCGGGGGCTTTTATGCGGTTCACCTGGAACGGCCGTTTTTCCAGGATCTGGTCGATTTCATGACGTCGGGGCCCGTGATGATCCAGGTGCTCGAAGGCGAGAACGCCATCGCCAAGAATCGCGACCTCATGGGTGCGACGGACCCGAAAAAAGCCGCGCCCGGCACGATCCGCGCCGATTTCGCGAAGTCGATCGACGCGAATGCCGTGCACGGTTCGGACGGACCAGAAACCGCAAAGACCGAAATCGCATACTTCTTCCCTGCCCTGGCGGTCTACAGCCGCTGAGCTAGATTGGCGTGATCAACCTCCTCGACCTCGACGCTGCCGGCCTCGCGGCCCTTTTCGCCGATCTGGGCGAGAAGCCGTTTCGCGCCAAGCAGGTGTCGCACTGGGTGCACCAGCACCTCGTGGGCGAGGTCGAGGCGATGACGGACCTGTCGCGCGCGCTGCGCGAGAAGCTCTCGGCAGTCGCGGTGATCCACGGTCCCGCCGTGGTCAGCGACACCACCGCGGCCGACGGCACGCGCAAGTGGCTGCTCGACGTGGGCGCCGGCAATGCCGTCGAGATGGTCTACATCCCCGAGGACGACCGGGGCACGCTGTGCATCTCGTCACAGGCGGGGTGCGCGCTCGACTGCGCGTTCTGCTCGACCGGCAAGCAGGGTTTCAACCGCAATCTGACGACGGCCGAGATCGTCGGGCAACTGTGGCATGCGAATCGCGCGCTGCTGGCCGACGGCGTGAGCGCGACGGGCCGTCCCGAGCGCGAACTGCTCCCTCGCGGAGGGAAGGCGCGCAGCGCCAAGGGTGCACCAATGACCGCTCCGTGGGTCGAGCAGGGGCGCGCGCCGATCACCAACGTCGTGCTGATGGGCATGGGCGAGCCGCTCGCCAACTACGACAGCGTGGTGAGCGCGCTCCGGATCTTCCTCGACGACAACGCCTACGGCCTGTCGCGCCGCCGTGTCACGCTGTCCACGTCGGGGCTCGTGCCCGCGCTGGACCGCCTGCGCGAGGACTGCCCCGTCGCGCTCGCCGTCTCGCTGCACGCGGGCAACGATCCGCTGCGCGACCGCCTGGTTCCGATCAACCGCAAGTACCCGCTCGCGCAGCTCCTCGGCGCCTGCCTCCGCTACCTCGACCGCGCTCCGCGTGATTTCGTCACTTTCGAGTACGTGATGCTGGATGGCGTCAACGACGCGACGGACCAGGCGCGCGAGCTCGCCGCCCTCGTCCGTGACGTCCCCTGCAAGTTCAACCTGATCCCGTGGAATCCGTTCCCGGGTGCGGAGTTCGGGACCAGCCCGCGCGCGCGGATCCTCGCGTTCCAGAAAGCCCTGATGGACGCCGGCTTCGTCACGACGATCCGCAAGACGCGCGGTGAGGACATCGACGCGGCGTGCGGCCAGCTCGCCGGACGCGTGCAGGACCGCACCCAGCGACGCATCAGAATCCACAGTGCAGCCGCGGCCACGACGGCGCATTGATTCCGCCTGTTCGGGAATGACCATGAAGCCCTTGCTCCGCAGCGCCGCCACGATCGCCGCCCTCGTCACACTCGTTGCGCTGGTCGGTTCCTGCGCGTCACCGGCAAGCGCGCCGGCCGCGCAACGCCCGCCCGATCCGCTGCCGCCGGTGAAGTCCCAGGTAACGAGCCCGAAGGATCGCGCCGCGCTCCATGCCGAACTCGGTGCGGGGTATTACGAGCGCGGCCGGATGGACATCGCGCTCGAGGAGCTCAACGAGGCAATGGCGCTCGACCCCGGCAACCCGCAGATCTTCAACTACTTCGGCCTCGTTTACGCCGTGCTGGGCGAGAACGCGAAGGCCGAGCAGAACTTCCAGCGCGGCCTCGCGCTGGCGCCGGATGACTCCGACATCCGGCACAACTGGGGCTGGTACCTGTGCAGCAACGGCAAGCCGCGCCAGTCGATTCCCGAGTTCGAGATGGCGCTGCGCAACCCGCTGTACAAGACGCCCGAGATCGCCCTCATCAACGCCGGGCGCTGCAGCGCCGAGTTCGGCGACGTCGTAAACGCGGAGTCGTACTACAAGCGCGCGCTGACGCGCTCGCCGAACAACGCGCCGGCCGCATACGGGCTCGCATTGCTCGCGTACCGCGCCGGACGCCTGGACGAAGCGCGCGGATACATGAAGCTCCTCAACGCGCAGCCTGCGCCCCCGCCGGAAGCGCTTTTCCTCGGCATGTGCATCGAGCGCAAGGCCAGAGATCGCTCGGCTGAGACGACGTACATCACCCAGTTGCGGAACCGGTACCCCGACTCGGCCGAGGCCAAGTCGGTAACAACGGGGCTTTGCGAGTGACCGAGCCGCAAGCGCAGGCAAAGGCGGAGGGCAATGGCATGCCGTCGGCCGCGACGGCCGGCGCGCTGCTCGCCGCCGCGCGCGAGGCGTCGGGGCTCTCCATCGACGCCGTGGCACAGCAGCTGAAGCTCGCGCCGCGTCAGGTGCGGGCGCTGGAGGAGGATGATTACACCCACCTGCCGGGCCGCACCTTCGTGCGCGGCTTCGTACGCAATTATGCGCGACTCGTCCACATCGATCCGGACGCAGTGGTCGGTGCGTTGCCGGTCGGTGCCGCGGCGCCCGCGCTCGAAGCCCCGACACTGCAGCCGACGGCCCCGACGATGGGCGAACTGCCGACGACCGATCATTCGAAGCCGGCGTGGGCACGCTGGGCCATACCGCTGACGCTGGCCGCGATCGTGGCCGTCGCCGCGGTGTACGAATGGTTGCGTCCCGCTGGCGGTGCGCGGCAGACGCCGGACAAGGAGACCGTGGGAGTCGAAAATCCCTCGGCCACCGCGGTGCCGCCCGGCGCGACCGGAACACCGCTGTCGAACCCGCTGGTCGCCGGCAAGCCGGCGGGCGAGTCCATCCCACCCCCTGAGCCCGCCCCAACGGGCGGGTCGACGCCGACGCCCGCCGCAACCGCGGCAACGCCCGCCACCGCGGCGGCTGTGTCCGGCTCGGAACAGTCGATCACCATCGCGTTCCAGGACTTTTCCTGGACGGAAATTCGCGATCGCGACGGGCGCCTCGTTCTTTCCGGGATGAATGCTGGCGGCACGGTGCAGAACGTTTCCGGAACGCCGCCCTTCGACATCGTGATCGGCAATGCCGGGGATGTGCGCCTCACCTACAAAGGCAGCCCCGTCGACCTCGCCCCGCACACGCGGCAGAATGTCGCCCGGTTCAAGCTTCCCTGATGGCTAATAAGGGACGCGCACGATGAGCAGCCAGCCCGGCATCGAGCGGCATGTCACGCGGCAGGTCGACGTTGCCGGCGTCCGGATCGGCGGCGGCGCGCCGATCGTCGTGCAGTCGATGACGAACACGGACACCGCGGACATCGCGGCGACGGTGGCGCAGGTCCGCCTGCTGGCAGCGGCCGGCTCCGAGCTGGTGCGGGTCACGGTCAACTCGGCGGAGGCCGCCGCGGCCGTTCCGGCGATCCGCGAGCGGCTCGATGCGGCGAACTGCCGCGTGCCGCTCGTCGGGGACTTCCACTTCAACGGCCACAAGCTGCTGCGCGACCATCCGGAGTGTGCGGGCGCGCTCGCGAAACTCCGGATCAATCCTGGCAACGTGGGCAAGGGGTCGAAGCGCGACGGCCAGTTCGCAGTGATGATCGAGCAGGCCCTCAGGCACGACAAGCCAGTGCGTATCGGCGTCAACTGGGGCAGCCTCGACGCCGATCTCCTCGCGCGGATGATGGACGACAACGCCAGGGCGGCGACGCCCGTGCCGGCCGACGCCGTCATGCGCGAGGCGCTCGTCGTCTCGGCCATCGGCAGCGCCAAGCGCGCAGAGGAATTGGGCCTGGCCGCCGACCGGATCGTCCTGTCGTGCAAGGTTTCCCATGTGCAGGACCTCATCACCGTGTATCGCGACCTCGCGCGCCGCTGCGACTATGCGCTGCATCTCGGACTCACCGAGGCCGGCATGGGCAGCAAGGGGATCGTTGCGTCGACGGCGGCGATGGCGGTGCTGCTGCAGCAGGGCATCGGCGACACGATCCGGGTCTCGCTCACGCCGGAGCCCAATGGCGACCGCACCAGGGAAGTGCTGGTCGCGCAGGAAATTCTGCAGACGATGGGGCTGCGTTCCTTCGCGCCGATGGTCGCCGCCTGCCCCGGTTGCGGACGGACCACCAGCACCGTGTTCCAGGAGCTGGCCGAACGTATCCAAACGTATCTGCGCGCGCAGATGCCGGCCTGGCGCGCACGCTATCCGGGTGTCGAGACCATGCAGGTCGCGGTCATGGGTTGCGTCGTCAACGGACCCGGCGAATCGAAGCTCGCCAACATCGGGATATCGCTCCCCGGCACCGGCGAGTCGCCGGTGGCGCCGGTGTACGTCGACGGCGAGAAGACGGTGACGCTCCGCGGCGACGGCATCGCCGTCGAGTTCCAGCGCATCGTCGACGATTACGTCCGGGCGACCTACGGCGGCGAACCGCGCGCCGCGCACTTGACGCCCGAGAGGAAGGCGATCGCTGTCAAAGCGATCGCCTAAGGGAAGATGCCCGCAGCCCTCAACGCGGTCCGCGGCATGAACGACGTCCTGCCGGACGACGCGGCGCTCTGGGAGCGCCTCGAGGACACGGCGCGCGGCGTGTTCGCGCAGTACGGATACCGGAACATGCGGGTGCCGATCGTCGAAGCGACGCCCGTGTTCGTCCGCGGCATCGGCGACGCAACCGACATCGTCGAGCACGAGATGTACACCTTCGAGGACAAGCTCAACGGGGAGAGCCTGACCCTGCGTCCGGAAGCCACCGCCGGGATCGTCCGTGCCGCCATCGAGCACTCCCTCACCTACGAGCGGGGGCAACGGGTGTGGACCGTCGGCCCGATGTTCCGCCACGAGCGGCCGCAGAAGGGACGCTACCGGCAGTTCCATCAGCTCAACGTCGAGGCGCTGGGCTTCGCCGGTCCGGACATCGACGCGGAACATGTCGTCATGCTGGCGCGGCTGTGGCGGGCGCTGGGCATCGCCAGCGGCACACGACTCACGATCAATTCGATCGGCGATCCCGACGAGCGCCGCGCGCATCGCGCGGACCTGATCACCTATTTCGAGGGTTGCGCGCAGCGGCTCGACGACGATTCGAAACGCCGGCTGCACACCAATCCGCTGCGCATCCTGGACTCCAAGAATCCGGATCTGCAAGACCTGATCCGGGGCGCGCCGAAGCTCGTCGAACGGCTCGGCGCCGCTTCCCGCGCCCATTTCGATGGCGTGCAGCAGCTCCTCGCGGACCATGGCATCGCGTTTGCGATCGATGCGCGGCTGGTGCGCGGCCTCGACTACTACAATCGAACGGTGTTCGAGTGGGTCACCGACCGGCTGGGGGCGCAGGGCACGGTCGCGGGCGGCGGTCGCTACGACGGATTGTTCGAGCGGCTGGGCGGCAGGCCCACGCCGGCCTGCGGCTTCGCCATCGGCGTCGAGCGGATCGTCCTGCTGTTGCAGGAGGCCGGAGCCGCCGGCCACCGCGCGCCGCTCGCGTACGTCGTCCATGACGGCGATGCCGCCTCCCGTCTCGCATGGCAGACGGGCGAAACGCTGCGCGACGCCGGTTACGAGATCATCGTCAACGCCGGCGGCGGCAGTTTCAAGTCGCAGATGAAGAAGGCCGATGCGTCAGGCGCGCGCTACGCGTTGCTCATCGGCCCGGACGAGGCTGCCGCCGCGGCGGTCAGCGTGAAGCCGCTGCGCGAATCCGGCGAGCAGAAAACCGTACCCATTGCCGGCCTCCGGGCGGCAATGGCCGAGCAATAGCTTTCACCCAAGGAAGAGCGATGGCCGTCTACGACCTCGAAGAGCAGGACCAGCTGGAAGACCTCAAGTCCTGGTGGAAGCAGTGGGGCAATACCGTCGCGGGCGTGGTCATCGCCGTCTGCGTCGGCGTGATCGGCGTGCAGGGCTGGCGGTGGTGGTCGCAGCAGCAGGCCGGGCGCGCTTCGACGCTCTACAACGCCGTCAGCGCCGCGGCCCGCGCCAACGACGTCGCCAAGGCGAAGGACGCGATGGCGCAGCTCGCCGACAAGTACGGCGGAACCGGATACGCGCCGCGGGCGGCGCTGCTCGTCACCCCGCTGCTGTTCGAAACCGGGGACAAGGCGGGGGCCAAGGCGCAGCTCGCCTGGGTCATCGACAAGGACACGGAGGACGAGCTGAAGCAGATCGCCCGGTTGCGGCTCGCCGCGATTCTCTTCGACGACAAGCAGTACGACGACGCGTTGCGCACGCTCGACGCCAAGCATGACGAGGCCTTTGCCGGCATCTATGCCGACCTGCGCGGCGACATCCTCGCCGGCGCCGGGCGCAATGCCGAGGCGCGCACGGCGTATCAGTCGGCGCTCGCGCGGCTCGATGCCAAGAGTCCCTACCGCAATTTCGTGCAAGTGAAGCTCGACATGCTCGGTGGCGCCGTTGCCGCCGCCGGTGTCGGCGCGACGGGTGCCGTTGCTCCCCCTGCATCCGGGCCCGCGACGGCCGCCGGCACCGGCGCCGCCCCGCCGAAGTAGCATTGGCGGGATGCCGTCATTGCGCCGCTGCGAGCGCCCGACTCCGACCCGCGTCGCCGGCGCTGCTGATTTGTCAATGGACACGACCTCGATGATTCGCTACCGCACACCTTCGATCCACCTGCGGCGTGCCGCGACCCTCCTCGCGGTGCTCGCGCTCGCCAGCTGCTCGACGCTGTCGTCCTGGATTCCGGCGATACCCGCCCCATCGTTCGGCTGGTTCTCGAGCAGCAAGAAGCTAGGGCCGCTGCCCGAGTACAAGCCGGTCGCGAACCCGCGCATAGGCTGGCAGGTTGCCATCGGCAAGGCCGCACCCGGACTCGAGCCGACGGTCACGCGTGAGGCGATCTACTCGGCCGCCACCAACGGCACGATCGCCCGCGTCGATCCCGTGACCGGTGCGACCGTATGGCGGGTCGATGCCGGCAAGCGACTGTCGGCGGGTGCCGGCGCCGATGCGACGCTCGTGGCCGTAGGCACCGACAAGGGCGACGTGCTTGCGTACAGCGTCGACGGCAAGCCGCTGTGGCAGGCGAAGGTCACGAGCGAAGTGGTAAGCCCCCCGAAGGTCGCCGAGGGCACCGTCGTCGTCTGGTCCGGCGACGGCCGACTGTTCGGACTGTCGGCCGCCGACGGCAAGACCCGGTGGGTGTACCAGCGCAGCAATCCGCCGCTCACGGTGCGTAATTTTGCCGGCGGGGTGATCACTCGCGGTGGCCTCTTCGTCGGCACTGCCGGCGGCAAGCTGCTCGCGCTCGACCTCGGCACCGGCACTGTGGGCTGGGAAGCCAACGTCGCGACACCCAAGGGGGCCACCGAGCTCGAGCGGATTGCGGATATCACGTCGCTGCCGCTTATCGAGGAGAAGCAGGCCTGCGCGGTCGCGTATCAGGGACGGGTCGCCTGTTTCGAAATCCTCCGCGGCACGCTCAACTGGTCGCGCGATCTGTCGAGTCTCGACGGTCTCGTCGCCGATGCCCGTTATCTCTACCTGACGGATGACCGCGGCGCAGTGCATGCCCTCGACAAGACCACCGGCGCGTCGGCGTGGAAGCAGGACAAGCTCGCCCTGCGCCGGCCGGGCGGCCCGCAGTTCGTCGGCGCCTTTGTCGCAGTGGTCGATGCCGAGGGCTTCGTTCACCTCCTCGATCCCAATGACGGCAGCCTCGTGGGTCGCGTCGCGACCGACGGCACTCCGGCGACCGCGCAACCGTCCGGCTCGGGCGAATCGGCCGTCTGGCAAAGTACCGGCGGGGCGCTGCTTTCGGTCGGCGCGAGCTGAGAATGGGCCCCCACGCTCACTTCGCTCGCTGCCCCCCGCGGGGGCGCGCAGTGCCCTTCGGGCGGCCGTGCGGGCACTGAGGTGGCACTGCCAACCGTAGTCATCGTCGGGCGCCCGAACGTCGGCAAGTCGACGCTCTTCAACCGGCTGACGCGATCCCGAGCCGCGCTCGTTGCCGATTTCCCCGGCTTGACGCGCGACCGGCACTACGGCCGCGCGCGTGTCGGAGAGCAGCCGTTCCTCGTCGTCGATACGGGTGGTTTCGAACCCGTCGCGAAGGAGGGCATCCTGTACGAGATGGCCAAGCAGACGCGGCAGGCGATCGCGGAGGCCGACGTGGTTGTCTTTCTCGTCGATGCCCGGCAGGGGCTGACCGACCAGGACCGGAACATCGCCGATCTGCTGCGCCGGTCGGGCCGGCCCATCGTGCTTGCCGCCAACAAGGCGGAGGGGCTCGTCCCCGAGCGCGCCGTCAGCGAGTTCTATGAGCTGGGCCTGGGCGAGCCGCACCCGATTTCCTCCACCCACGGCGACAACGTGGCCGACGTCGCCGCGTACGCGCTCTCGCTCGTGCCCGCCACGGCAGCGGCCGGTTCGCCCGTCACCCATGCCGCGGCTGATGCCGGGGCCGTCAAGGTCGCGATCATCGGGCGTCCGAACGTCGGCAAATCGACGCTGGTCAACACACTGCTTGGCGAAGAGCGCGTCATCGCGTTCGATCAGCCCGGGACGACGCGCGACTCGATCTATCTGGACTTCGAGCGCAACGGCCGCCAATACGTGCTGATCGACACCGCGGGCGTGCGCCGCCGCGGCAAGGTGCTGGAAGCCATCGAGAAGTTCTCGGTCATCAAGACGATGCAGGCGATCGAGGACGCGAATGTCGTCGTGTTGCTGTTCGATGCCGAGCAAGGCATTGCGGAGCAGGATGCGCACCTGGCCGGATACATCCTCGAAGCCGGGCGCGCGCTCGTCGTCGCCGTCAACAAGTGGGACGCCGTGCCCGCCGGGCGTCGCGACGACGTCAAGGCCGACCTGGACCGGAAGGCGGCCTTCCTCGCCTTCGCGCGCCACCACTACATATCGGCGCGCGAAGGTCGCGGGGTGCCGAGCCTGCTGCGCTCGGTCGACGGCGCGTACGCCGCCGCGATGGCGAAGCTGTCGACGCCGAAGCTGACGCGAACGCTCGCGGCGGCCGTCATGCGCCAGCAGCCGCCCCGTGCCGGCATGGGACGGCCCAAGCTGCGCTATGCGCACCAGGGCGGCCAGAACCCGCCGCTGATCATCATTCACGGCTCCGCCCTGAGTCACATTCCGGCGACCTACCGCCGATACCTGGAACGTTTCTTCAGCGAGGCGTTCCAACTCCGCGGAACGCCCCTTAGGATACAATTCAAGACCGGCACCAACCCGTACGCCGACGCCCCGAAACGACGGCCACGCCGTTGAAGTGCCGGTTTGCGGCCCCATCTGGGGCGCTGGGGGCACTGGCTGGAGCCGATCTCGAGTCCACGCCAGCCCGACCACAATGACCGCGGAGCATGCAATGAGCAACAAAGGGCAAATGCTACAAGACCCGTTCCTGAACACCCTGCGCAAGGAACACGTGCCGGTGTCGATCTACCTCGTCAACGGCATCAAGCTGCAGGGTCAGATCGAATCCTTCGATCAGTATGTGGTGCTGCTCAAGAACACCGTCACTCAGATGGTATACAAGCACGCGATCTCCACCGTGGTTCCCGCGCGGGCCGTGGCGATGCCGCACAGCGTTCCCACGAACGACGTCGACGCTTGACCGGATCTCTGCCCGGCCCCGCGCGGCGTGCCGCCGGTCGACGATATCGAGTCGCAGCGGCCACCGGCGCCCCGCGATCGCCCGCCCTGCATGTTTGAGCGCCCGCAAGGCGGCGACCGTGCACTCCTGGTCGCGCTCGATTTCGGTGACGCCGATCCGGCCGAGCGGATGGCCGAGCTCGACGCGCTGGCCGTGTCGGCCGGCGCGACCGTCGTTGGCGCGGTCACCGGCCGCCGGCAACGCCCGGACGCGGCCACGTATGCGGGCAAGGGCAAGGTCGAGGAGATTGCCGCCCGACGCGCCGAAACCAGTGCCGACCTGGTCATCTTCAACCACACCCTCACCGGTGCGCAGCAGCGCAATCTGGAGCAGAAGCTCGAATGCCGGGTGGTGGACCGGGTGAGTCTGATTCTCGACATCTTCGCGCTGCGTGCGCGCAGCGCGGAAGGCAAGCTCCAGGTCGAGCTCGCGCAGGTCCGGCACCAGCTCACGCGGCTCGTCGGCGGCTGGACCCACCTCGAGCGGCAAAAGGGCGGCATCGGCCTCCGCGGGCCGGGTGAAACGCAGCTCGAAACCGATCGCCGCCTGCTGGGCGAGCGGGTCAAGGTGCTGAAGGAGCGGCTGTCGCACGTCGAGCGCCAGCGCGCGACCCAGGGCCGCACGCGGCGCAGGGCGGCCGTGCGCACCGTGGCGCTCGTGGGCTACACCAATGCCGGAAAGTCCACGTTGTTCAACCAGCTGACGGGTGCCAGGGCCTACGCCGCCGACCAGCTGTTCGCGACGCTCGACACCACGTTGCGCAAGGCCTACGTGCCGGGGGCCGCGGCCATAGTGCTCTCGGACACCGTCGGCTTCATCCGGGACCTGCCGCACGATCTGGTGGCAGCGTTCCGCGCCACCCTTGCCGAGGCGGGCGAGGCGGACCTGCTGCTGCATGTGATCGACGCGGCGCATCCTTGCCGCGACGAGCAGGCGGGGGCGGTCGATGCGGTGCTCCGCGAAATCGGAGCGGAGCATGTGCCGCAGATCCGGGTGCTGAACAAGATCGACGCGGCGGGCCTCTCGGCCGGGGTCGACCGCGACGAGTCTGGTATAATCGGCGCCGTTCGTTTGAGCGCATTGACAGGAGTCGGCTGTGCGCAATTGCGCGCCGCGCTGGCCGAGCGGTTTCCGGCCGATGCTCCGTATGCTGATGCCCGCGCCCTGCCCGTCCTCGATGCCTGACGCGCGACGTCCCCGACGCATTCCCAATCCCGGTTCTCCGACATGTCGCTGAACGATCCCCAGTGGGGCAAACGTGGTTCCGGCGGGCCGCCGGATCTCGATGAGATCTGGCGCAACGTCAACCGCCGCATCAACGACCTCTTCGGCCGCAAGGGCGGCGGCGGCGACGAGGGCACCGGCGGCGGCGGTCGCCGCCCGACCCTTCCGCTCTCCGGCGTCGGCATTCTCGTCGCGCTGGTGATCGTGGTCTGGCTCGCGAGCGGCTTCTACATCGTCGATGAGGGCCGCCGCGGTGTCGTCACGCGCTTCGGCAAGTTCACCGAGACCACGCAGCCCGGCGCCCGCTGGCACCTGCCGTTCCCGGTCGAGGAAAAGGAACTCGTCGACTTCTCGCAGGTGAGGACGGTCGAGGTCGGCTACCGCAACACGCCCAAGAACAAGAAGGAGAACGAGGCGCTGATGCTGACCGACGATGAGAACATCATCGACATCCAGTTCGCGGTCCAGTACAACCTCAAGAGCGCCGAGGCGAACCTGTTCAACGTCCGCAAGCCGGACCTCATTGTCCAGTTCATCGCCCAGACCGCGATGGGCGAGGTCGTCGGCAAGGCGAAGATGGACTTCGTGCTGTACGAAGGCCGCGAGCAGATCGCCAAGTCGGCAGAAAAGCTGATGCAGGAACTGCTCGATCGGTACCAGACGGGCGTGTACGTGCAGAAGGTGACGCTGCAGAGCGTACAGCCGCCCGACAAAGTGCAGGCCGCGTTCGACGACGCCGTCAAGGCGGGCCAGGACCGAGAGCGATTCCGCAACGAGGGACAGGCGTACGCCAATGACGTCGTGCCGCGCGCCCGCGGCAACGCCGCGCGACTCATCGAGGAAGCCAACGGCTATCAGACCGAGGTCGTGCAGCGGGCCGAGGGTGATGCTTCGCGGTTCCGGCAGGTCCTGGTCGAGTACACCAAGGCGCCGGGGGTCACCCGTGAGCGCCTCTACCTCGACATGATGCAGACGGTCGTCGGCAACTCGAGCAAGGTGCTGATCGACCAGAAGGCCGGCAGCAGCAACCTTCTCTACCTGCCGCTCGACAGGCTGATCCAGCAGAGCGGTCCGGCAGCGGCTCCGGCGGCGGCGTCTGCCGACCCGTCGGCCGCACGGCAATCCACCCCTCCGGCGCCGGAACCCACGGTCACCCTCGATCCGGGTCGCTCGCGCGAAGCGCTGCGCAGCCGTGAACGCGGCGGAGCACCGCAATGAAGCTGACCGTACCCCTGCTCGCCCTCGTCGTCGCGCTGCTGCTGGTCGCCTCGCAGTCGCTCTACACCGTCGACCAGCGCCAGTACGCGATCAAGTTTCAACTCGGCGAAATCGTCGAAACGTTGCCGAACGCCGGCCTGTACGTGAAGATGCCCATTCTGCAGAACGTGAAGTTCTACGACAAGCGGATCCTGCTGCTCGAAAATCCTGAACCGGACCGGATCACCACGTCCGAGAAGAAACCGCTGCTGGTCGATTTCTTCGTGCTCTGGCGGATCACCGACATCAAGCAGTACTACATCAGCGTGCAGGGCGACGAGGAGGCGGCGCGCCGCCGGCTGTCGCAGACCGTCCGTGCGAATCTCGCCGAGGAATTCAACAAGCGCACCGTGTACGAGGCGATTTCCAGCGAGCGCGACAAGATCATGACCACGACGCGGCAGAAGGCCGACACCGACGCGAAAACCATCGGCGTCGAGATCGTCGACGTGCGGCTGCGCCGGGTGGAGCTGCCGCCCGACGTCACCGGCCCCGTCTATGCGCGGATGGAATCCGAGCGCCGGCGCGTGGCCAACGAGCTGCGCTCGCTCGGCCAGGCGGAGTCGGAGAAGATCCGCGCCGACGCCGACCGCCAGCGCGTGGTGATCCTGGCCGATGCCTACAAGGCCGCGCAGAAGACGAAGGGTGACGGCGACGCCAGGGCATCGGCCGTCTACGCGCAGGCGTACAGTGTCAATGCCGAGTTCTACGCGTTCTACCGCAGCCTCGAGGCCTACAAGGCTACCTTCCGCAGCAAGAGCGACATGATGGTGCTCGACCCCAGCTCGGAGTTTTTCCGCTACCTGAAGAGTCAGACCGGCGCGGGCGCGAAAGCGCCGAAGTAGTCCTGGCGCCGCCACGCGCGACGAGGGGAACGGGGTGGCGGAAACCCTTTGGGCGGCTCTTGCGCTCGTGCTGGTCCTCGAGGGCCTGCTTCCCTTTGTTGCACCACGCTTCTGGCGCGAGAGCTTTGCGAAGCTGGTGACGCTCTCCGATGGTCAGCTCCGCTTCATCGGGCTGGCCTCGATACTGATGGGGCTTGCCGGTTTCTGGCTCGCGCGGCATGCGTAAATGGATCCTGCCGGAATACATCGAGGACGTCCTCCCGGCGGAAGCCGAGCGGACGGAAGCGCTGCGCCGCGCGCTGCTCGACCAATTCCGTGCGCGCGGGTACCGGCTGGTGCAGCCGCCGCTGGTCGAACATCTCGATTCGCTGTTCACCGGCACCGGCCGCGATCTCGAGCTGCAGACGTTCAAGGTGGTCGACCCGCTGTCGGGTCGTATGCTCGGCGTGCGCGCCGACATCACGCCGCAGGTCGCGCGCATCGATGCGCATCTGCTGAACGAGCCCGGCGTGACCCGGCTCTGCTACGCCGGCAGCGTCCTGCGGGCCGTGCCCGCAGGCGGTGCCAAGACGCGCGAAGTCATGCAGATCGGCGCGGAGCTCTTCGGGGAGCCGGGAATCGACGGCGACGTCGAAGTGCTTGGCCTGCTGCTGTCCTCGCTCGCGGCTGCCGGTCTTGGCGGCCTGCATCTCGACCTCGGCCACGTCGGCGTTTACCGCGCACTCGCGACGGGCGCCGGCATCTCCGGCAACGGCGAGGATTCGGAGCTCTTCGCCGCGCTCCGCGCCAAGGACGCATCCGGCGTCGCGGAGCTCACGGCCAAACTGCCCGCCGCCTGGCGCGACGCGCTCGCCGCATTGCCGACGCTCTACGGTCCGGCGCAGGAGGTCCTCGCCGCGGCGCGGGCGCTGCTTCCTGACACGCCCGCGATCCGCAATGCGCTGGCGGCGCTGACGGCCCTCGCCCAATCGGCGCTGCCCCAGGTCGAGGCGCTGCACATCGATCTTGCGGACCTGACTGGGTATCATTACCAGAATGGTGCGATTTTCTCGGTCTTCACCGCGGGGGAACCGTGTGCGATCGGCAACGGCGGCCGCTACGACGGCATCGGCAAGGCGTTCGGGCGCGCGCGCCCGGCCACCGGCTTCACGCTCGATCTGCGGCAGCTCGCGGGCGTGGTTGGCAGATCGGGGGCGGATACCTGACATGTGGATACGCAATCTGCGAACATGATCGTCGCGGTTGGCGTATCCGTCCCCCGATCCCGGCATGAATTCCTCAATCCCCCGGAAAGGCAACATGGGCAAGAACGTCGTCGTCATCGGCACCCAGTGGGGTGATGAAGGCAAGGGCAAGGTCGTCGACTGGCTGACCGAGCACGCGCAGGGCGTGGTGCGGTTCCAGGGCGGACACAACGCCGGGCACACGCTCGTCATCGCCGGCCGGAAGACCGTGCTGCGCCTCATACCGTCGGGCATCCTGCGGCCCGGCGTCTCGGTCTACATCGGCAACGGCGTCGTCCTCTCGCCGTCGGCGCTGCTGCAGGAGATCGGCGAACTCGAGGGCGCCGGCGTGGCGGTCCGCTCTCGCCTCAAGATCTCGCCGGCGTGTCCGCTGGTGCTTCCCTGTCACGTCGCGCTCGACCAGGCGCGGGAAGGCGCGATGGGCGACGCCAAGATCGGGACCACCGGCCGCGGTATCGGCCCCGCCTATGAAGACAAGATCGCCCGCCGCGCGATCCGGTTGCAGGATCTGTTCTATCCCGACCGCTTCGCGGCGAAACTGGAGCCACTGCTGGAGTTCCACAATTTCGTGCTGACGCAGTATTTCAGGCGTGACCCCGTCCCGTTCGCCAAGACTCGCGACGATACTCTCGCGCTCGCCGCGCAGCTGCAACCGATGGTCGCCGATGTCGCGGCGCTGCTGCAGGAGGCGCGCGCGCACGGCCAGTCGTTGCTGTTCGAGGGCGCCCAGGGCGCGCTGCTCGACGTCGATCACGGCACCTACCCGTACGTGACGTCTTCGAACTGCCTCGCCGGCACAGCCGCACCCGGCGCGGGTGTCGGACCGCAGTTCCTGGATTACGTGCTCGGGATCGTCAAGGCCTACACCACGCGCGTCGGCACCGGACCGTTTCCGACCGAGCTCACCGACGAGACGGGCGCACACCTCGCCAAGCGCGGCAACGAATTCGGCTCGGTGACCGGCCGTCCGCGCCGCTGTGGCTGGCTCGACCTGCCCGCGCTGAGACGGTCGCTGCAATTGAACGGCGTCGACGGACTCTGCATCACGAAGCTCGACGTCCTCGACGGCATGAGCGAGATCCGCATCTGTACCGGTTACACCGTGCGCGGCAGCCGGGTCGCGCTGCTGCCCTCGGGCGCGGACGCCGTCGCCGAGTGCCTGCCGGTGTACGAGTCACTGCCCGGCTGGTCCGAGAGCACGGTCGGCGTGAAGAAGATCGACGGGCTGCCGCCGAATGCCCGCGCCTACCTCGAGCGGATCGAGCAGCTGACTGCCACGCCGATTGCCATGGTCTCGACGGGGCCCGACCGCGACGAGACGATCCTGCTGCGGCACCCGTTCCACTAGCGGGCAACCAGCGGCGAACACGACCAACGTTCGAGGGAAATCGGGATGCGGAGCCTGCATGTGAGCTGGGACCAGTACAACACGCTCGTGGAAAGACTCGCGCTCAGTGTCCACGAGTCGGGTTACGATTTCGACCAGATCATCTGCATCGCGCGCGGCGGCATGCGCGTGGGTGACGTGCTGTCGCGCATCTACGAAAGGCCACTGGCGATCCTGTCCACGCACTCCTACGCGGCGGAAGGCGGCACGATCCGCGGCGAGCTGGTGATCGCCGAGCACATGACGATGACCTCGCCCCGGCTCGGCTCGCGCGTGCTGCTCGTCGACGACATGGTCGACTCGGGTCACACGCTCGCGGCCGTGGAAAAGGCGTTGCCAGTGCGCTGGCCGGTCATCAAGGCCTGCAAGACCGCCGTGTTGTGGTGGAAGGCGTGTTCGACCGCCAAGCCCGACTATTACGTCGAATACCTTGCCGACAATCCGTGGATCCACCAGCCGTTCGAGGTCTACGACACGCTGCGTCCGGAGGGCCTGAAAGCGCGCCTCGGGGAAGCCTAGACTGCGTCGCCACCAGCGCCAGTGCCATCGGCCGGCACGGCAGATATCCTGAGTGCCGGCCGCCGCGGGCGCAAAAAAAGCGCCCGCAGGCGCGGGCGCTGGCAGTCCGTTACGGCGAAACTTGCGGTATCTTCAATGGTGCCCAGGAAGGGACTCGAACCCCCACAGTATTGCTACCGCCAGGACCTGAACCTGGTGCGTCTACCAATTCCGCCACCTGGGCAACGGCAACAGATAATTTTACGTTTCGGACCCCTCGTTGTCAAAGAAACCCGCCTCCGCACCCAAGTCCCGCTCCGCGAAAACGCGAGCGGTGGGTACGAGTTCGCCGCGCTCGAAGAGCCCGCGCCCGGAATCGACGCCAACGGTCGCCACCGCTTCCCCGGCGCCGGCTGCGCGCCGCGGCGGCGCCCATCCCGACGAAACCGGCGAACGCAGGTCGCGCCGTCGCGGTGACATCGATCCCGCGCTGCTGCCGTCGCGCGTGGCGATCCTCGACGCGCTGAAGGCAGCGGGCGTGCCGCTGCCGCCGGTCGAACTCGCGCGCGCGATGACCGTCGACCAGCGCGCCCGCGACGCGT
>CAYGYQ010000003.1:0-43783 GCA_964354035.1 uncultured Bordetella sp.
AGCGCGATCGAGGCTTCGTCCACCGTCACGACCCGGTCGACGACGCGCTTGACGATTGGAAACGGCGCGTCGCCCAGCTTGCCGACGGCAAGGCCGTCGGCCAGCGTATGCGAGAGCTCGATCGTCGTTGGCGTGTCCTGCGCCAGCGCCGCGGTCAGGCACGCGGCGCGTTCCGGCTCGACGCCGATGATCTCCACCTCCGGCCGCTTGGCCTTGACCGCGGTGCCGATGCCCGCGATGAGGCCGCCGCCACCGACCGGAATCACGATGGCTTCGACATCAGGTGTCTGCTCGAGGATCTCGAGTCCCATCGTGCCCTGGCCGGCGATCACGTCGACGTTGTCGAACGGATGGATGAAGGTGAGCCCGTCGCGGGCGGCGATCTCGCCGGCATGCACGCGCGCCTCCGTCAGGTCGGCGCCGTGCAGGACGACGTTGGCGCCGAACTGGCGGCAGTTGGTCACCTTGATCAGCGCCGCGAATACGGGCATCACGACCGTCGTGGGTATGCCAAGCAGCTTCGCGTGATAGGCGATCCCCTGCGCGTGGTTGCCGGCCGACGCGGCGATCACGCCGCGCCGGCGCTGCTCGGGCGAGAGGCGCAGCAATGCATTGCGCGCGCCACGTTCCTTGAAGCTCCCGGTGCGCTGCAGGTAGTCGAGCTTGCACCAGATATGCGCGCCGGTGAGCTGCGACAGCGTGATCGATTCGACGCAGGGCGAGTAGTAGACGCCGCCGGCGATGCGGTCCCGCGCGGCCTCGATGTCGGCGAGCGTGACCACGGGCGGCTGAGCCGGCGCGCTCAGAACGGCAGCGCGATGCCGGGTTTGGCGGCTTCGAGCACGCGGCGGAACTCGCCCTGGATGCGCGCCAGCGCCGCGGGGTTGTCCGCCTCGAAGCGCAGCACGACGACGGGTGTGGTGTTCGACCCGCGGGCGAGGCCGAAACCGTCCGGATACTCGACGCGCAGGCCGTCGATGCGGATGACGTCCGTCGCCCCCGGGAATTGCGCGGTCTCGCCCAATTTCGCCACCAGCGCGTGATGCTCGCCTTCGGCGCAGGCGACGTTGAGCTCGGGTGTCGACACGGCGTCCGGCAGCGCGTCGAGCACGGCCGAGGGGTTTTCATGCCGCGACAGGATCTCGAGCAGCCGCGCGCCGGCGTAGAGGCCGTCGTCGAAGCCGTACCAGCGCTCCTTGAAAAAAGTATGGCCGCTCATCTCGCCGGCAAGCGCGGCGCCCACCTCCTTCATCTTGCCCTTGATCAGCGAATGGCCGGTCTTCCACAGCAGCGGCACACCGCCGTGCTTGAGGATCCATGGCTTGAGATTGCGCGTCGACTTGACGTCGTAGATCACGGTCGCGCCGGGCTCGCGCCCGAGCACGTCGGCCGCGAACAGCATCAGCTGCCGGTCCGGGTAGATCACGTGGCCGTCGCGCGTCACGACGCCGAGGCGGTCGCCGTCGCCGTCGAAGGCGAGGCCGAGATCGTGCCCACCCTTCGCGAGCAGCGCGATCAGGTCCTGCAGATTCTCGGGCTTCGACGGGTCCGGGTGGTGGTTCGGAAACGTCCCGTCGACCGCGCAGAACATCTCGGTGACCGCGCAACCCAGGCGCCGGAAGAGCGTCGGGGCGAAGGCGCCGGCCACGCCGTTGCCGCAGTCGACCGCGATTCCGAGCGGCCGCGCGAGGCGAATGTGGCTGGTGATGCGGTCGAGATACGCCGGCGTGATGTCGGCCGTGCGGAACGTTCCCGCGCCGGAGGCGAATTGACCGGCTTCGATGCGCGCGCGCAGCTTCTGGATGTCCTCGCCCGAAAGCGTGGTGCCGTCCACCACCATCTTCAGGCCGTTGTAATCGGGCGGATTGTGGCTTCCGGTGACCATCACGCTTGTCTGCGTGCCGAGATGGTGGGCGGCGAAGTAGGTCATCGGCGTGGCGACCATGCCGACGTCGACGACGTTCGCGCCCGCCGCGCGAATGCCGTCGGCGACCGCGGCGGCGAGCTCCGGCCCGGAAAGGCGGCCGTCGCGACCGACGATGAAGGTGTCGCGGCCTCGCTCCAGGGCCAGCGAGCCCAGCGCCTGGCCGACGGCGCGGACGATGGCGGGGGTGAGCGTCTTGCCGACGACGCCGCGGATGTCGTAGGCCTTGAAGATTTCGGGGGGGAGGGTCATCGCTGCGCGCTGGGTCATGGCTGGGAGAATATCGGTCTCGGGGGTCTAACGGCCGTAAACAAAGAAGTCTAACAGGCGGCGCGGCAGCCATTCGAGCTGGCCCGGAAAGGGCGCGGACAGGAATCCGGCGTGCCCGCCCTCATCGGGCTGATCCAGCAGGACGGCGGGACTCACGTCGCCAGGGCCGGGCAGCGATTGCGCCGGCACGAACGGATCGTTCTTGGCGTTCAGCACCAGCGTAGGCACGGCGACGCCGGTGAGCCAGGGCTTGCTGGAGGCCCGCCGCCAGTAGTCCGGCGTCCCGTCGAAACCGTGCAGCACCGCGGTCACGGCATCGTCGAACTCGTACATCGTGCGCGCGCGTCGCACCCTGGCGGCGTCGAGCAGGCCGGGATGGCGCTGCTCCATGGCGAGGCTCTTCGGCACCAGCGTGCGCAGGAAGTTGCGCGTATAGATCCGGTTGAGTCCCTGGCCGATCGCGATGCCCGCGGCGGTGAGGTCGAGCGGCGTGGACACGGCCGCGGCCGCGGCGAGGACGCCTGCCGCATCGCGGCCCGCGCGGCCCAGCCAGTTGAGCAGCGCGCTGCCGCCGATGGAAATGCCGACGGCGTGGACGGCGGTCTCCGGCGCGACGCGGGCACGGACGGCTTTGAGCATCGCCTGCACTTCCTCGTGGTCGCCGGAGTGATAGGCGCGCGGCCTGCGGTTCGGCTCCCCGCTGCAGCCGCGAAAATGGGGTACCACGCCGCGCCAGCCGCGCGCGGTGAGCGCCTGCAGCAGGGCCCTGGCGTAGTGCGACTCGGAGCTGCCTTCGAGCCCGTGCAGCAGCACGACCAGCGGCGCACGCTCCTGCGCGCCCGCCGGCGGGGTCCAGTCGAAGTCCCAGAAGTCGCCGTCGGGGGTGTCGACGCGCTCGCGCCGGACGGGCACGACGGGACGGGGCAACAGGTACGGCCAGATGGTCTGCAGGTGGCCGCCCACCAGCCACGCGGGGCTGCGGTAGGGCGGCACGGGCCGGGCCGGCATCTCGATCGCCGTACCGGCGCCGACGGGGAGTTCACCCAAGCGCCGCCTCGAGCCGCCGGACGATCGTCTTCAGGACCTTGAGCCGCGCGTAGCGCTTGTCCTCCGCCTCCACCAGCGTCCAGGGCGCGATTTCGGTGCTGGTGCGGTCGACGACGTCGCCCAGCGCCGCCTCGTAGGCTTTGGCCTTGGTGCGGTTGCGCCAGTCCTCGGTCGTGATCTTGAAACGCTTGAAGGCCGTCTTCTCGCGCTCCTTGAACCGGCGGAGCTGCTCGGCCGGGCTGATCTGCAGCCAGAATTTCACGACGATCGCGCCGGCGGTGGTCAGCTGCTCCTCGAACTGGTTGATCTCGTCGTAGGCGCGCATCCAGTCGGTGACCGAACAGAGGCGCTCGACCCGTTCGACCAGGACCCGGCCGTACCACGACCGGTCGAAGATCACGATGCCGCCCCGCGGCGGCACCTGGCGCCAGAAGCGCCACAGGTAGGGATGCGCGCGCTCTTCGTCGGTGGGCGCGGCGATCGGCACGGTCACGTATTGCCGGGCGTCCAATCCGGCAGTGACGCGCCGGATCGCGCTGCCCTTGCCCGCGGCGTCCGCACCTTCGAAGACGAGGGCCAGCGAATGGTCGGCAAACCGCGCATTGCGCGTCAGCTTCGCGAGCTTGCCCTGGAAGCGCTCGATGCCGCGTTCATAGGCCTGCGGCGAGAGCTTCTTCGTCAGGTCGAGGTCGCGAATCAGCTTGACGTTGTCGATGATCGCCGGAGTGGTCGGCGTCAGCGCGTGTCGCGGCGCCGGATGCTTCTTCGCGGCCAGGGTCCGCTGCATGGCGTCCAGCAGGATCTTGCCGACGGACAGGTTGCGATAACGCTCGTCGGTGCCCTCGACGACGTACCACGGCGCCTCGCCGGTGGACGTTTCCCGCAGCGTGTGCTCCCACAGGTCGTGCGACCTGGCGTAGAGGCGCGAGCGGTTCCAGTCCTCCGGCGTCACGCGCCAGCGGGTGCGGGCATTCCCTTCGAGCTGTTGCAGCCGCTGCTTCTGGGCGGCCTTCGACAGGTGGATCCAGAACTTGAGCAGGACGATGCCTTCGTCCGTCAGCATTCGTTCGTGTTGCCGTATCGCCGCCATCCGCGCGTGCAGCTCGCCGTCGTCGATGGCGCCGCGCAACCGGGCCGCGAGCATTTCGCGGTACCACGCGTTCATGAAGATGCCGACCTTGCCCTTCGCCGGCAACCCGCGCCAGTAGCGCCAGGCCGGCGGGCGTGCCGTTTCCTCGGGCGTGCGCGGCCCGAATGCCTGGACCCGGATGTGGCGCGGGTCCATCCACGCCGTCAGCTGGTTCGCGGTCTCGCCGCGGCCACCGGCTTCCACGCCGGAAATGATCAGCAGCACCGGCCCCCGCCCTGATTGGCCGAGATCGTACTGCGCGTTGAGCAGGGCCTCGCGCAGCCGCGGCTCTTCACGCGCATAGGTGGCCTTGCCGATCCTGTGGCCGATCTCGGCGGATTCGAGCATCAGCTGCTCCTTCTATGACGATGGCCAAAACGGGCGGGCGGCGTCGAACCGTCGCCATGCCTTGGCGAGAATCGGCTCGACCGCGGCCGCCTGCGCGGCAACCCAGCCGTGGACCGCGCCGGCGGCGCCTTCATGGCCGGGACCGGCGAGTTCGCCGGCGAGCGAGGCTGCGGTCACGGCGTCGTTGAGCCGGCCGAGGACGTCCTGCGCATTCGCGAGTGCCTCCAGATAGGCGCGGGTGCGCTTCCCGGGAAACAGCGGGGCGAAGAACTCCGCGATGTAGCGCAGGCGCTTGGCGGCGATCCGCGCCGCGTGCCGCTCCTCGCTGGTTGCGTGCAGCAGATGGGCGCCGATGCGCATTAACTTGCGCTGGCGGCGCGCGAGCATCGCCGTCGCGAAGGTGGCGGCACGTTCGGCGGGCGCTTTGGCGGCATTGCCGTCACTGCCCGAAGCGTGGAGCGGGGCCGTCGTGCAGAGAAGGTCCGTGGCCAGCAACAAGCGCTGGAAGCGGGACGAGGCGACCGCCGCACCGGCGTCGCCCCGCGCGGCGCGCCGACGGGCGGCAGCGCGCGCGCGAAGCCGCCTCAGGCCCGCCGCCGCACTCGCATCGCGGGCGAACCACGCGGCGAGCGGCGGCAGTGTTTCCGTCACGAACACATCCCAGTTGCGCGCCGTGCCCAGAATCCCCGCGAGCCACTTGACCTCGGTCACCACCGGGTCGAGCGTGGCGGCGGGCACGAAGGGGGCAAGCAGGCCGAGGCAGGAGCGCAGTCGTCTCGTGCCGACACGCATCTGGTGAATCCATTCGGGATCGTCGTCGGCGACGAGCCCCGCGGCGTTGGCGGCGACCTGGTGCAGGCACCCGCGCGCAACCGCCGCCAGCGCGTCGGCGGTCGACACGTCGTTCGCAAGCGGCACCTCCCGGGCGCGCACCGGCGAGGGCACGGCCCGCGGCAACCCGCGCCGCAGCGCATGGCCGCGCGCGGCCTTGGAGTCGGTCAATACGGCAAGCGGCAGGTCGGCGGACAGCGCGAGCGCCAGCCGAAACAGGTTGGCCGCGTCACCGCTCTTCAACTCGATCTCGATTTCGGCAATGGGTTCACGTCGCGTGCGGCCGTCGCATGGCGCGCGGATCTCGCCCAGGTCGACGCAGAACTCGGCGCTCGATCCGTCCGGGAATTCGAGCGCGATCGTCCGCCGCGTGAAGTCGGTGGTGCAGCAGGGAACGAGCCCACCATTTTTCGCCACCTTGGCCGCCAGCTTCTTCCACGGCGTGGCCGCCAACCGCCCGAGCTCGACCTGCGGGCCCGGCAGGGGCCACTCGTGCTCGGGGCGCGCGTGCAGGCCGGCACCCGCATCGGCCACTGGCGGTCCCTTGACCGTCTGGATCCAGCGCCGGCCGATGCGCCGAACGCGTAGCGCGACGTCCGCGCGCTCGAGCCGGAAGTCGGGAGAATCGTAATAAGTGCTGACGACGTGCGCAGTGCGCGTCCGGCTGCGACGGAGCGGGCGCAGCGCCGGGTGTCGCAGCAGCGCCGGCATGGCGGCGGCGTCGAGCGCGAGCTTCAGCTCGACTTCGAGCGGGACGGAACTCCCTGCAATGCGTGGCGCGCGCGCCATGGCGGTGCGCTCAGGATTCGTCCGCGTGCCCGACCCGGCGTGCCCGCACGGCCTCGGCCAAGTCCCGCAGGATCTCGACCGTCGCGTCCCAGCCGATGCAGGCGTCGGTGATCGAGACTCCGTACTGCAACGGCTGGCCGGGAACGAGGTCCTGCCGGCCGGGATGGATGTGACTCTCGATCATCACGCCGATGATGCGGTCGTCGCCGCCGGCAATCTGCGCGGCGATGTCGCGCGCGACGTCGACCTGCCGCTCGTGCCGACGCTGGCTGTTCGCGTGCGAGCAGTCGAGCATCAGTTTCGCGGCCAGTCCGGCGCCCGCGAGTTCCTTGCACGTCGCGTCGACGTCGGCGGCGCTGTAATTCGGCGCCTTGCCGCCGCGCAGGATGATGTGGCAGTCCTCGTTGCCGCCGGTGTGCACGATCGCGGAGTGTCCGCCCTTGGTGACCGACAGGAAATGGTGCGGTGCCGAGGCGGCCTTGATCGCATCGACCGCGACCCGGACATCGCCGTTGGTGCCGTTCTTGAAGCCGACGGGGCACGACAGCCCGGACGCGAGCTCCCGGTGCACCTGGCTCTCGGTCGTCCGCGCGCCGATCGCGCCCCAGGCGATCATGTCGGCGAAATACTGCGGCGTGATCATGTCGAGGTATTCGGTTCCGGCGGGCAGGTCGAGCTCGTTGACCTCCACGAGAATCCGGCGGGCGAGCCGCAGCCCCTCGTTGATCCGGTAGCTGTCGTCCAGATGCGGATCGTTGATAAGCCCTTTCCAGCCGACCGTCGTGCGCGGTTTCTCGAAATAGACGCGCATCACGACAATGAGGTCGGCGGCGAGCTCGCGCTTCTGCGCCGCAAGCCGCGTGGCGTAGTCGATCGCGGCGTCGTAGTCGTGAATGGAGCACGGGCCGACCACGACCAGCAGCCGGTCGTCGGCGCCATGCAGGACGCGATGGATCGCTTGCCGGGCTTCGAACGTGGTGGTGGCGGCTCGTTCGGATGCCGGAAACTCCCGCAGCAGGTGCGCCGGCGGCGCGAGTTCCATGATCTCGCGGATCCGGGTGTCGTCGATCGGCAGCCGGGCGGTCGGATGGGACAGCGCGGCAGCCCGGTTGCGGTGGGCGGTGGACGTGGGCACGATGGGGCTCCGTCAGAGTTTTCTCAGCAAAAACATGATTTTACGGACTCGGCGTCCGGACATCCGGCATTGTGCCATGCCCAATGTTGCATTGCATTAGGCCAAATTGAGACATCGGCCGCATGGCGGTAGTCGAAATCGTTGCTTCGCGCGTTTAGGATGCCGTAGACTGCTTTCGACCCCGCTGGCTCGCCCGGCCGACCCGATTCGGACTACCCGGCGGTCGCAAGACTGCCGAAGCACCGAAAAATAGAACCGAAGTCCCCCCGCCATTTTCCAGGAGAACCGCATGAACAGACTGTTAGCCCTAGCCATTGTCGGCGCGTTTGCCGTGGTCGGAAGCCCGGCCTTCGCCGCCGATGCGCCCGCCGCAACGGCGCCCGCCACCAAGGCGCCGGCAACCGCCGCGCCGGCGGCCAAGGCGCCCGCCGCCGCGGCCCCGGCTGCTGCTGCGCCTGCCGCCGCGCCCGCCGCTGCTGCCCCCGCCGCGAATGCGCAACAGGAACGGATGAAGGCCTGCAACGTCAAGGCCGAAGGCAAGAAGGGTGACGAGCGCAAGGCGTTCATGAGCGCCTGCCTGTCCGGGAAGGACGCGCCCGCAGCCAAGATGACGCAGCAGGAGAAGATGACGGCCTGCAACAAGAAGGCCGCAGACAAGAAGGGCGATGAACGCAAGGCCTTCATGTCGGCATGCCTGAAAGGGTAACCGCAACGCCGATGGTGCACACGGTCGGGTGACTTCCTGTCCATCCGGCCGCGACTACAAGGCCCCACCGGGCAACCGGCTGGGGCCTTGTTTTTTCTGCAGGAGCCCGTGCGCTGGCGTCACGGGACGCGACCGGCGAGGCGGCGATCGATCGGGGTCCGGCCCCGGCTCCGAGCGGCGGCTAGGATGCCCTGCGTATCAGCAGGCCCTTCAGGTATTCCCCTTCCGGAAACGCGAGGGCGACCGGATGATCGGCGCCCGCCCCGTAACGGCCGATGACCGAAGCGTCGATCCCGGCATCGAGCGCCGCACCGGCGACGATCTTGCGCAACAGCTCGGCGTCGATGCCGCCCGAGCACGAAAACGTCGCGAGCAGTCCGCCCGGGCGCAGCAGTTTCAAGGCCAGCAGATTGATGTCCTTGTAGGCGCGGGCGGCGCGCTCGGCGTGCGCGGCGGTCGGCGCGAACTTCGGCGGATCGAGCACGGCGAGATCGAACCCCGCACCGCGGTCGCGCAGCTTGCGCAGCTCGGCGAAAACATCGGCTTCGCACCATGTCGCGCGGTCGGCCGGTAACCCGGGATTGAGCGCGAGGTTCTCCCGGGCGAGGGCGAGCGCATCGCCCGAGCTGTCGATCGAGACCACGCGCGTCGCCCCACCGGCAAGCGCCGCCAGCGCGAAGCCTCCTGTGTAGCAGAAGGCATTGAGCACCTCGCGGCCGGCGGCGAGCGCGCGCACGGCGTCCCGGTTCGCACGCTGGTCGAGATAGAAACCGGTCTTCTGGCCGGCGACGACGTCGGCACGGTAGGCGATCCCGGCCTCGACGAACCGCACGACCTCAGGCAGGGCGCCATGCCTGACGCCGATGCGGGACGGGAGTCCCTCGAGCTTGCGCACTTCGGCGTCGGAACGCTCGAAGACGCATGCCGTAGCGGTCGCCTCGACCAGCGCCGCGACGATCGCGTCGCCCCAGCGTTCCGCGCCGGCCGATGACAGCTGGAGCACGATCGTGTCGGCATAGCGGTCCGCGACGACGCCCGGCAAGCCGTCCGCTTCGCCGTGGATCAGCCGGCATCCGGTGTGCTGCGGGTCGACCATCGAGACACGCGCAGCGACGGCGCGCGCGACCCGCCGCAGGAAGAAGCCGGAGTCGACCGACTCGCGTGCATCGAAGGTCCAGACGCGCGCGCGGATCTGGGAGGAAGGCGAATAGGCGGCGCGCGCCACGAATGCGCCATCCGCCGTCAGGACGTCGACGGTGGCTCCGGATTCCCCCGGCGCGTCGGCGGTGGCGATGGCGCCGGAAAAGATCCACGGGTGACGGTGCCGCAGCGACTTCTCGCGCCCGGGTTTCAACCGCAACACGGGAATGCCCTCAGCCAAGCGCGACCCCGGCGAGGCGGCCGACGACAAACGTGACGGCGCCCGCGAGTCCGCCCAGCGCCAGCATCCGCGCCCCGGAGCGCAATGCGCTGCGCCCGGTGAACAGCGACAGCAGCGCGCCGACGGCGAACAGCGCGATCGCGGTGACGCCGACGGCGACGGGCAGCGTGCGCGCGCCGGACATCAGCATGAACGGCGCCAGCGGCAGCAGCGCACCTACGGCGAACGCCACGAACGATGAGATCGCCGCTCCCCACGGCGAGCCGAGCTCATCGGGGTTGAGCCCGAGCTCCTCGCGGGCCAGCGTGTCGAGCGCTTGCTCCGGGTCGGCGACGATCTGCGTCGCCAGCCGCAAGGCCTCCTCGGGCGGCAGCCCCTTGGCCGCGTAGATGAGCGCCAGCTCCTGCGCCTCGGCTTCCGGATACGCCGCCAGCTCCTCGCGCTCCAGTCCGATCTGATACTCGAAGAGCTCGCGCTGGGAGCGCACCGAGACGTATTCGCCAGTGGCCATCGCGAACGCCCCGGCGCACATGCCGGCCACGCCGGTCAGCAGCACCAACTGCGCGTCGGAACTGGCACCGGCGACACCAAGGATGAGGCTCGCGTTCGACACCAGCCCGTCGTTGATGCCGAACACCGCGGCGCGCAGGTTGCCGCCGCCATGCAGGCCGCGATGCCGATGCTCAGTGCCGCTTCCCGCCTGTGGCGTCCCATGGCCGGGATCGCGCGACGACGGGAGGGCGTAGATGCCCATCCCGCGGACCTTCATCGCGGCCAGCATGGTTTTCAGGCGCCGCGGCCCCAGACGGCGCACCAGCGCCATGACGAGTCGCGTGCGCCGGTCCGGCACATAGGGCCCGGGGGCCGGATTGCCGCGGGCGGTGACTTGCGCGCCCCAGATGGCCGCCTGCGCCTCGGCTTCGCCGGCCAGGCGACGAAAGAGCTCCGCGCGCGGGTTGCCCGCTTCGGCTTCCGCGCATACGCCGTAGAGCAGCACGGCACGCTGCTCCTCGGTCCAGTTCTCGAGCGGATTCGACATGGCGGGAAGTGCGGTTCCGACGGCGGCGGGCACGCCGCCTTTCGCGTTGGCGCAAGCGGCGCTCCGGCGACGACGTCAGGTCAGCCGCCTCCGAGCGCGGCGTCGATGCGCGCCATCACGTCCGGCGCGAGCTTGCCCACGACATCGAGGGCCTTCATGTTCTCGGTGACCTGCGCCGGGCGGCTCGCGCCGGTGATCACCGTCGATACGCGCGGGTTCTTCAGGCACCAGGCGAGGGACAGCTGGGCCAGCGTGCAGTCGAGGTCCGCCGCGATCGGCGCCAGGCGCCGGACCGCGGCGATCTTCGCCGGATCGGACAGCCGCTCGGCGAGCCATTCATAGCCCTTCAGCGTGCCGCGCGTCCCTGCGGGGATGCCGTCGTTGTACTTTCCGGTCAGCAGCCCCGACGCCAGCGGGCTCCAGGTGGTGGTGCCGAGGCCGATGTCGGAGTACAGCCGTGCATACTCCTTCTCGACGCGCTCGCGATGCAGCAGGTTGTATTGCGGCTGCTCCATCACCGGCTTGTGCAGGTGATGCCGCTCCGCGATCTGCCACGCCGCCATGATCTCCGCTGCGCTCCACTCCGACGTTCCCCAGTAGAGCGCCTTGCCGGCCTTGATCATGTCGTGCAGCGCGAACACCGTCTCCTCGATCGGCGTGTCCGGATCGGCGCGGTGGCAGAACACGAGGTCGACGTGGTCGAGGCCGAAGCGCGCGAGCGACGCGTCGATCGCCTGCATCAGGTATTTCCGGTTCAGCGTGTTCTTCTCGTTCGGGCCGTCGTCAAGGCCCCAGTAGAACTTGGTCGAGACGATGTACGAAGCCCGGCGCCAGCCCATCTTCTTCAGCGCGGCGCCCATGATCGTCTCCGAGCGTCCCTTGGCGTAGACCTCGGCATTGTCGAAGAAATTGACGCCCGCGTCGTACGCGGCGGCCATGCATTCGCGCGCGAGATCGGTGTCCATCTGGTTGCCGTAGGTCACCCAGGAGCCGAACGAAAGTTCGCTCACCTTGAGGCCGGAGGCGCCGAGCCGGCGATATTGCATCATTGGCATCGTCAATGTTCGTGGAAATATGGCGGGCGGAGGCGCGCGCGGGGTGGAGCGCGGGCGGTAGAATCGCAACGCTCCATTGTACCCAGAAGGACTTGCCCATGCCTGCTCTCTCCCGCGCCAGGAGCCGTCGTGTCGCCGGCGGCACCCGGCGCAAGCCGCCGCTCACCGTCGAGGCATTGTGGGCGCTGAAACGCATCGCGGCGCCCACGCTGTCGCCGGACGGCGCGCTGGCCTGCGCGGCGGTGACGAGCTTCGCCATGGCGAAGAACGACAGCAGCACGGAGTTGTGGCTGTTTCCGACCGGCAGCCACGGGAAGTCTGCCGCGAAGCCGCGCCGGCTCACCAGTGGCGACAAGGACAGCGATCCGCGATGGTCGCCCGCCGGCAACGCGATCGCGTTCACCGCGAAGCGCAAGGACGACGACGAGCCGCAGATCTATCTGATCGCGCCTGATGGCGGCGAGGCGCGCCGGTTGACGACACTCGCCACCGGCTGTGCCGCGATCAAGTGGTTTCCCGACGGCAGGCGGATCGCGTTTGTCAGCTGGGTGTGGCCCGATCTCGGGTCCGACGCGAAGCAGGCGCAACGGAAGAAGGAGCGCAAGGACGCCAAGGTCAAGGCGCACGTCACCGAGCGTGCGGAATTCCGCTTCTGGGACCATTGGCTCGCCGATGGTCGCGAGCCCCACGTGTTCGTATGCGACGTCGCCACCGGCCGCTGTCGTGATGCGCTCGCCGGAACCGGCCTCGCGCTGCCGCCGTGGGAGCCGAAGGCCGAGGATTTCGACATCGCGCCGGATGGCCGCGAGCTTGCGCTGACCGCGGATCTCGGCCCCGAGCCGCGCATGATGAATCAGCGCGACATCGTCACGGTCGACCTGGCGACGAAGCGCAAGCGGATCCTGACCGCGGCTTCGGGCACCGACGACGCCGGGCCGGCGTATTCGCCGGACGGCCGGACTCTGGTCTTCCACTCCTGCGACACGAAGCGTTCCTTCAACGACCAGGGACGCCTCACCCTGTTGCTGCGCCGAACCGGGCGCATGCAGACCCTTGCGCCGAAGCTCGACCGGCAGGTGCTGCACGTGCTGTGGGCGCCCGATTCGCGCTCGCTGCTGTGCACGATCGAAGATCGCGGTCGCGTCGGCTTGTGGCGGCTGCCGGTTCACTGGAAAACCTTCGCGCTGCGCGCTCCGGCATTCGCGCTTGGGGCGGCCCGGCGCGCTCATGCCGCGGACAGTGCCGCGAAGCCCGCGCTCGTCGCCGCCGGCGGCACGATCGGCGGCTTCGCGCAGTCGCGCGATGGTGCGGTGCTCGCGTTCGAGCGCGCGACGGTGATGCATCCGCCGGCGCTGTTCGCGTGTGGTGGTGACGGGTCGCGCGAGCGCGCAATCGACACGCTGAATCGGGCGCTGCTCGCGCGCTACGCGCTGGGTGAAGTGCGGGAGGTGACGGTCAGGGGCTGGGGCGGGGCGCCGGTGCAGATGTGGATCACCTATCCGCCGGATTTCGATCCGCAGAAGAAGTGGCCGCTGCTGCACTCGATTCACGGCGGGCCGCACGCTGCGCACCTCGATGCGTGGCACTTCCGCTGGAACACGCAGGTGTTCGCGGGCCACGGCTACGTAGTGGCCGCAGTGAATTACCACGGCTCGTCCGGGTTCGGCCAGAAGTGGCTGGAAACCATCACCGGCCGCTATGGCGAGAAGGAGCTGGGCGACGTCGAGGCCGGCACCGACTGGCTGTTGCGGCAGGGCTACATCGACCGGGCGCGTCTCGCCGCGTCCGGCGGCAGCTACGGCGGCTTCATGGTCGCCTACATGAACGGCCATACCGACCGCTACCGGTCGTTCGTCTGCCACGCCGGGTGCTATGACTGGGTCAGCATGATGGCTACCGACGGCTACCACTTCTTCGCCGACGAGCTGGGCGCATTCCACTGGGAAAATCCGGCGCGGGTGATGCGGCAGTCGCCGCACCATTACGTCAAGCACGCGAAGACGCCGACGCTGGTGATCCATGGCGAGCAGGACTACCGCGTTCCGGCGACGCAGGCGCTGCAGTACTACGACACGCTGAAGGCGAAGAAGGTGTCGGCGCGCCTCGTATACTTCCCCGACGAGAACCACTGGATCCTGAAGCCGCAGAACTCGCGGCTCTGGTATCGCGAGTTCTTCGACTGGATGACCCGCTACGCGCCCGGGGGGGGCCGCCCGGCGCAAGGCCGGCTGAGGCATGGCGCAAAGCGAGCGGCGTAGCCGGATAGGCATCCGGCGCAACGCCTGGTAGAGCCCCCGCTCGGCCGGGGGATACTTACACGGCCGTCAGGCGCGGTCCGCTCGCCTTCTTCTCGTGGGCGTCCTGGCAGGCGACGCAGCGGCGCGCGGTCGGGTAGGCCATGAGCCTCGCCGGCGCAATCGCGATTCCGCAATCCGCGCAGTCACCGTAGGAGCCGTCGCGCATCCGGGCGAGCGCGGCGTCGACTTCGGTGAGGTCTGCCAGCACATGGCGGACTTCCGCGAGATCGAGCTCCGCCAGGCCGTCCGCCACGCCCCATTCGTCGCCGCTCTCCTGAATCCGGTTGCGCAGCCCCACGACCCGGTCGTCGCCGCTGCCGGCGAGCTGCGCTTTCACTTCGACGCGCAGCGCGGTGCGTCGGGCCTCGAGCTCGGCCGTCAGGCGCGCGCGCTCGTCGGTCGTCAATGCGTTCTTGGGCATGGGGGCAGGCTTTCGGGATAACGATGCAACGGTCCGGCAACCGGATTCATTATCCCATTTTCGCGGCGTGGCGGAACCGAACCGCGGGAGGATTGATCAGGATCAACCGGGGTCGCGGCCGAACCGGGGGCTTGAATCCGGATTGGAGCGGCCGCAGATCGCGCTTCGATACCGCATCGTGCCGCGCCCGGGGCTTGAAATCGCCGCGATCGGACGCAGATCGGTAAGCAGATGGCGGCTGGCCTGCGTTTCACGTCGGGCCGGAGGCCGCCGGTCCCTCACCATTCGAAGGAGATTCCATGCACAACCTCGCAGCTTATGCCCCGTTCGCCGACTCCGGACTCGACGAGCTTCTTCGTGGCTGCTTCCGGCCGGTCCGCGTCGACAAGGCGCCCGCTATGATCAGGATGGACGTCGTGGAACAGGACCATGCCTACGTCGTGAACGCCGAGATTCCGGGTGTGGCCAAGGACGACATCCAGGTATCGATCGAAGGCAACCAAGTCACGATCGGCGCCGAAGTGAAACGCGAGCCGGAAGCCGGGGACGGCGGGCGCGTGCTGCGCAGCGAGCGGTACCGCGGCAGCGTCTATCGCGGCTTCACGTTGCCGGTGGACATCGACGAGTCGGCCAGCAACGCGAAGTACGAGAACGGCGTGCTGGAGCTCACTTTGGTGAAGAAGGTTGCGGCTGCCGGCCGCAAGTTGACGGTCCAGTAACGACGGCGCGCGCAGCGCAAGCCCGTCGCGTGGGGGCTCCAGGGCTTCCGCGCGACGCAGGGGAGCCCTTTGACCCGCTGACCTTTCGACGCGGCTCCCCCCACTCTGTCAGCGAATGCGCTTGGCGGGGTATTCCTCGTCGATGTTGTCGCGGAAAAAGCTCCACGGCGATGAAGCCGACGTGAGGCGCCGGAAGGTGTCGGCGGAAACGCCGCCATACTCGAACGTGCCGGAGGAAAGCTCGACGACGAGTACGCGCCGCGCCGCATCGAAACCCGCAGCGCGCAGGTTGCCGCCGGCGAGTCGTTTCATTTCCATCAGTGCGTCGAGCTGCCCCACAGCTGTTTCAGGCGCGCGTCGCGGCCGCACCCGGTCCGGTAATACGAGTACTTCAACGGGTTCTTGACGTAATAATCCTGGTGGTACTCCTCGGCCGGCCAGAAGTCCGCCGCGGCAATGATCGGCGTGACGATCGCCTCCTTGAACGGCTTCGACTTTTCGAGCGCCGCCTTCGACGCCTCCGCGGCACGTCGCTGGTCGTCCGTGTGCACGAAGATCGACGTCCGGTATTGGCTGCCGATGTCGCAGAACTGCCGGTCCTTGACCGTCGGATCGATGTTGCGCCAGAAGACCTCGAGCAGCCTCTCGTAGGTGACCTTCTTCGGGTCGTAGAGTACCTGCACCACCTCGGTATGACCCGTCCCGCCGGCCGATACGTCCTCGTAGGTCGGTTTCGTCCGCATGCCGCCGGTGTATCCGGAAGTCGTCGCGAGCACGCCATCGAGCTTGTCGAACGGCGGCTCCATGCACCAGAAACAGCCGCCGGCAAAGGTCGCGACGGCACTTCCCGGCGGCGCCGCCGGCAGCTTTGCCATCTGCGCCAGGGCCGGCAACGCGAACAACGCCACGAGGACCGGCATCCACGGGCGGAAGGTGCGCAAGAGCGTAGAAAGCAGGCGAGTCATCGGGATCCTGGTCGAGTCGAGTGCGCCATGGCGCAGCGCCGAAGCGGTTGGTCGTCGCGGGCGTACGTCACCTTACGCCGGGGAAAGGGATTATAAAGGGGGCGGCGAGACGGAGGCATGCGCACCGCCGGCTACTTCGGCGGCTGGTAGGGCTGGCAGTCAGCGAGCGGTATCGCCGCGCCGTGGCGGACGAGTTGCAGGTCGGTCCCCTTGCCGCGCAGCTCCATGTCGCTGTTGGCGTAGCGGACGCCCGAGGCGGCCGGGATCTGGTAGAGCGAAACCCGATTGCCGTCGGGCATGAGCAGGCGGGCCTCGTCGAGGTCGAACCGGATCACGATGCGCTCGCTGCCCGACTGGCAACTGAACGTGTTCTTCGCGGCCTCGAGCTCGCTCTGCGAGGGCGGCATGGCGCAGGCCGTGCACAGCAGGGCGGACACCGCCGCGGCAAGCGCGGAGGTGCGCAGTGGATGCGAAGCGGCAACAGTTGGAAGCATCGACCGACTCCCACAAGAGCTCGAATCGAGGATAGCACGCGCCAGTCGCTTCGGTGACGCCCGCCAGCGGGCGATCGGCTGCGGCGGCTCGATGGCGTCCGGCACGGCATCAATTGATGGCGCTGGCCGCCGAGCGCGATGCCGCGGGCGGTGGAAAGCGCACCGCGTCCGGGTAGGAGAGCACCTCGGCGAGCCGGCCGGTCCGGATCTTCGCCTGCATGGCCTGCCACCAGCCGGCATCGAGCAGGTCGGCGTGCATGGACAGGAAGCATGCGCGCGTCCTGGGATCGGTCAGCAGGAACGTCTCGAACTCCTCGGGAAAGACGTCGTGCCGCCCGACCGGGTACCAGACGTCGTCCGCCATGTCGTCCCACCCGGGCGGCGGCGGCGGGATCTTGCGGAAATTGCAGGCGGTGAGGTACTCGATCTCGTCGTAGTCGTAGAAGACGACGCGACCGAACCTTGTTACGCCGAAGTTCTTGAACAACAGGTCGCCGGCGAAGATGTTGACCGCGGCCAGCTCCTTCAGCGCGTCGCCGTATTCCCGTATCGCGTGCATCCGCTGCGCGTCGTCCGCGTGCTCGAGATAGATGTTGAGCGGTATCATCCGCCGCTCGATGTACAGGTGCTTGACGACGACGTGGTCGCGCTCGAACTCGATCACCGAGGGCGCCACGGCGGCGAGCTCGGCGATCAGCTCGTCGGAGAAGCGCCCGCGGGGGAACGCGACATCCGAGTACTCCAGGATGTCGGTCATGCGCCCGACGCGATCGTGGTGCTTGACGAGCCAGTACTGCTGCTTCACTTTCTGGCGGTCCGTCTCCTTCGACGCGGCGATCTTGTCGCGAATCACCTTGAACACGTATGGGTACGACGGCAGCGTAAACACGGTCATCACGAGGCCCTTGATGCCGGGCGCGATGACAAACTTGTCGCGCGAGTGCCGCAGGTGGTGCAGGAAGTCGCGGAAGAACAGATTCTTGCCCGCCTTCTGCAGCCCGACCATCGTGTAGAGCTCGGCGGCGGTCTTGTCCGGCAGGATCGCGCGCAGGAAGTCGACGTAGGCCGACGGCACTTCCATGTCGACCAGAAAATAGGCGCGATTCGCCGAGAACAGGATCGCGAGGTCTGCTTCGTCCATGATGAGCGCGTCGAAGTAGAGCTTCCCTTCGGCATCGTGCTTGATGGGCACGACGAACGGATATGAGTGGACGCCGTTGACCACGCGCCCGACGATATATGCGGTCTGATTGCGGAAGAATGGGGACGACAGGACCTGGATCTGGTGGTTGGATTCGAGGTGGAACGGCCGTGGATGGCGCCGGCGAAACGCCGCGAGCGCATGGCGCAGGTCGGCACCGAAGTCGCCGAACCGGCGCTCGAACCGGAAGTCGAGCACGATGTCGATCAGCGCGTGGCGCAGACCCTGCTGCAGCGGATAGTAGCTGCGATAGGACGGCGGATCGGCCTCGATGTGCTCGGTGGAGATCGTCGGCCGCACGAAGATGTAGCGGTTGTGGAAGTAACCGCGGCGCAGCGTCTTCACCGAGACGGAGTTGAAGAACGTCTCCGCGCACTCCGGCTGCTTGTGGTCGATGAGGAGGCCGATGAAGTGGAGCTTCACCTGTTCCCACAGCGCCTCGCCGCCGTCGCCGTCGAGTCCGCCGAAGCCGTGCTTGCGCTCGATGCTCTCGGCGGTCTCCTGGACGCGGCGGTCGTAGAAGTCGATGCGGTCGCGCGCCACGTGCTGGATGGCGAGCCAGTTGCCGGCCTCGAAGTGCCGCTTGGCCGCGCGCGCGCACTCGCGGAACACGGCGTAGTGGTGGTCGAACCCCTCGCGCAGCATGCGGGCGATGCTGCGGGCCCGGTCGGCGACGGCTTCGCTCGGGGCTGTCGCGGCAGCGGAGGCGATCGGTGGGGCCATCGCAAGGTCGGGTCGGATTCGTCAGCCGAACGTGTTGCAGCGGCGCATGTCGCCCGATTCGAGCCCGGTCCTGAACCACTTCAGCCGTTGGTCAGCGGTGCCATGCGTGAACGATTCGGGCACGACATAGCCCTGTGCCCGCTTCTGGATTTCGTCGTCGCCGACCGCCGCAGCGGCGCGAAATCCTTCCTCGAGGTCGCCGACCTCGAGCTTGTTGCGGCGTTGCGCGAAATACCCCCAGATGCCGGCATAGCAATCGGCCTGCAGCTCGAGGCGCACGGACAGCGCATTGCGTCCGCGCGCATCGAGTTGCTGCATCTGCCGATCGACCTTGGCCATCGTGCCGGTCAGGTTCTGCACATGGTGACCGACCTCATGCGCGATCACGTAGGCCTGCGCGAAATCGCCCGGTGCGCCGAAGCGTCGCGACAGCTCGCCGAAGAACGCGGTGTCGAGGTAGAGCTCGCGGTCAGCGGAGCAGTAGAACGGCCCGGTCGCTGCCGACGCGTGGCCGCAGGCCGACTGCGTGGCGCGCCGAAACAACACGAGCCGCGGCGGCTCGTAGCGCGCGCCCATTGCCTGGAACACCGCCTTCCACACGTCTTCGGTGTCGCCCAGAACGGCGGCGGCGAAGTCCTTCGCCGGATCCGGCGGGGCGATCGGCACGCGCGGCTGCCCCGGCGCCGGAGCGTTCTGCGGGCCGTAACCGGGGGCTGCCGGCGGCCGGGCACCCGGCGGCGGCGCTGGCCCGCCGCTCTCCAGCGCACCAATCATTTCGAGCGGGTTCACGCCGAAAATGAGGCTCGCGATCACGATCACGACCAGAGCCCCACCCCCGAGCCGCATGCCGCCACCACGGGGTGAGCCACCGCCGGGATCCGCGCCGGTTCGGTCCTCGACGTTGTCGCTCCTGCGAAAATCGCCCCAGCGCATGCGCGATGCTCCCTGGTCGACTGCGCTACGGCTTCAGCGCCCGGTAGAGAAACGGCAGGCTGACGTCCATCCGGTAGTCGATGTCCGAGTGGTTGTCGTCGAATTCCTCGTACACGTGCCGGATACCGGCCTCGGCCAGCCGCAGCGAGAGCAGCCGCGTGCCGTAGTGGATGTGATACTGGTCGCGCCAGCCGCAGTCGATGTAGATCCCTTTGAGCGTGCGCAGGCTCGCCGCGTGCTTGCCGACCAGCAGGATCGGGTCGTGCTTGAGCCAGGCCCGCCACCGCCGGTCGAGCTTCTCTCCGGTCTCGAGATTGAACGGCAGGCGAAACCCCAGCGGCGCCCCGGGGTCCGGGTCGTAGGTCGCGGCCATGCACACGTTCATGATCACGTGTGCTTCGGCATGCGACAGCTTCTCCTTCTTCCAGACGGCCTCGAGGAAGCGCTTGACGCGGCCGTCGTCGCAGCCTTCGGCGAGCCCCTTGCGCTTCAGCGTTTCCGCGAGCACGTCGTACGCACCCTCGACGCGCTTCGGCTCGCGGTACTTCGCGAGCTCGTTCAGCGTGTTCGGCCAGTCGTGGTGGTAGACGAAGTCGAAGCAGGCATCGCCCGAGTGGTCGGCGATGGCGCCCCAATGCTTCGCATATTGCATGCCGTGGATGATCGCGCCGTAGCCGCCGGAGGACTTGCCGAAGCAGCCGCGATGCTCGCGCGAGGCCAGCGTGCGAAACTCGCGGTCGACCAGCGGGATGATCTCCCGCGTCAGGTAATCGGCATAGGCGCCGATCGCGGACGAGTTCACGTACTGATTGCCGCCGAGCGCGGTGAAGCAGTCCGGAAACACGACGATGGCCGGCCCCATCTTCTTCTGCTGGATGAGCCGCGCGACGCGCTCCGGCACGTTGTCGCCGAAGGGCTTCCAGCCGGTGTGGGCGAGGCCCGAGCCGGTGAATCCGACCAGATCGTAGAGTACCGGCAGCCGGCGCCCGCGCCCCCGGGTCGCCCCCTCGTCGTATTGCGGCGGCAGCCAGACTCCGACCTTGCGCAAGTGCGGATCGCCCAGCGGATTCCCGGCGAGGACCCGGGAATCGTGTTCCAGCACGACGAGCGTGCCCGAGGCGGTGGCGGTGCGCTTGCGGGCCATCGGCGGGATCTCCCCTATGCTTCGAGCAGCAGCGAGCCGCGGCAGCGCGCCGCACCGCAGCGGCACGCGTAGGCGTCGCGGATCTTGCGGGTGATGCGGCCGTCGAGCGACAGCCGGTAGTCGTAGGTGAGTTCCTCGCCCGCTGCGATCGTGCGGCGGGCCTCGATGAACACCCGGCCGTCGTCGTCCTCGAACGACTTGCAGTTCGGCGCGCACGAATGATTTATCCAGCGCGCGGCGTTGCCCCGGTGGCCGCCGTCGATGACGAGGCCGTCGCTCGTCTCGAAGATGAAGGTGTGATGCGGATTGTCCGGATCACTGTCGGGGCGCGCGCTGGCGATGTCCCAGGTCGTGCGCTCGCCGCGGTATTCGATGACGAGCGCGCCCTTGCGGATGGTCGTCGCGGCGAACACGCCGCGGCCGTGGATGGCGGAGTTGCGTACGCGGTACGGCCGGGTCGGAGTTTTCGGGTTCATGGGTTTGACGCGATGAATCGATGGCGGCGGTGAGCGCGCGAGTGCGCGATTGTACGCGAAGCCGCGGTCATGCCCGCACGGATTCGTCGTGCAGGCGCCGCAGCGCGGCGCCGAACCGCGCGTGCCGGGTCAGCCCCTCGTGGAAGCGAAACTCGTCGCCGCCCTTTGCCCGCATCAGCGCGACGAGGCTCCGTTTGGCGGTCGCGGGCCAGCGCGGGAGGTCCGGCACGAGGGCGATCAGCGGTGCCAGCGCCCGAAACGCATCGCGCTCGGCTGCAGGCCAGCGCTCCATGCCCTGCACGCCCAGCGCGCGGGCGGCAACGCGCGTCGCCGCCTGCTCTGCCGCCGCGCGATCCCCCCCGAACGCCCGTCGGATCCAGCGGGTCACGGCGTCGCTCAGCACGCCAGGCTCGCATTCCGGCAACGCGTCGAGCCGCAGCTCGATATCGGAGCCGGTGAAACGCCGCAATTCGCCGATCGGCGTGCGCTGTCCGGGATCGGCGCGCAGGCGCGCCCATGCGTCCTCCGCCCTCTGCGCCGCTCGGGGATCGAGCGGGCGAAAGCCGAGCCGGTAGTAGAACCAGAACGCACCGGACTGCAACCCTTCCTTGTTCGAACCGCCGAACTGCGAGGGCTCGGCGACAAAGCGCTCCACGTCGAAGCACTGCCGGTAAACCCGCAGCACCTGCCCGAACAGCAGCGCCGATTCGCCGCCGCGAAACGGTGCGAACACGTTGACGCCGATCTTGCACGCGCCGAGGAACGGCCAGCCGCCGCCGTAACCGATGGGCACACCGTTCTTGAACACCATCATGCCGACGTGCGAGTCGAGCGGGCTGCGCCGGTCCGGGCGCATCGTGTAGAGCGCGACCGCGACGCCGCGCTCGAGCTGGTAATAGCGCACGCCGTCGGGGCAGGCGAGGGCGATGGCGTCCGTTTCGCGCCCCAGCGCCGCCAGCATGGCGCGACCGGCATCGACGACGTGCAGCCGTTCGGCTGCCGCAAGGCGCCGCGGCACGGGCAGCGGACGGTCGAGGAGCAGGCGCAGATCGACGTCGCGCTCGAGTCCGCCGCGGTGGAAGAAGGTGGCGGCCGGAAGGCCGCGGACGAAGGTCCGCGACAGCATCGAGGCTCCCGGCCGGATGACGATGAACGGTTGCATCGTTTCGAACAGGTGGCCGCGCAACGCATCGCTGCACGGCAGCCGCGCAAACGCGCGGACCAGCGCGGCGAGGCGCGTGGCCCGCTTGCCCGCGCCGGCCTCGGCGATGAAATCCAGCGGCGCCGCAGCGGAAGCGGCGAGCTCGAATTCCATCGGCGCCAGCGCTTCGCCGAGGATCGATTGCGGCGCAAGGCCGTGTTCACCGAACGAATCGAGGTCCGCCCGGGCCGGAAAGCGCTCGACCAGCCAGCGGGCGATGTCCCAGCCGAAGCTGATCGTCACGTCCGTCCAGGCGATGCCGCTGTTCGCGAGTTTCGCCCGCGCGCGCGCCGGACCGGCGGCCATGATGTCCCGCGCGACGCCCGCAGCGCGCCTCAGTTCGGCGCGGGTCACGGCACGCAGCGAGCGCGACTCAGGATAGGCAAGCAGGCACAGCAGGCAGTCGTGGTACGCGATCAGAACGTCGGGATCGGCAATCGCGCAGGACGCCGCTGCCGCCAGGGCGCGCAGCTTGTCCGCTCCGTGCGTGCCGCCGAAGCGCAGCGCGAGGGACCGCAGCTCCCTGACACCCTCGAGGTCGAGCAGGCGGGGCGTCAGCGGCGACGGCATCCGACGGCAACGCGCAGGGGACTCTGGTTCCGGACTGCTATCGCCCCTTGGGGCTCGCCTTGGTTCGCGCTACCACGCGGGGCACGACGGCCGCGGGTGGCCGGCGCGCCTGCGGGAACTGGGTCTTGGGCCCGGTATGCCCCTTGGGATTGGGATAACTGCCGCCGCCCTTGCCCTTAGCCATCGTCGTCCTCCTTAGTCCGCGGTTCGATCCGCCGCTGTCAATCCTACCCGTTTCCGATCCCGCGCGGCAGCGATGGATGGTGCGCGGCGTGCCGGCACGCGCTAGCGGCCGCGCCCGCCGAAGCGGTGGATGACCCTCGGCTTCGCCGGTGTCGCGCCGCCGGCCGGCCCGTGGCTGCGCGCGCCCGGCGCCGCAGCCGCTGCTGCCGGTGCCGCGCGCGGAGGCCGCGCCGCGCCGCCGCCGTGCGGCTTGGCTGGCGCGCCTGCGTGCGCGCGGCCCTGGCCCTGCCGGGTCTGGCCGTGGGGCTTGCTCCGCGCCGCGCCGGAAGGCGCATGGCTGCGCTGCGGGCCGCGGCCCTGCCGTTGCAGAATCGGCTGGGCCCGTGCCTTGGGATCGGGCTCGAAACCGGCGATGACAGTTCGCGGCAGCGTGCGCTTGATCAGCTTCTCGATGTCGCGCAGGAATTCGTGCTCGTCCACGCAGACGAGCGATATCGCCTCGCCGGTGGCACCGGCGCGACCCGTGCGTCCGATGCGGTGCACGTAATCGTGCGGCACGTTGGGCAGATCGTAGTTGACGACGTGCGGCAGCTGGTCGATGTCGATGCCGCGCGCCGCGATGTCGGTGGCGACGAGCACCTGCAGGGTCGCGTCCTTGAATTCGGCCAGCGCCCGCGTGCGCGCGCCCTGGCTCTTGTTACCGTGGATGGCGAGTGCGGTGATGCCGTCGCTGTTCAGCTGTTCGGCGAGCTTGTTCGCGCCGTGCTTGGTGCGCGTGAATACCAGCACCTGGAACCAGTTCTGCGTCCTGATCAGATGCGACAGCAGCTCGCGCTTGCGGTCGCGATCCACCGGATGCACGGTCTGCGTGATGATCTCGACCGTCGAGTTGCGGCGCGCGACTTCGATCAACGCCGGAGCGTTGAGGAGGCTGTCGGCGAGATCCTTGATCTCCTCGGAGAACGTGGCCGAGAACAGCAGGTTCTGCCGCTGCTTCGGCAGCAGCGAGAGGATCCGCTTGATGTCGCGGATGAAGCCCATGTCGAGCATGCGGTCGGCCTCGTCGAGGACGAGGATCTCGACCCGCGACAGATCGAGGTTGCCCTGGCCCTGGTGGTCGAGCAGGCGGCCGGGCGTGGCGACGAGGATGTCGACGCCGCGCTTCAGTTGCGCCGTCTGTGCGCCGATGCCGACGCCGCCGAAGACCACCATCGACGTCTGCTTCGCGTACTTGCCATAGACGCGGATGGACTCCTCGATCTGCGCGGCGAGCTCGCGCGTGGGGGCGAGGACCAGCGCACGGATGGGCTTCCTGCCGGCTCGCTGGACCGGCGCGGGGGCCGGTGCCGACGACAGCCGCTGCAGCATCGGCAGCACGAAGCCGGCGGTCTTGCCGGTGCCGGTCTGCGCGCCGGCGAGCAGATCGCCGCCGGCGAGCACCGCGGGGATGGCCTGCAGCTGAATCGGGGTGGGTTGGGTGTAGCCGTGTTCGGTCACGGCGCGGACAAGTGCGTCGGACAGGCCGAGCGAGGCAAAGGACATGATGACTTTCGAAAAAACGATCGGCCTGTCGCCGCTTGGGGGCGCCAGTCGCAGGCACTACGTGGGGGCAGAGCGTCGGAGCTGACAGCGGCAGGGGGACTGGACGAGGTGCCGCGTGGACGAATGATACCAGACCGGGCTCCGGTTCAGCGCGAAGCCGCGGGCGGACTGGTCACGATCGTCAGCGCGACCTCCACCGCGCCGTCCTGGTCGGAGAGCCAGACCTGTCCTTCCTGGATCGTGCACTGCAGCTGCATCGAACGCTGCGCGAGCCTTGCCAGCTCCTGGCTGGTTGCCGCCGGCACACTCAGCACGCGCAGATTCCGCGCCCGCTCGAGCGCGGTCCGGCTGCGCTCCCACCACAGCTCCGCGCCGCGGCCGTAGGCATAGATGACGACCTCGTTCGCGCGTCCGCACCCGCGGCGCACGAGCTTCTCGTCAGGCAGGCCGACGTCGATCCAGAGTCGGATCCTGCCCGTCAGGTCGCGCTGCCAGAGGTCCGGCTCGTCGTCGGTGGACAGCCCCTTGCCGAATTCCAGGCCGGGGCCGGCGTGCAGCGCGAACGCCAGCACGCGCAGCATCATCCGCTCGTCGGTCTCGGACGGATGCCGCGCGATCGTCAGCGCATGGTCCGCATAGTAGCCGCGGTCCATGTCGGCAATCTGCAGCGCCGCCTTGAAGATCGTGGCTTTCAGCGCCATGGCGTCACGGCGCGGTGGCGCGGCCGAGCACGCGGATCTCGACATTGCCGACCCGGACGGCCTGGCCCGCGCGGATCTTGCACGTCTTGCGCGACTCGACGGCGCCGTCCACGCGCACCTGGCCGGCCGCGACCAGCGCCTTGCCGGCGCCGCCGCTCGCACAGACGCCCGTCACCTTCAGCAGGTCGTTGAGCGCGATGAATTCGCCGGTCAGCTGAAATTCCAGTCGGGGCATGGAGGGTGGGTCGGAGGGAGGCCAGGGAAGCGGAGCGCCAGCCCGACCTCTCGCGTCGGCCGGACGGAAGGTCACAGAGTACCAAGTTCGCGCGGCGACGGGGCCGTGCACTGGCCAAAGGGCTGGCACGCGAACGCGATGCTGGCGTTTTGGCGTGGCGTTGACCGGTCCCCATCGTTCGCTGCCGTTCGACGTGGATTCGGCTAGAATCCCCCTGCGCTCGGAGCGTGCCTCGGCATCAACGTCCACCCGGAGAAGCCCCATGGGCCACACGACCAACCTGAATACGGCGGATGGCTTCGTGCTGTCGGCCTACCGGGCCGACCCGGCCGGAACGCCGCGCGGCGGACTCGTCGTTGCGCAGGAGATCTTCGGCGTCAACAGCCACATCCGCAGCGTCTGCGACGGGTTTGCGGCGGACGGTTACGCCGTCATCGCGCCGGCGCTGTTCGATCGCTACGAGCGCGGGGTCGATATCGGCTACACGCCGGCCGACATCGCCAAGGGCCGCGAGCTGAAGGCCCTCGCCCAAACCGACGCGGCGTTGCGGGACATCGCGGCGGCGCGCGACGCGCTGGCGAGCGCAGGCAGGGTCGGCGTGATCGGTTACTGTTGGGGTGGGTTCATCGCGTGGATGGCGGCGGCAAGGCTGACCGGCTTCGCGTGCGCGATTCCCTACTACGGCGGCGGGATGCTCGACGCCGCCGACGAGCGGCCGCAATGTCCGGTGATGGCGCATTTCGGCGAGCGCGACGCGATGATCCCCGTCGCGGGCGTGCGCCGGCTCGCCGCCGCGCATCCGCAGGCGCAGGTCTTCACCTATGACGCCGACCATGGCTTCAACTGCGATCACCGGCCGTCGTACGACGCAACGGCCGCCAGGCTCGCGCGCGAACGCACATTGCAATTCCTGCGGCGCTGCATCGGTTGAGCGCGCGCGAAGTGTTCGCCGCCCCCCGAGTGAGCGCTGAACCCGAGGACGATCAGCTTATCGTCCAGGCGTTGCCGCAGGCCCGGCAGCGCACGTCGATCGAGCAGCCGGCGGGAGCGTCCGGGAACTCGTGCGACGACACGACGATGAATCGGCCATAGGTGCGGCATTCGCTGCAGGTCGCCTGCTCGGCGAGGTACTCGGCGAGAGAAAGCAAACGATGGAATCGACGCCAGGCGAAGACACACAGGCCACCGCCGGCCGCTGCGATCGCCACCAGCGCGACCCATCCTCCGGCCGTCGACCGGAACTCCAGCATTTCGATGGCGATCGCCATCATGATCAGGCTCAGGACGCCGGTGATCATGTGGGCGAAGCCCTCGAAGAGCTGACGCTCGTACCAGCGACGGAAGCCGCGCGCGCCGATGGCGGAGCTCACGCTGGTCATGGGGCAGCAAGGGTCGTTGCCGCACGCCCTTGCGACAAACCGGCCATGGTGACCACAATATGGCGCATGAAGGCTCCGCGGCCGGTCAAACTTCCTGGCCGCAACTTCGCCGGCCGCGTGGTGCGGCAGTCGGCTCCGCTGCCATGATGACAGCCTTTTTTCCAGTGCGCGACACCAGGGGCGTGACCATTGCGGCGCTCCTCTGCGCGGCGAGAATCCCGCTCGCGGCCGCCGGTTTCGCGCTTGCCATCGCCGGCGGCGCGGCGTCGGCGCAGGAGGTCGCCCCCCACGCGATCGACATTCCCCCCTGGTTCACCGAGACATTTCTCGACTTCGGCGAGGACATCCGCGACGCCGCGCGCGACCAGCGCCGCGTCATGGTCTACTTCGGCCAGGACGGCTGCCCGTACTGCAGGCAGCTCATGGTGACCAACTTTTCCCAGCGCGCGATCGTGGAAAAGACCCGCAGGCATTTCGTCGCGATCGCGCTGAACCTTTGGGGCGACCGCGAGACGAAGTGGCTCGACGGGCGCGTGCGCACCGAAAAGGAGCTCGCCCGCTTTCTCGCCGTGCAGTTCACGCCGACGCTGCTGTTCTTCGACGAGCGCGGCAAGGTCGTGGCGCGGCTCAACGGCTACTATCCGCCACACCGATTCGAGGCGGTCCTCGATTACGTGGCCGGGAAGCGCGAGCGCAAGGAAACGCTGGCCGCCTGGCTCGCGCGGCAGGCGCCGGATGCGGCCAGTGCGCGGCTGGCCGACGAGCCCTTCTTCGCGCCGCCGCCGCACGACCTGCGGCGCGCCGCGGGCGGCAAGCCGCTCGCAGTACTCTTCGAGACCACCCATTGCGGGCCCTGCGACGAGCTGCATCGCGACGGTTTCACGCGCCCGGGGATTCGGGCGCTGCTGGAGCGCTTCGACGTCGTCCGGTTCCCGCTCGGCGCGCGCACGGGGTTGACCGCACCCGATGGCCGGACGACGACGGCGCGGGCGTGGGCCACCGAGCTCGGCGTGACCTTTGCCCCGACCATCGTCTTTTTCGGCGCGGAGGACGGGCGGGAAGTCTTCCGCATCGACGCGTACCTGCGGCCCTTCCACGTCGAGTCTTCGCTCGACTACGTGGCGAGCGGCGCCTATCGCGGCGAACCGTCGTTTCAGCGCTATATCCAGGAGCGGGCGGAGCGCGCGCGCGCGGCCGGCGGCACCGTCGACCTGTGGAAGTAGCCGCCGGAAGCGCGCGCTAGCCGCGACCCACGAACGGCATCTTGGTCGCCATCACCGTAAGGAACTGGACATTGGCGTCCAGCGGCAGGCTGGCCATGTAGACGATCGAGCTCGCCACGTGCGCGACGTCCATCAGCGGCTCGGCCGCGATCTGGCCGTTCGCCTGTGGCACCCCGTTGGCCATCCGCGCCGCCATTTCGGTGTGCGCGTTGCCGATGTCGATCTGGCCGCAGGCGATGTCGTATTTGCGGCCGTCGAGCGACGCCGCTTTGGTGAGGCCCGTGATGGCGTGCTTGGTCGCGGTGTACGGCGCCGAATTCGGCCGCGGCGCATGCGCCGAGATCGAGCCGTTGTTGATGATCCGTCCCCCGCGCGGGTTCTGGCTCTTCATCATCCGGAAGGCTTCCTGTATGCACAGGAACACGCCGGTCAGGTTGATGTCGACGACGTTTTTCCACTGCGCGAAGGTCAGGTCCTCGAGGTTGATGCCGGGCGCGCCGACGCCGGCATTGTTGAACAGGACGTCGAGGCGACCGTAGGCATCTCCGGTGCGCGCGAAGAGGGCCTGCACCGATGCCGGGTCGCTGACGTCGGTGGGGACCGCCAGCGCAGCGCCGGGCGGCGGCGCGGCCGCGGCGATCGCCTGCTGCAGGAGTTCGCCGCGGCGTCCGGCGAGGACCACGCGGTAGCCGGCGTTGAGCAACGCCACGGCGACGGCCCTGCCGATGCCGGTGCCGGCGCCAGTGACGATGGCGACTTTGGGGGAGGCGGTCATGGATGAGCTGGCCCTCGTTTGAATAGGATACGTCGCGCATTGTCGGCGGGAAATCGCGCAACAGGCAAGGAAGCGGCAACTCTGCCGGCCGGTGGTGTTGCTCCGGCTTTGGCACGAGTCCTGCTTTTGCACTGGCGCGGGCAGGGTGATTGCGAGGCGACGCGAGGTCGCGCTTGCGCTTCCCGGAGCATTTGCTATTATGCCAATGTCATAGGCGTCCCAGGCGCCGGCATCGAGGGAACGACGGACATGGCGGTCACTTCGATTGCAGAAGAATCATCCTCCATCCGCTGTGCGATATGCGCGCGACCGGCGCGGCGCGGCGACCGACTGTGCGACCAGTGCAAGACGGCGGTGAAGCGCGCGCGCCACGTGCAGAGCGTCCATGCGACATTACTGCCGCGGGCCGGCACCGGCGCTGCTGCCAGCGGACACCCCGGGGCAGGCGCCAGGCGGACGGTACCGGCTCGGCGCGCTGCGCGCTCCGCGTTGCCGGCGATGCCCGCCGGATGGGGCGCCTACGCTACGCTCGTAGCGTTCGGTGTGGCCGTGTCCATCACCGGGTATTACGCGACGGACCAACAGGAAGAGGCGACCAATCGCGAGCGCAGTGCGCAGGCGACGCGCACGGCTTCCGCCATGCAGATGCGCAATGAGAAGGCGGCGCAAGCGCAGCCGCCGATGGCAGCAGCGGGAGCAGCTGAAGGCTTCTCCTGGGACGAGGTGATCGCGCAAATCGAGTGGACGCTTCCACAGTCGCCGCAGGTGCAATCCGCAGGCACCCCGCCAGGCAGGAAATCGCTGCCTGATGCTCGAAGCGCGGGCGACCGAGCACTGCGGCCGATCGAAACCCGCAGCCCGGACCCGGTGCCGCAGCCTGCACCAATGCTCGCCGACGATACCGCCGCTGTGTCCGGGGCCGCGCCGGCGCCGGAAGCGCCGGCAACTCCGAACGCCGATCGCCGGCAGGTCATGGCTGCCGCACTGTCACGCTGCGAGCGGGAGAATTTTCTCGCCGGTTTCGTCTGCAAGGAGCGGGCGTGGCTGCAGTTCTGCGACGGCCAATGGGGCGAAGTGCCGCAGTGTCCGAGCGGCCTCCGCAACAACAACGTCCGCTAGCGGACGCCCGCCGCCGGCGCTCAGCCGTCGTACTTGAACGACAACTGGACGCGAGCGCGGTAGGCGACGACCTTGCCGTCTTCGACTTTCAGGTCGAGTTTCGAGACTTCCGCGATGCGCAGATCGCGCAGCGTCTTGCTCGCGGCGGTCACTGCGTTCTTGGCCGCGTCCTCCCACGATACCTTGCTCGTGCCGATCACTTCGGTCACGCGATACACGCCGTCGCTGGAACTCTTCTTGGCCATGGTGTTTCCTCCTCGTGATGGGTCCGGCATTGCGGCAATGCCCGGGACGAATCCATGATACGCGCGCTCCCATTGGCTGGCGAGCGGCCCGGCGCGGACCCGGCGAGGACCGGATGGCCGCCCGCCGCCGGGCGGAATGAGCCCGGGGCCCCGTGCGCACGGCCGGGCAGGGTGTGCACCGCCCCCTAATCGATGATCCTGGAGCGCGCGGCCTTCAGCTCGCCGTGCCTGACCTTGCTGTCCACGCGCCGGCGCTGCGAGCTGCGGGTCGGTTTCGTCGCCTTCCGCACGCGCGGCACGGTCGCGGCGCTGGCCACCAGATCCTGCAGCCGCGCCAGCGCGTCGGCGCGATTCTTGTCCTGGCTCCGGTAGCGTTGCGCCTTGATGACGACGATGCCCTCAGCGGTGATCCGCTGATCGCGGTGCGCGAGGAGGCGCGCCTTGACGGCGTCCGGCAGCGACGACGCCGCGATGTCGAAGCGCAGGTGCAGCGCGGTCGACACCTTGTTCACATTCTGGCCGCCGGCGCCTTGCGCGCGGATGGCCGTCCATTCGATCTCCGCGGCGGGAATCCGGATCATCGTTGCCGGTGGTGCGCCATTATCCCGCGGTCAGCATCCGGGCGAGCTCACCGCTGTCGATCAGGCGATCGAGATCGGTCGCGCCGCCAATCAGCACGCCCTTGACGAAGATCATCGGGAAGGTCGGCCAGCCGGTCCACATCTTGAGCGCGTTGCGGCGCCGCCAGGTGTTGAAATAGCTTCCGTATTCGAGGTAGGTGTAGCGGATGCCCTTGGCGTCGAGCGCCTTGCGCGCCTTCCTGGGCATCGGATTGTGCTTCATGCCGACCACGACGACGTCGTTCGCGGCAGCCGCGGCCTCCACTTCACGCACGATGTCGGCGTGGAGGCCGGCGATCTTCGCGCGGATCGCGGGGTGGATGCGCGCTTCGTCCAGGATGTTGCGTTGCAATCCCGCCCCCTTGTTCAGATCGTCAGGCGGCGCAGTGTCTCGGGATCCCTGATCAGCGCCTTCTGCCGCCCCGGCGGCGCGCCATACAAGCCGGCCGGCGGATTCGTCTCGAGTCGCGCGAGGATCGCCGGATCGCTGCAACTCTTGTCGAAAGTGACGTTGACCTCGTCACCGGCGGTGCGCCCGAGGGCAAGGCAAAGCTGCCCGAATTTGGCGTTCAACGCCTTCAGCACGCCGGCCGCGACCAGATCGCCTTCGGGGCCGCTCCCGGCGAGCTGCAGGTCGTAAACCTGCGGTCGTGCCTTGGCGCGGGGCGCCACGGCGAGCACCGCGGGAAGGCCCACGAGCTCGCGCGCGAGCGCGTCGTCGACGGCGTCCGGCAGGCCGGCGATGATGAGCGTGACCTTGCGGGAGCTCACCGCGACGTGCTGCAGGAAGAAGTTGCGCGAGAATTCGTCCGCGATCTTCGCGCCGATCGCCTTCATCGCGTCGCCTTCGCCGGCCCAGCTGCCGATGCCCTTCGGCAGCGTGGTGTTGAAGTAGATCTCCTCGCCGGTGGCGCGATCGATGCACTTCACCGTCCACGAGGCCAGCGTGTACTTGGTGACGGTGACGCCGGATGCCTCGAGCCGGGCCGACAGTTTCTTGACCTGGACTTCGCCCTGCACCGCGAAGTCCGGGGCCTGCTTCGCTTCGGGAGTGCGGTTGTTGTCGTCCGACCAGGTGCGGAAACCGAAGGCCTTGATGCGCTCCTTGAGCAGGTTCTCGGCGACCGGCGACGGCTGCGCAGGCGCATTGGGCTGGTCGGCGTCGCGCACGGCGATCTGCACCGAAATTCTGGGGTCGCCGCTCGCGCGGATGAACTCGACCCGCTCGTCGCGGGACATCTGGTTGAGCGACTTCTGCAGCGCCCGGACGTCGACCACCGCTTGCGTCGTCATCGACATCAGGCCGTCCTTGCCGAGCTCGGGCGGGCTCTCCTGGACGACGGTCGAAATATAGGCGCCGCTTCGCGCCAGCAGCTTGTCCCGGACCAGGTCGTAGTTCTTGGCCAGCGACACGGGTTCGACGATGAGCCCCAGCGCCTTGGCGATGATCTGGCTTCGGGCGTCGGCACGCAGTTCGCTTTGCATAAGTGCCTTGTCGGTGCTGTAGCGAGGGTCTTTCGGATCGACCAGGCCTTCCGCGGAAATGGTGATGCGGCCGGGGTCGGCGTTCAGCAAGGGTGCGGGCGCCGCGGCAACCGGTGTCGCCGTTGCCGGCGCGGCGGAGGCAGCGGGCGCTGGAGCGGTCGTCGACGGGGCCGGCGCTTGCGCGACTTTCGCGACATCGCCCGCGCTTCGCTGGAAGGTGGCCCACAGGCCCGCGCCGACGGCGATGACGGCCACGGCGGCGGCGATCGCCATCATCGGCATGCGGGATTTTTGCGGTAGCGCGACCTCGGCGGCGCCGTCACCGGTGGCCACAGTGGCCTTCGCCTCAGGTGGCGCGACGGGGGGCGCGATGGGCGCGGCGACCTGCGGTGGCTCGGCTTTCGCCAGCAGCGTCGCCTCAGCCGCGACGTCGCGGCGTTCCGTGGCGCCGCGTAGCGCGGCGGCGAACTCGTCGGCGGTCTGAAAGCGCTCGTCCGGGCGCTTGGCCAGCGCCTTGCGCACCACGGCGTCCATGGCCCCGGGCACCTGCACGTTGAACCGCGATGGCGGCAGCGGGTCTTCCTCCAGCACCTTGTGCATGGTGGCGGTGGCCGAGCCGCTGAACGGGCGCTCGCCGGTCAGGAACTGGTAGAGGATGACGCCGGCCGAAAACAGGTCCGAGCGGCCGTCGACGGGGAGTCCCATGATCTGCTCGGGCGACATGTAGCTCGGGGTGCCAAGCACCGTGCCCACCTGCGTCATGTTCGACGACTCGATGTGCGCGATGCCGAAATCGGCGACCTTGACGCCGCCGTCCTCGAGCAGGATGACATTGGCCGGCTTGATGTCGCGGTGAATGACGCCGAGCCGGTGCGAGTAGCCCAGCGCATCGAGGATCTTCGTCATCACCCGCACGATGTCGGCGGTGGTGAACCGCTCGTTCGCCTCGAAGTAGTTCTTGAGCTCGCGGCCGCGGACGAACTCCATCGCGATGTACCAGACGCCTTCGTCCTCGCCGATTTCGTAGATCGAGACGATGTTGGGGTGCGACAGCCGCCCGGCGGCCTGCGCCTCGCGGCGGAAGCGGGCGATCATGGTCTCGGCCTGCTCGCCGGCGAGCTGATCCGCGCGAATCGTCTTGAGCGCGACGATGCGCTTGATCAGGGGGTCGAAGCCTTCGTAGACGACGCCCATCGCGCCCCGGCCGAGCTCGCCGCGGATCTCGTACTTGCCGATCCTGCTCATCTCCGCCATGAGTCGCTCCGAGGAAGGTGCCGATCGCCCGTTGGACGCCGATCGAGTGCGCGAACGCCGGCGGCGCACGGGCGCCGTGGCCGCTGGCAGGTGCGCTGCGTCACTTGTACTTGTTGTCGATTTCCCACACGTTCTTCTGGATCAGCCGCTGGACCATGGTGTCCAGCGAAACGCCGCCCTGCTGCGACTGCGAGATGCCCATCACCGACGTCGACGTCGCGCCGACCTCCATCTTCTCCTCGGTGTAGCCGGTGGCGACCTGCTCGGTGGTCTCGGCGTTGATGATCTTGTAGCGCATGCCGATGATCCACACGCCCGACGATTCGCTCGTCTGCACCGAGCCGACGCCGACGGTGGCCGCGCTGCCGGCGCGTGATCCCCACGCGCCGAGCAGACCGGCCATCGCCCCGATCGTGCGACCGTCGAAGCCCGACTGCGCCGCCGCGACCTGCTCGGTCTTCAGCACGTCGAACTTCACGATGTATTTGGTGCTCTTCAGCTTGCCCATGCCCAGGAATTTACGCGCCGCATCGGGATCGCCGAGGTTGTAGGCGAGCGAGAATTCGTTGAGGATCGGGCCCAGATTGGAGCGCTCGAGCACCTGGAAGTTGGCGGCGGACAGCTCGATCTCGCCGAAGTCGGCGATGTTGTTCGCCGTGAACTTCTGCAGGAAGGTCGCGTTGTTGCTCTTGATCTCGCCCGGGATCACGATCAGCGCGGGGCCCTTCTTGCTGGCGTTGGTGTAGGCGACCGGCTGATAGACGGCCTGGTCGGCGGCGGCGTTGGCTTTCTGCGACGTCTGGCTCCCTGCCGTCGGCGACGGATTGCCGAACGTCGGCTGGGCCGCCGCGAGCGGGGCCAGAGCGTACAGCGACGCACCGAGGGTCAGCCCGATGCAGGTCATCCAGGTGCGGTTGCGCATGAAAGTTCTCCAGAGATCCGGTTGCGATGGGTATGCTGCAGTGGACTACTTCGGCGCCGCCTTGCTCCCGCCGGCGGGAGAGGCGTTCCGGCAATAGTCGCCGTAGAGCCTAGCCACGATTTCGTCGGCCTGCTCGTTCACCAGGGTAAGCGCCATGCGCGACACATCGGCGCCCGCATAGGAGCTCGAGCTTGCGCCGGTGTCGGAGATGATCCGGCCGTTGGCTCCCGTGAGCGTGAAGCCCATGTTCACCGAGACCTGATTGACCTGGATGACCGGATTCATCATCGCCTGCGACGAAATCAGCCCGCGCAGAATGAAACTCGCGCCCAGTCGTTTCGCCGCTGAGAGCGCGGCGTCGGGATCGTTGCGGAAATACGCGTCGATCTCCGCTTGGGCGATCTGCCGGCGGATCTCCTCGGGCGTATAGGTCGCGAGCCCGAGTGAGCGCAGCCGCGCGTTGATCGCCTGGAAATGCGGCCCGTAGTTCTGCTGCTGCGCGGCGATGTAGCCGTTCGACTGCACTTCGCCGATGATTACCGCGATCTTCTTGCCCTTGAGCTCCGCGCGGCAGGGTGTGGATAGCTGCTGCGCGATGCGCTCCTGGCGTGCGGCTTCCTCGGCCGCTGGCGCGGCATCGGGCTGCGAGAACTTGAAGCCCTGTGCGCTCGCTGGTCCCGCCGGCAGCAGGATGAGCATGGCGAGCAAGGCAAACGCGGATCCTGATCGCATGGCGGGTTCGGGCGGTTGAAGGAGGGGAGGGCGCCCCAGGTGCCCGGGAAGCGTAGCCCAACCGAACCCGGAAATCCAGTATTCGCCGGGGTCCGGGCGCTCCGCGCGACGAAAGCACTATACTTGCCCAATGATCAGCAGTCCTCGTGCCGACCGTGACTAGCGCCGCCTGCGAGTGCGCGGTGCTTTTCGCCGACGTCAGCGGCAGCACCCGGCTCTACGAATCCGTGGGGGACGCCGCGGCGCTCGACACGATCGGCCGCTGCCTGGCGACGATCCGGACCGCTTGCGAAGGCTATGGCGGTCGTGTCGTGAAGACGATCGGCGACGAGGTGATGGCGGTCTTCCCGGGGGCCGATCATGCCGCCGAAGCGGCGGCCGAAATGCAGGCGCGGATTTCCGAGCAGCCGATCGAGGGACCGGTCCGGCTTGCCATCCGCGTCGGATTCCACTTCGGCCCGGCCATCGAGGTCGAGGGCGATGTGTTCGGCGATTCGGTCAACACCGCGGCGCGCATGGCGGCGCTCGCCAAGGCCGAGCAGGTCATTCTGTCGGGACAGACGGCCGATCTGCTGTCGCCGCTGCTGCGCACCCGCGTCCGGCAAATCGATTCGCTGACCGTCAAGGGCAAGCACAAGGACATCGGCATTTTCGAGCTGATCTGGCAGGGGCCCGACGCGGACCTGACGGCGCTGGCGACGCGGCCGATGCATGTGCCGGCGCGCATCCTGCTTCGCCACGGCACGCGCGAGATCGAGCTGAACGAGGCACGCCCGAACGCGACGCTGGGCCGCGATCCGCAGTACGACGTGGTCATCGCCGACCGGATGGCGTCACGGCTGCACGCCCGGATCGAGCGCCGCCGGGACAAGTTCGTGCTCATCGACCAGAGCTCGAACGGCACCTTCGTCACGATCGAAGGCGAAGCCGAAATCCATCTGCGCCGCGAGGAGCTCGTCCTGCGCGGTCGCGGCCGCGCCGCCTTCGGCCATGCGTGGAAGGACGCCGCGGACGAAGTGCTGACGTTTTCCTGCATCGGCGTGTGACGCCGACGCGGGAGTTGCCAGTCGCATTCCACGCGCTGAGCGACCCGGTGAAGCGAGAGGTCGCTAGCGCAGCAGGAGTCCGGTGCCGCTCAGCACCAGCAGCGCGCCGACGCCACGGCGAAATGCCCGTTGCTCGACTCGATCGTGCACCCACTCTCCCGCCAGCGTTCCGACGGCCACCGGCAGCAGGGCGGCAACGACGAGAATGACGTCCTCGGCGCGGAACACTCCGGTTGCGAAATAGCCGGCGGTGCGCAGGATGGATAGGGTGAGCAGTGTCGTCGACACCGTTACCCGAAAGGCGCCTTTGGCAAGCCGCAGCGAGTCGAAGTACGTGACGTAGAGCGGGCCCGCGAGCCCGCCAAAGAGTGTCGAGATCAAACCGCCGGCGACGCCGATCGGATGCACGATCCAGCGCGGCATCGCCAATGCACGGCCGAGCAAGCGCTCGCCGAAGAGGCTGTAGAGCGCATAGGTGACGACATAGGCGCCGAGGCAACGGGCGAGCAGGACCTGGTCGGCGGTCTTGACCATCCACAGCCCGATCGGCACGCCGACGAGCGCGCCCGGCACGAACCGCAGCACGACGTCCCAGCGGATCTCGTGCCAGCCACGGAGGGCCTGCCGTACCGAGACCAGGAATCCCAGCAGCGTGATCAGCGGCGCCGTCGTCGTCATGGGCAGCACGAACGCGAGCAGCGGAGTGGCGACGACGCCCGAGCCGAAACCGGCGACCCCGCGGACCGCGTACCCCAGGGCCAGCGCGGTTGCACACCACAGCGTTTCGAGCGGGGAAAGCGACCAGGACAACGGAAGCGGCGGCGCGATCCGACGTCAGGCGCCGCCGCCTGACAGCGGCGGCGCGGCGGGGGCGGTGTGGACCGGCCCGACGTACGCCGGCGCCGGCTGCGTGAAGTACGCGTGCAGGATGTGGTACACGAGCCGGTAGTTCTTCTGCTGGAAGCTCGCGTGCGAAATGCCGGCCAGCACGGAGAACTGCTTGTCGGGATTGGGCAGCCGCTTGAAGAATTCGATCAGGTCGTCGAAGCCGGCGATGCCGTCGTACTGACCGCGCAGCACGAGCGTCGGCACCGTGATCCGGGCGGGGTCGACGACGGGCAGCTTCGAGCACATGTCGATGTAGGTGCCGTTCGGCATCGAGTCGTCGAGCGCCAGGATCGCGTCCGCGAACGCGTCGACGACGCGCTTCTCGGCGCAATCCGGGTGGTCGCGCTCGAAGATCGAATAGACGAACGCGCGGTCGATGGGCCGCCGCTTGCTGGCAAGGAACTCGGGCAGCTTCTTGCGGCGCTGCACGAGTGTGGGCGCCCCCTCGCCGGTCCAGACGAAGGCGTCGAGCGCGAGCCGCGAGATGCGCTCGGGATGGCGTTGCGCGAACAGCGCGGCCCGCAGCGCGCCCGACGAGATCCCGTAGGCCATGAACGCCCGGACGCCGCGCGTCCTCGCGATGTAGTCGGTCGCCGCCGCCAGGTCGTCGGCACCGTTGGCGATGTCGCAGAAGATGTCGCGCGACTTGGCCGAACGCCCGTAGCCCTCCATATCTACGCACCAGCAGACGAACCCGCGCCGCGCGAACCAGTCCATGACCGAGGAGTCCGGACGTCCGGGAACGGTCAGGTCGAACGTCGGCTGCGAGGCCATCGACGAGCCGTGGACGAACAGCACCGCAGGTTTGCCGGCGGGGGAGCCGACGTACTTTTCCCAGAGGAAGAGCCGGATGTCCCCGTCGGACGTGGTCTTGGCGGTCCAGTGCTCGACACCGGTGACCGGTATGTCGGGACCGGCGCTTTCCGATCCTTGCGCGATGTTGGGTTTCACCGGTATCCCATTTCAGTCGATCTTCGCGCCGGTGTCGCGGATGACCTTCGCCCACTGGTCCTTCTCAGCACGAAAGAACCGGCCGAACTCGGCGGGGGTCGAGCCGACGATCTCGATGCCCGCGGTCGCCATGTAGTTCTTCACTTCGGTCGTCGCGAGCACCGGCATCAGCTCGCGGTGCAGCCGGTCGATGATCGGCGCGGGCGTTCCCTTGGGCGCGAGCAGTCCCATCCAGACGTAGGCTTCGTAGCCGGGCACGCCGGCCTCCATCACGGTTGGCACGTCCGGCAGCTGTGGCGAGCGCCGCGAGCCGGTCACCGCCAGTGGACGGAGCTTGCCGGCCTTGATGTGGCCGACCATGCCGGCGGTCCCGGGAATGGACACCATCACCTGGCCTCCGAGCAGGTCGGTTGTTGCCTGGCCACTCCCCTTGTAGGGAATGTGATTCATCTTCAGGCCGGTCATCGACGCCAGCATCGCGGCGAACAGGTGCTGCCCGCTGCCGTTGCCCGACGAAGCGTAATCGACCTGCCCGGGCCGCTCTTTCACGTAGGTGAGGAACTCCTGAAGAGTCTTGGGGGGAAACACCGGATTGACGACCAGCACCCCTGGCTCGCGGCCGAGCAGCGAAATCGGCGCGAAGTCCTCGATCGGGTCGAACGGAAGCTTCGCGTAGAGAGTCGCGCTGATGGCGTTGGTCTGCGAGGCGAGCAGCAGCGTATAACCGTCGGGCGCCGCCTTGGCGACGAGATCGCTGCCGATCGTCGCCCCGGCGCCGGGTTTGTTCTCGACGATGACCTGCTGGCCCAGGCGCTTGGAGAGCTCCTGCGCGATCACGCGCATGGGACCGTCGACCGCGCCACCCGGCGAGAACGGCACGATCACCTTCACCGGCCGCGTCGGATAGTCCTGCGCATGGAGCGTTCCCGCGACCAGCAGCGCGAGGGCCACCCCGGCGAGGGCGCCCGCCCGCCTGGCAATCGTTCGGTGCAGTGCATGCGGCATCATCGACCTCCGTTGGCGGCGCGACCGGCAACGGCGGCGCGCCCAGGATGCGATCCTATCACCGTCGGCGTCCGGTAATGGTGGTGAGGTTTCCCGCGAAGCGCAGTGTCCCCGACAGCACGGCGCCGTCGATCCTTGCGCGCAGGCTGCGCACGCCATCGTCGAGACCGACGAAGGTGAAGCCCAGGTTCTCGCCCTCGACGTAGGCGCCGAGCAGCGGCTGCGGCTTGCCGCGCAGCGTGAGCGTGCCGCCGACGCGCTGGAAACGCTGCACGAGCTCCACCTCGCCGGAAAAGAATCCGGCTTCGTCCTGCAGCGTCCAGCGGCCCTCGACCCGCGCCGGAACGACCCACAGGAACGCTTCGCTCTGCGCGACGCGAAACGCCGCGTCGGGCTCCCACTCGCCCATGTCCCATGCGTGCGAGACGACGCGCGTGCCCGGTTGCAGCGCAAGGAGCCGCGGCCGGAGCTGGAAATTGAGGTCCGGCAGCAGGTAGAGCGTGACGACCGTCGCGCGCGAGAAATCTTCCTTGAAGATGTCGCCCGCCACGATCGTCACCTTGTCGGCGACCCCGGCGCGCTCCGCATTGCGCCGCGCGAGCGCTGCGAGATCGGCGTCGTACTCGATGCCGACTGCCACAGCCCCGAATTGCGTCGCGGCGGCGATGGGTATCCGGCCATCGCCGGCGCCGAGATCGTAGACGATGTCCCGGTTCGTCGTCTTCGCTGCCGCCAGCATCCGCTCGACCAGCGCGTCCGGGGTCGGCAGCCACATCACGTCCTTGCCGGGCTGCCGGAGTCGGGGGCGGTACAGGTCGTCGCCGAATCGCGGAAACTCCTGCGCGCCCAATGGTGCCGCGAGGGCGGTCGCGAGCAGCGACGGCAGGAGGAGCGAGGCGAGGCGCATCACGCCGAGCACGCTAGTCGCGTGTCTGGGCGGTGAACGCGCGCACATCGTCGCACGCGGCCAGCGCGCCGCACTGCTCGATCAGGTGGGCGGCGCGTGCGGCGCCCAGCACCGGGTCGACCAGGTCGTGGAACTTGCGCGCGAGGTCCGCGTCGGTCATCGGTCGCTCGAGGCTGCCGATCGCGTGGCGCACGAACCTGTGGAGCCGGCGACCGTCCGTGCACCTGACCGTCACCTCGGCCGCCGCTTCGCCGACGGCGGCATCGGCGGTCGCGCGAACACGATCGCGCAGCGCGATCACGTCGGACCGCGCAACGATGTCGTCGGCGAATTCGGCTTCTCCCGCCTTGCCGAACAGGATTGCCGCCGCGCAGGCGTGGTACACGCTGAACTTGCCTTCGAGGCCGGTGCGCGGCGCCGTCTTGCCCGTGAGTTCCAGCACCAGCGGGTGCACTTTGAGCTCGATGCGCGCGATGTCATCGGCGGCGAGACCGTGCTCGGCGGCGAGTTGCACGCAACCATCGATGCTCGGATGAATCACGATCCCGCAGGCGAAGGGCTTGTAGGTGTTGGACGAGATCTCGAAGCGCTGGCCGAGCCCGTCGGCGATCTCGCCCCAGGCGCATTTGGTCGAGAAGGTCTGCAGCAGCCCGCGCGGCGCTTCGAGCGCGCGGACCGAGGACGTATAGCCGTGGCGCGCCATCAACGCCGACATCAGCCCCGCGCGCGCGGCGCCGCCGACGTGAAACGGCTTGGTCATCGACCCGAATTGCTCGCGCACGCCGATGGGCTGCGACGCCGCGATGCCGAGCGCCATCGCCGTCCGCTGCGCGTCGAGCCCGAGCAGGCGCGCGGAGGCCGCGGCGGCGCCGAGCATGCCGGTCGACCCGGTGATGTGCCAGCCGCGGTCGTAGTGGTCCGGATAGACGACGTTCCCGACCCGGCAGGCGACGTCGATGCCGAGCACGACGGCATCGACCAGCTGCCGCCCGCCGGCGCCCGTGTGCTCGGCGAGCGCCAGGGCCGCGGACGCGACCGGTCCGGCCGGGTGGATGATCGTGCGCAGGTGCGTGTCGTCGTAGTCGAAGGTGTGCGAAGTGATGCCGTTGAGCATCGCGGCGCTCGCGATGTCGACGCGATCAGAGCGCCCGAGGATCGTCGCCTGTGCGCTGGGCGCCAGCTCCCGCACTGCCGCAAGCGCGGCCTCGACCGTGGCGTGGCGCGACGCGCCGATCGCGCAGCCGACCCAGTTCAGCAACGTGCGGTGCGCCTCGCGCTCGACGCCGGCATCCCAGCCCCGGGACGGATGCGTCGCGACGAAGTCGGCCAGCATGCGCGTGACGGGCGGCGCGTTCCGATCTGGCGGCGCCGGACTGTTGTGCGTCATCGCACGGTCCACTTCAATCGACGATCGAGATGTTGCGTTCCTTCGCCACGCGAGACCACTTGGCGATATCGTCACGAATGTAGCGGGCGAATTCGTCGGGGGACATCGGCATCGGCTCCAGGGCCTCACCGGAGAGTCGTTCGCGCAGTTCTGGATTGTCGAGCAGCTTGTTGATCTCTTCGCTCAACAGCTTGACGATCGGCGCAGGCAGGTTGGCCGGGCCGACGATGCCATACCACTGGACGCCGTCGAAGCCCTTGTAGCCCAGCTCGTCGAAGGTCGGCACGTCGGGCAGGAGGCGATGGCGCTTCTGTCCGGTGACGGCAAGCGGGCGCATCTTGCCCGCCTTGATGTGCGGCAGCGCGGCGGCGAGCCCGGGAAAGAGCGCCTGTGTCTGTCCGCCCAGGATGTCGGTGATCGCCGGTCCGATGCCGCGATACGGGATGTGCACGAGGTCGAGGTCGGCCTCCACCTTGAGCTGTTCCATGGCGAGATGGGTGAGCGTGCCGGGGCCGGCCGAGCCGTACGATAGCCTGCCCGGATTCGCCCTGGCGTACTGAACGAACTCGCGCAGCGTGTTGACCGGCAGCGTCGGCGCGACGATCAGGATGTTCGGCGTTCCGCCCACCATGGCGATCGGCGTGAAGTCCTTGAGCGCATCGTAGGGGAGCTTGCGCACCGCCGGATTGGTGCCATGCGTGCCGACGTAGCCGACCATCAGCGTGTAGCCGTCGGGCGCGGCGCGCGCGACCGCCAGCGATCCGACGACCCCGCCGCCACCGCTCTGATTCTCGACGACGATCGATTGCCCGAGCGCACGTCCGAGCCGGTCGGCGATCGTGCGGGCGACGAGATCGACGCCGCCCCCCGGCTGCACCGGCGCGATGATCCTGATCGTCCGGTTCGGATAGGCGGCCTGTGCCGATGCGTGGCGTCCGACCGGAAGCATCGTGATCGCCACCAGGACACCCAGCAGGTTGCGTCTTCTTGCGTCGTGCATGGTTCCTCCATGGATCGGTTCACCGAAACGGCGATCCGCCGTCATGCAATGTGCCCGCCGCCTACGCGCCGAAGGGGACCACCGGAACGCCGAACAGAATCCGATGGAAGGTCATGACCGCGAGCGCGACGGCGGCACCGCCGACCAAGGCGATCAGGTCGTGCCTTGGCACCGGCACGAACGCCTTGACCGCGCCGCGCTGGACGGCCGAAGCCAGATCGACGAGCGCATAGGCGAGGAAGGCGCCGAAGAGGACCGTGCCGGCGCGATCGCCGTTGGCGAGCAGATGCACCGACGCCCACAGCAGCAGGCCCAGCAGCATCGGATGCCTGACGATCCGCCGCAGGTGTCCCCGCATGTTCGCGGCCGCGAAGAGGATGAACGATGCCACCATCGCGAAGGGAGCGATCGTCCGGGCGGCGGGGAATGGCGCGAAGAGTCTGGTGCGATCGTCGGCGGCCGCATACCCGGCCACGATCAGCACCAGCCCGGCCGCGGAGGCCAACGAGAACACCGCCTTGTAGCGCGGCTCACCCCAGCGCGCCACCAGCGTGGCGCGCAGCGAGGGAATCATGGGCAGCACGTGCATGCCCAGGAACAGCGCAAGGCCCGCAAGCAGAAGCCGCATGGGGTACTCCTCGTGGTTGCAGCGGGACGGCAGTATCGCGCAAGCGCAAGCAGCGCTGGCCGGAAGATACCACTTTCGCGGCGCGGGATCGGCCCGTCACAATAACGGTTAGAATCGCCTGATGAAAACGCCACGAGCGGGGAAACGTTCATGACCAGACCTTCCGACCGGATCCGTGCGCGTCTCAAGGCGGCCGGGCAGCGCTTTCGCGCCAACGACAATATCGCGGCCTGCATCGAGCCGGGCGAGCTGGAGGCCCTCACCGAGGAAGTCGCCGAACGGGTCGATGCCCTGCTGCAGAGTCTCGTCATCGACACGGCAAACGATCACAACACCCGGGAAACCGGCGCGCGCGTCGCGCGCATGTACGTGGCCGAGATCTTCGCCGGCCGCTACACGCCGTCGCCGGACCTCACCGCCTTTCCGAATGTCACGTCCTACGACGAGCTCTACCTCGTCGGCCCGATCACGGTCCGCTCCACCTGCGCGCACCACCTGCAGAACATCCGCGGCAACTGCTGGATCGGCATCTACCCCGGCAAGAACGTCCTGGGCCTGTCCAAATTCTACCGGCTTGCCGACTGGATCACCTCGCGGCCGCAGATCCAGGAAGAAATGACGATCCAGATCGCCGACCTCGTGGAGGCCGAGACCGCCGCCGAGGGCCTGGCCGTGGTGGTCAAGGCCGAGCACATGTGCGTGACGCACCGCGGCGTCCGCGAGCACGCGTCGGACATGACCACCTCGGTGCTGCGCGG
>CAYGYQ010000003.1:43883-48025 GCA_964354035.1 uncultured Bordetella sp.
CCGTAGAGCAGCGCGAGGTCGAACCACGAATTGCGCAGGCCGTACGCGCCGAGCGTGGCGAAGATCAGGATGCCGGCGTAGAGCAGCGGGCGCGGGATCTCGAGCAGCTTGACCCAGATCCCGACCAGCGGCAGATTGAGTATCAGCAGCATCACGTTGCCGATGTACATGCTGGCGATGAGCCCCCAGATCAGCTCCGGCTGCGTCTGGAAGAGCAGCGGCCCCGGCTGCAAGCCCCACTGCTGGAACGCGGCGAGGATGATCGCCGCCGTTGCCGTGGTCGGCAGCCCGAGGGTGAGCAGCGGGACGAGCGTGCCTGTGGCCGACGCGTTGTTGGCCGCCTCCGGTCCGGCCACGCCCTCGATGGCGCCCTTGCCGAACTCCTCCTGATGCTGCGCGAGCTTCTTCTCGGTCGCATAGGACAGAAACGTCGGAATCTCGGCGCCCCCGGCGGGGATCATGCCGAACGGGAATCCGAACGCGGTGCCGCGCAGCCAGGGTTTCCAGGAGCGCTTCCAGTCGGATCGGCTCATCCAGATCGAGCCCTTCATCTGCTCGAGCTTGTCGACCTGACGGTTGAGGTAGGTCGCGATGTACAGGGTTTCGCCCACGGCGAACAAGCCCACGGCGACGACGACCACGTCGATGCCGTCGAGGAGTTCCGGAATGCCCAGCGTGAACCGCGCCTGGCCCGTCTGGGTGTCGAGTCCGACGAGCCCGATCGCCAGGCCGATGAACAGGCTGGCCAGCCCGCGCGCGGCCGAGGCGCCGAGGACGGCCGACACGGTGGTGAAGGCCAGCACCATGACGGCGAAGTACTCGGCGGGGCCGAATTTCAACGCGAACTCTACCGCTACCGGAGCCATCACGGTGAGCAGGATCACCGCGATGGTTCCGGCGACAAAAGAGCCGATGGCGGCTGTCGCCAATGCGGGCCCGGCCCGGCCGCGCTTGGCCATCATGTTGCCTTCCATCGCGGTGATGATGGTCGCCGACTCGCCCGGCGTGTTCAGCAGGATCGAAGTCGTCGAGCCGCCGAACATCGCGCCGTAGTAGATTCCGGCGAACATGATCAGCGCCCCGGTCGGATCCAGCTTTGCGGTGGCCGGCAGCAGCAGGGCGATCGTCAATGCCGGGCCCACGCCCGGCAGCACGCCGATGGCCGTGCCCAGCGTGACGCCGAGGAATCCCCACATCAGGTTCGTTACCGTCAGCGCGACGGCAAAGCCGGCCATCAAGGCGCTGAAGGTTTCCACTACGCGCCGCCGAAGGGACCCTTGGGCAGAGTGAGGCCCAGGCCCAGCGTGAAGATGAAGAATACGACGACGGCGAGCAACGCCGCGACGAGCGCATCGCGCCCGGGCCGCCGGCTACCGAAACCGCGCGCGATCAGGACGAACAGCAGCGTCGAAGCGATGATGAACCCGGCCCAGCCGATAACCACCATGTGCAGGACGATGCCGGCGCTGACGATGCCGAACGCCGGCCAATCCGGCGTGTCATGCCCTTCCTGCTCGAGTGGAATGTTGCGCCAGCCCCCTGCCAGCGCGTGCCAGGCCAGCACCGCGCCGCAGAGGGTCAATCCCGCGCCGATCAGGTAGGGAAACAGCCGCGGCCCGATCTGCGCATAGCTCTTGGTCTCGGCAATGCCGCCGGTGTTGTAGACCACGTAGGCGCCCAGCGCGACCAGCCCGAGCGAGAGCAGCAATTCGCCGGGGTGGACGGGCGCGCGCGCGGTCATGCTACTTCTTCATGCCCAGGCCGGCGAGGATCTTGTCGATCCGCTGCGTATCGGTATCCATGAACGTCTTGAACGAGTCGCCGGCGAGAAACATGTCGGTCCAGTCGTTGCGCTTCAGCGCGTCCTGCCACGAAGCCGACTTCACCGTCTTGCCGACGACGTCGACCAGCTCCTTCGTCTGCGCGGCGGTGATCCCCGGGGCGGCAAACACCGCGCGCCAGTTGACCATCTCGACGTCCACGCCCTGTTCCTTGAGCGTGGGTATGTCGATGCCGGGAACGCGCTTGTCGGAGGAAATGCCCAGCGCCCGCAGCTTGCCGGATTTGATCTGCCCGGCGAATTCGCCGTAGCCGCTGATCCCGGCTGCGACGTGACCGCCCATGATCGCCGCCTGGGCTTCACCGCCGCCGGCGTACGCGATGTAGTTGACCTTCCCCGGATCCACGCCTGCAGCCTGCGCGATCAGGCCCGCCAGGATGTGGTCCGATCCGCCGGCGGAACCACCGCCCCAGGCGACGCTTCCCGGATTGGCCTTGAACTGGGCCACCAGGTCCTTCAGCGACTGGAGCTTGGACGTGCCCGGAACCACCACCACCTGATATTCGCCGGTCAGCCGGGCGATCGGCGTGACCTGCGACAGATTGACCGGCGACTTGTTGGTGATGATGGCGCCCACCATCACCATGCCGCCCATCATCAGCGCATTGGGGTCGCCCTTGCTGGAGCTCACGAATTGCGCGAGGCCGATGGTGCCGCCGGCGCCGCCCTTGTTGTCGACCGTGACCTTGCTCACGATGTTGTCGCTTTGCATCGCGGCCTGCAACGCGCGGCCGGTCTGGTCCCAGCCGCCGCCGGGTGCCGCGGGAACCAGGATCTTCAGGCTGTCGATGGCCAAGGCATCAAAGGTGGCCAGCAAACCGGCAGCGATCGCGGTGCAGGCGAGCGCGCGGCGGGTGGTCGCAAAAATGCGTCGAACGGGTGTCATCGGAACCTCCGGCAGGAAATGGTTTGTGGATGAATCGAAGTAAAGCAGATCTGGACTTCCGGCGTTTGGTCGGGAGGCGCCCTCGGCCCGCGGCAACAGTTTACCCTTCCCGCGGTCGCGCTGCAGCGGGATCGCGCCTCCTCTGCTAGCGGACGCCGCGGCCGGCGACGAGCGCGGCGCGCGCCTCCGGGCCATAGCCAAGCTCGGCGAGCAGCCCGTCGCGGTGCTCGGAGAGCGTGGGCGGGGGGGCCGCGGCCGCCGGCCGTTCGCCGTCCACGCGAAAACCCGGCCGCGCGACTTGGACGGGACGCGCCGCGCCCGGGACATCGAGGTAGCTGGCGATGGTTTCGCCCTCCGTCGAGTGCCCGTGGGAAAGTATCTCCGGCACCGTCAGCACCCGACCAGCCGGCACCCCGGCCGCGACGAGGAGCTCCTCCCACTCCTCCGCGGGCCGGGCGGCAAGTTTCGCCTCCAGCGCGGCCGTGAGTTCGGCGCGATGGCGCTTTCTTGCCTCGCGCTCGGCGAAACGGAGATCGGTCGCGAGTTCCGGCGCGCCGATTGCGCCACACAGCGCGAAGAACTGCCTCTGCTCGTTGGCGGCGATGTTGAGGAGACCGGCGCCGGTCCGGAAGGTCCCCGACGGCGCCGCGGTGAAATTGTCGTTGCCCATCGGCACCGGCACGACACCCGCATTGAGGTAATTCGACACGACCCAGCCCATGGTCGCGAGCGTTGCGTCGAGCATCGAGACGTCCACGAACGAGCCCTGGCCCGTGGTCCGCGCCCGCAGGAGCTCCGCGCAGACGGCGAACGCCGCGGTGAGGCCGCCGATCGTGTCGCACGCGGGGTAGCCAATGCGCAGCGGCGCGCTCCGAGTATCGCCCGTGATGCTCATCGCTCCCGAAAGTCCCTGAATGATCTGGTCGTACGCCGGCCGGTGCGCAAAGGGGCCCGTCTGCCCGAACCCGGAGATCGCGCAATAGACGAGCCGCGCATTGACGCGCGCGAGCGCCGCGTGGTCGAGCCCGAGGCGCGCCATGACGCCCGGACGGAAATTCTCGACGAGCGCATCGGCGCGCGCCACCAGGCGCAAAAAAACTTCCCTGCCGTCAGGATGCTTGAGGTCGAGCGCGATCGATTGCTTGCCCGCGTTGACGGCAAGGAAGGAAATGCCCATGCCCGCCTCGGCATACCCGGGGTCCGCGCCGAGCTTCCGCGCGAGGTCGCCCTCCGGGCTCTCGACCTTGATCACGCGCGCGCCGAGGCACGCGAGCTGGTAGCAGGCGAACGGGCCCGCGAGCACGTTCGTGAGGTCCAGCACGGTGATGCCTTCGAGCGGGCGCGTTGCGTTGGTGGTCACGGGGGAGGGATCGACGGGCGGCCTGCTAGAATTATAGGTCCGACCCATGACGCGCG
>CAYGYQ010000004.1:0-11776 GCA_964354035.1 uncultured Bordetella sp.
GGATCGCTTCCAGCATCCGCGCGGCGGCCTTGCCGGTCGGGGCCGCCAGGCGGATTCGGCAGTCCGGATTGCCGGCGAGTACGCAGGCGAGCACGTTGACGACGGTGGTCGTCTTGCCGGTGCCGGGTCCGCCGCTGATGATCGTCAAGGGGCGTTCGAGCGCCAGCGCCGTCGCGATCTTCTGCCAGTCGGGGCGATTTCCCAGCCGGTTCGCATTGGCGGCGAACAGGCGGTCGAGGAGCGCCTTCACGTTGCTGTCGATGGCGCTCGTCTTGATGGCCGCAGGCGACATCAGCCGCTGTGCCAGCCGGCATTCGTAATCGAAGTAGCGGTGCAGGTAGAGGCGGCCCTCATGGTCGAGGATCAGCGGCTGCGCAGCCGGTGTCTCCGGCGTGCCGACCAACCCGGATTCGAGCAACAGGCGGCGCAACGCGGACTCATCGAGGTCCTCGGCGGCCGCGACGATGTCGGCGAGCCAGGTGCACACGTGACCCGAGGCGGTGGCGAGGCTCGTCGCGCGCGCGGCTGCCCGCAGCGCGTCGAGCGTGTGGCCGGGGGCGTGGCTCTCGCGGGCCCAGCGCACGACGTGATGAGCGAAGCCCTCGGCGAGCGCCAGGTCGGGTGTCTGGATGAACGCCGCGCTCACTGGAGTCCCTTCGCCGGCTCGTTGGCGAACAGCCCGTCGAGCCGCGCGAGTGTCCCCGCCGTCGGCCGATGGTGGAATACGCCCGTCGGAGTGCCGTCGGCGTTGCGCCAATCAGGCCGCACGCCGCGCACGAAGAGGTAGAGCACACCGCCAAAATGCGTGTCGTGGCGGTAGCCCGGCACGCGGTGCCGGAGATAGCGGTCGACGGCCAGCGAATAGAGAAGGTACTGCAGGTGGTAGCTGTGCTCGGCCATCGCTGCCTGCAGCCCGGCGGGGCCGTAGTCGGAGGTCGCATAGCCGAGGTGGTTCGACTTCCAGTCGAGCACGTAGTAGCGGCCGCTGTGCTCGAAGACGAGATCGATGTAGCCCTTCAAGTACCCTTCGAGATCGTGGAACGTGAGGCGCGGCACGTCATAGCCGAGACCCATGAGTGCGGCGTTGAGCGCGTGCGCCGACAGGCGCGGCGCCGGCAGGCTGAATTCGAGCTCGGTGAGGCGCCGCGCCGTAGGGACGGCGCCGAGAACGATGCCGTCCGGCAGCGTCGTGCGCGTTAGGTCGCGCAGCATCCGTGCGGTCATGCCTGCGAGCAGCGCCGAGTGCTCGGTCGCGCGCACGCCGGGAACGAATTGCGGATGCGCGGAGAGGCCGCGGCCGATGGCGTCGCTCCAGCCGGCCGGGGCGGTGAAGTCGATGCGCTCGAAGATCGCGTGCAGGCACTCGCCGGCACTGGTGCCGCGCGGAAAGCGCAGGATGTCGTCCGGCGCGATGTCCGACGGCGGCGCGCCGATGCTCTTCGCCACGTCTGCGATTCGCGCGTCGTGGTCGTTCGCGGCGGCTTCGCTTTTCGCGTCGCTGGAAAGGCCGGAAAAGCTGCTGAAGCGCCACGCGGGGGCGATCGCTTTCGGCGGGGGCAGGGCGGCGAGGGTTTCCGGTTCGGGGCTCGCCAGCGCGACCGGCGTGCCGCGCAGTTCGGGTAAGGGAGTGACAACGAGGTGGGGAAACAGTCGTGTGGCCAGGGCTTGCCACGCGGCGGCAATGTCAGCCGTCGACCGATCCCCGGTGAACCAGTATTCCGGCGTTTCATCGCCACCCGCCACCAGCCAGTTGAGCAGACTCTTCGTGCTTTCCTTAGGCGAACCCTTTGGGCCATTCGTCCGATACGTACCGGCAATCAGGTAGCACCGGTGCACCGCGCGCGTCATCGCCACATAGATGAGGCGCAGCGATTCGGCGGAATCTTCGAGCTTGATCCGACGGGCGATTTCCTTCCTCTCGTCGCCGATCTCGTCGTCGAGACGGAAATCGATGACTGCCTCCTTGTCGGCGTCGTGGTACTCCTGGCCTTCCGGCTTCGGCGGGCCGAACCGGTTGCGACCATCCCACAGGAACGGGCAGAACACGATTCCGAATTCGAGCCCCTTTGCCTTGTGGATGGTGACGATCTGGACGAGATTGCGGTCGGATTCCAGGCGCAGCTGCGCGACTTCGTCGGCGATGCCGTCGCGGCGCTTCGTCGCCAGCCAGCGCAGCAGCGCGTCCGGCGATCCGTGCGTCGCGGCCGCCTGGTGGATCTGTTCGCCCAGGTGCAGCAGGTTGGTGAGGCGGCGCTCGCCGTCGTCCCGGCGGAGCATGCGTGCGCTGACCTTTTCGTCGGACAGGAACCTGCGGTACATGACGCCCACGCCCCGGCGCAGCCAGAGGTCGCGGTAATCGGCGAAGCGCTGCAGGAAGCCCATCAGCGCGGCCTCGTCGCCAGAGATCCGCGCAACGCCGGCCGCGTCGTGGCCCATCATTTCGGTCGCCAGCGCGCCGCGCAGCAGCGTATCGCGCGACGGCTGGTTGATCGCGATCAGCACGCGCTCGACCTCCTCGGCGTCGGGCGACTGGAAGACGTTCGCCTGCGACAGCTCGACGCTGCCGATGTCGAGCGCAGCGAGCTCGCGCTTCACCGCGCTGCCTTGCGCGTGGGTGCGGACCAGCACCGCGATGTCGCCGGGCTCCAGCCTGCGCCCGCCGATGGTGATACGGCCCCGGTTGCCTTCCGTGATGAGCCGCGCGATTTCGGCGGCGGTCGCCTGCGCAGCGAACATCCTGGCTTGCGTCTTGAGGATTGGCCCGCCTTCCGGCGTTGGCGGGAGCGTCCACACCTGCAGGTCGGCGCGCGTTGCCGTCGTGTCCGAGAAGGGCTTCCGTGGTCTGGTTCCCATCTCGACCGGGTGATAGTCGAGGCCCTTCAGCATGAAGGCATCCGGCCTGGCTGAGAAGAGCCCGTTCAGTGCCTCTATCAACCCTTGCGTCGAGCGCTGGTTGTGGGCAAGCGTGTACTTCTCGGCAGCACTCTCCCGCGCGCGCAGGTACGCGTGCAGATCGGCGTTGCGGAAGCTGTAGATCGCCTGCTTGGGGTCGCCGACCAGGTACACCGGCAGCTTGCCCTGGCCGTAAATGCGGTCGAAGATCGCGAACTGCAGCGGATCGGTGTCCTGGAATTCGTCGATCAGCGCCACCGGAAATTGCTCGCGCAGCGACAACGCCAGCTCGGGGTGCTCGCCGCCTTCGAGCGCGGCGTAGAGGTTGTAGAGCATGTCGTCGAAGGCAATCACGCGCCGCTCGCGCTTGCGCCGGCGCAGGTCCGGGCCGACGGTGTCGATCAGGTCGCGGAGCAGGCGCGCCCGGGCGAGATCGAGCTCGCCCGCGATCGCGGCGCGAGCGGCGAGCAGGACTTCGGCGGCATCGAAGAACGCGTGGTTGGGTGTCGTCTGGTTCTTGTTGGTGCCGCGTTGCAGGCGGGAGGTCGACAACAGCTCCATCCTGTCGTCCGCATCGATGGACGCGAGCGGGGTGGCAGCAAGGAAATAGGCGTCCCACGCGGCGGCGGCACGGTCGATCGCTGCTTCCTTGTACGAGCCCTTGTGGAGGGCCGGAATCGACCTTTTGACGAGCTCGACGACCGCCATATGTTGCGCGGCCCAGCGCTTTCCGGCCGCGTCGTATTCCCTGGTCAGCGTCCCGGTGTCGATCGCCGCCGGCGGCGCATCGAGTCCCGCCGGCCAGCGGTACCGGGCCAGCGGCTTGGCGAGGCTGCGCCGCAGGAGCTTCGCGTAACTCTCGGGGGTGTCCCGCTTCTCGATCAGGTGGGCGGCGAGCTCGGGGGAACAGCTGTCGGAGGCAACGCGGCGGCGCCAGTAGTCGTGGACGGCCTCCAGCGCCATTTCGCTGTCGTCGGTGACAAGCTCGAGCGAGAAGGGCAGGCCGGCGGAAAACGACACGTCGGCGAGCGCTCGCTGGCAGAAGCCATGGATGGTGAAGATGGCGGCTTCGTCGAAATACTGCAGCGCCTGTTCGAGCTTCAATGCGAGCTGCGGGCGATCGAGGCCGGTGCGTTGCTCGACCGCCTGCACCAGTTCCGCCACGAACGGGTCGCCGGATGGCCCCGCTCCGGCCCCGTCGCCATCGCGCAGCCAGGCCAGCGCCTCGACGATCCGCGCGCGGGTGCGCTCGCGCAGCTCCGCGGTGGCCGCATTGGTGAACGTCACGACGAGGATCTGCTTGACGTCGAGATTCCGCTCGAGCAGCAGTCGCAGGTAGAGCCCGCAAATGTTCCAGGTCTTGCCGGTGCCAGCGGAAGCCTCGATCAGGTTGATGCCGTCGAGGCTGCCGGTGAAGACGTCGAATTCGGCGGGGACTTTCATGCGCACACCTTCGGCAGCCGGTCGTCGTCGACGGCGTCGAGCAGCGGCTGGAAGACCGTCGTTGCGCAGGCGAGGAATTCGCCATCGAGAGGGTCGTCCACGCCACGAAGCGCGAGCCCGTAGGCCGGATCGAGCTCCTCCGCGAAAACGTTGAACCGGGAGCTGCGCCAAGCCGCGATCGCCTCGGAGATCCGCTGCCCCTTGGTCATGTAGCGCCACGCGGACTTCGGGAAGAAGTGGATCGGTCGCTGCAGTCCTTCGCGGTAGAGCTCGAGCAGCGCGGTGAGCTGCTCGCGTGCATTCCTGACCGGACGCAGCACGTAGTGACCGTCGCGCGAGTGCCAGGTCGTTCGCGGGGCGGCCTCGGGCAGCGCCATCGCATTCAGGAACAGGTGCTCCAGCCAGCCCGTGAGGTAATCCTGGGCGCGCGCATCGTCGTAGCGGTAGCGAACGAGTCCTTGCTGGCGCAGGTTGCCGAAGCCGGCCGTCAGGCGCCACGGCTCGCCGTCGAGCGCGAACTCGAGCGTCGCGCTGACGGGATCGAGCGCCGGCTCCGCGAGCGCCGGTACGAGCGCGCGCGCGAAATCCTCGAGCCGTTGCAGCTCTTCTGCGAGTTCGACATCACCGAGGCGTCCCGCCGGATATTCGATCCCGGCGCGCGCGAAGGCGAGCAACGCAGCACCGGTCTCGCCGTCGAGCAGGCGCGGCAGCAGGCGCTGCGCGAGGGCGCTGCGTTCGGGCACTTTGGCGACGAAGGGCTCATCGTCCTCCAATTCCTCGTTACCCTCCGGGAGCGAGATGCCGAGGCGCTCTCGCAGCAGATAGCGGCAGGGGTTGCGGAAGAAGCGGGCGAGGCGATCCAGCGTGACCTCGTGGAACTCCGGTCCGGCCCTGGGGAGCGGCAGCTGGAAGAACAGGTCCTGCGGCTCCCAGGCGGCGTTCTCGTCGGTGGCCTCGTCCCCGGCGGCGGATCCGTCGTCGGCCCCGGTTCCAGCTCCCGTCATCGCCCTCGGCTCGACCCCGGGAGGTACCGGTGGCGCGGCCAGTCGCTGCTTCAGCGCCTCGCAATACTCGTCGTTGAAGCTGCGGTGGCGCGGATCGGCCCCCGGCTCGAAGCAGGCGAGCGAAAACGGCTGCAGCGGATGCTCGACGATCAGCCGTCTGCGCGCGGCCTGCAGCGATTCCGGCGAGAACGGCGCTTCGTCGATGGCCGCAGCGCAGTAGTCGAGCAGTTCCGCGACCAGGACCGACGGCGGCAACGGCGAGTTGTCGCGCACGCTCTTTCCCGTGTAGCCGAGATACAGCCGCTCGCGCGCGGCGAGGAGGAGGTCGAGGAACACGTTGCGCTCGTCGATGCGGCGCTGGCGATCGCCGCGGCGCGGGTCGCGCGCCATCAGGTCGAATTCGCTGGGGCGCGGCGTCGAGGGGAAGGCGCCGTCGGCGAGGCCGATCGCGCAGACGACGCGATAGGGGAGGTTGCGCAGGCTCGCCATCGCCGCGAAGGTGACGGCGCCGCCGGGCATGCCGCCCCGCGTCGGGTCGTCGAGCAGCGCGGTCAGCGCCGTGCGCACGACGTCGACGCTCAACGGCTCGCTCAGCCCGCCGTGCATCATGTTGGCGTGAAGCTCGCGGATGGCCGCGGCGGTCTCGCGCTCGGCGTCGATCTCGTCGCCCGTGGACGCGACGAAGCTGTCGATCACGCCGGAGAGCGTCTGCCGCCAGTCGTCCGGCAATTTCGCCTTGGCGAGATCGGCATGCAGGCGCTCGAGCCGGCGGATGAATTCGCGCAAGCTGCCCAGCGCCAGTGCGGCGGAACCCTCCGGATTGCCGGCCGCGAGGCGCTCGTTCACCGGCATCGTGACGGAGGCGGGCAGCGCGTAGCCCAGGAACAGGCGATCGAGGCCGTCCTCGAAACTGTGACGGCCAGTCTCCGGCAGGCCGAGCTCGGCGCGATGGCGGCCGTCGATGCCCCAGCGGATGCCCGCTGCGCCGATCCATGCGTGGATGGTCTCGAGCTCCGTGTTGCCGATCGCGAACCGGCGCGCGATGACCGGCTGCTGCAATAGCTCGAACACGGCGCTCGCCGGGAAGCGCGACGTCGCGACCGCGAGTACCGACAGCAGCGCCTGCGCGACGGGATTGAGCGCGCTCGCCGGCCGGCCGGTGATCGTGTACGGAATCGCGCGCGCCTTCGGGACGTTGGCGAACACTGCGTCGATCAGCGGTGCCGCGGCCTCGAGGTCCGGCGTCACGACCAGGATGTCGGACGGTCGCGGCGGATTGCGCCCGGCGAAGAGCGCGAGGAGCTGGTCATGGAGCACCTCCAGCTCGCGCGTCGTCGAGTGGCAGACGTGGACTTCGATGCTGCGATCGTCGAACGCGAGCTCGACGCTGCCGCGCGGGAGATCCGTCAGTTCGAGCATCGCGTTCTGGACCCGGGCGAGGAGCGTGTCGCCCTCGCTCGGCGCGAAGCCGGCATCGTCGACCTCCGCCACGCTGTCGTCCTGCAGCAACAGGTCGATATGGGCCTGCGTTTGCTTGCCCCACGAGGCCAGTAGATGATTGCCGGCTTCGTGATGATCGGCGCGGCCTTCGGCCGCGAGCCAGGAGAGGCGCTTGCGGTCGACGATCTCGAACCAGTACTCGCGGCAGGGGTTGAGCACATACAGCCGCAGGTCGATCCACTGCCCGAGACGGTGCAGGATGTCGAGGTAGAGCGGCGGCGTGGTCGGCAGGCAGAAGAGGTGGGCGACGGCCGGCAGTCCCGCGCGCGTCGGGGCCTCCGGCCCCATTGCCTTCATCGCGTCGAAAAACGCCACCGACGGATGGCGGCTGTCGGTGCCGAGATCGCCGGCGATGCGCCGCCACAGCGCGGCCTGCCAGCGCTCGTCGTCCCTGCGCGCGACATCGAGGTTGTCGATCCTGGCCGGCTTGCCGGCAAGCCACGCCGCGAGCCAGTCGGGCCGATACGTAAGGTAGTGCTCGAGCAGCGTCGCGGCGCGCGCCGCAAGCTCGTAGCGCATCACGTCGTCCGCGTGGCGCAGGTAGCCCGCGAGCGGCGGATGCGCGGCGACGAACGCCGGCTCGCGGAGGATCCCCAGTACCCGCCAGGTCAGCACCGGCGTGGTGAAGGGCGACATTTCCGAGACGGGCACCACGTGCCCGATCTGCCGCCACAGCCACTGCGCCAGAAAGGAGAACCGCACGTTGGCGCAGATGCCGAAGCGCTGCGCCGCGGCGAGCTCGACCCGGCGCCTGACCGCCGCGCTCGGCACGATGATCTCCTCGGGCACGAACGGCGCGTCGGGCGGGGCCGCCAGCGCGTCGAGGAGCGCCTCCTCGAGGAGCTCGAAGCGGTTGGAGAAGCGGATCTGCAGCATGCGGGTGGGGTTGGCCTTGGAACACTGATGCGCTAGCTGGTCGCGGAGATCAAGTGTGCCTGATGACGAGATCGGGCGAAGGGCAAGCTCTGCGCATCATAACGGGGAAGGTGGCTCACTGCGTGAGCGCGGCTGGCGAACGCGCGATGCCTGGGCCCAACCACGATCAGGTCGAAATCGACCGCCGCTGCACGATGATTCGGCCATCCGGTCAATTGGAGCGGCGGCGCCCCGCCGACATGATGCAACCACCGGCAGACGTACGGACCCCCGCCGCGGGTCAATTGCATTGTTCATATCAAATTGATATAATTTTATTGTGCACGTCATTTCCTTGAAGATGCTGCGCGACTTCTGGCAAAGGCATCCCGAGGCCCGGCACTCCCTGCGTAACTGGCACACCGTCGTCGAACATTCGCGCTTTGCGGACTTTGCCGACCTGCGCCGGCATTTTGGCAGCGCGGACTACGTCCCGCCCTTCACGGTCTTCGACGTCGGTGGCAACAACTACCGGATCATTGCCGTCGTGCGCTATCGTGACGGGAAACTATTCCTGCGCTGGGTGATGAATCATCGCGACTACGACAAGTGGTGCAAGCTGTACCGCAAAGGCAAGGTGCAATGATGACGACTGCCGCCGCATCCTTTGATGTCAAGGCGCTGCGAAAGACGTGGGCAGCATTTGATCGGATCGCACGCCTGCGTCCGATCCGCGGCGAAGCGGAATACGATCGCACCGTGGCCTTGATGAACCACCTGCTCAACGTGGTTGGCGATGACGAGGACCATGCCCTGTCGGGCTTGCTCGATCTGGTCGGCGAGTTGGTGGCGGACTACGATGCCAGCCACTACGCCATCGAAGCGTCCGAACCCAGGGAAGTGCTGCGCTACCTGATCGAGCTGCGGGGCCTCAGGCAAGGTGATCTTGCCGACATCGTCGCGCAGAGCAATCTTTCCGCGATTCTTGCCGGGAAGCGCAGGATCAGCGCCAGGCTGGCAGGAAAGCTGGCCAGGTACTTCAAGGTGAGCGCCGCGGTGTTCATTCCTGCCTGAGCAGCGCGCTGCCACCCAATGCGGCGTGATCTCGAACGCCGCGCGCAGCACGAGCGGGAGGTGAAGCTGAATGGGTGACCGCAAAGGCGATTGCCGGAATCACCGGCCAGCGCTGCTCAGAACTTCTGAATGTGCAGGCCGCCGTCGACGTTGATCGCTTCACCTGTCACGAACGACAGCTCGCCTTTGGCGAGCATCGCGGCCGCCCGGCCCACGTCCTCCGGCTCGCCCCAGCGCGCGATCGGCGTGAATCCCTCGGCGATCAGCTTGTCGTATTTGGCGGTGGCGACCTTGGTCATGTCGGTACGGATGACGCCCGGGCGAATCTCGTAGACGCCGATGCCCGCCGCGGCGAGCCGCAGCGCGTAGAGCCGCGTCATCATCGCGAGCCCCGCCTTGGCGACGCAGTACTCGGCGCGGTCGGGCGATGCAATGACGGCGTTGGCCGACGATATCGTGACGATCGACCGCGGATGCCCGGACGGAGCTTCGGCGAGCATGCGGCGCGCGACCGCCTGCGTGAGGAAGAAGGTGCCGCGCAGATTGATGCCGAGCACCCGGTCGAAGCTCTCCGGCGAGACGTCGAGCAGATCTCCGCGTTTCGCCACCGAGACACCCGCGTTGTTGACGAGGCAGTCGAGGCGGCCACCGAGCGACCACGCCGCATCGAGCAGGCGCGCGTGGGCGTCGAGCGCGCCGATGTCGGCGGCGACGAAATGGCATCGCGTCCCGCGGGCGGCAAGGCCGGCTTCCGTTTCCGCGGTGTCGGCGGTGGCCGCGAGGTCGGCGATGACGACGTCGAATCCGCTCTCGGCTAGCGCGTAGGCGATGCCGCGGCCGATGCCGCGATTGCCGCCGGTGACGAGCGCTACGGGTCGTGTCGGCATGACAACTCAGCGCCCGCCCGGCCGCCCGAAGGGCGCTGCGCGCCCCCTCGGGGGGCAGCGAACGTAGTGAGCGTGGGGGCCGTTCATCTAATCGCGGCGGAAGCGCGGCGGCCGCTTCTCGCGGAATGCCGTCACGCCCTCGGCGAGGTCGTCGCTGCCGGCGACGAAGCCTGCCGCAAGCGCCTCGAGTGCCGCCGTCGGCCCGCGCGGCAGCGAGCCATCGATCAGCTGCTTGGTCACCTGTACGGCGAGGCGCGGCCCCGCGGCGATGGCCATCGCCAGCGCCTGCGCCCGCGCGGCCAGGGCGGCGGCATCCACGACTTCGTTGACCAGTCCCCACCGGCACGCTTCATCCGCCCCCACCGGTTCCCCGGTCAGCGCCATCTGCTTCGCCCGCCCCGTGCCGATCAGCGCCGCCAGCCGGGCGGTGCCGCCCCAGCCGGGCACCACGCCGATGCGCGTTTCCGGCAAGGCGAAGCGCGCCTCGGGCGAGGCCAGCCGCAGGTCGCAGGCGAGCGCGAGCTCGAGCCCACCGCCGAACGCGACGCCCGAGATCGACGCGATGGTGGGCATCGGCAGGCGCGCGAGCCGGTCGAACACGCGATGACCCTCGGCGATCCAGCGCCGCCACATGCCCTCGGGTCCCAGCGCCGACCACTCGTTCACGTCGGCGCCGGCGCAGAAGGCGCGTGCCGATGAAGAGCGGACCACGACGGCGCGCACGTCGCTGCGCGCCTCGAGCTCGGCGCAGATCGCATCGATGCGTCCGAGCATCGCCAGCGTCAGTGCGTTGAGCCGCTCCGGGCGATCGAGCCCGATCGTGGCCACCGGACCGTCGGTGCGCAGGATCACGTTGGCATCGCTTGCGTGTGCGGTCATGGGTCCTGCTCAGTCGGCGACGGCACGATCCAGACTCGCGCGACGGGGGTTTTCCGGGAGTGCCAGACGCATGGGCTCCGGACGGAAGAGGCGCGCATCCATCGGCCGCAGATCGCTCGCCACCTGCAGCGCGAAGCCCGCCTGTGCCAGCACGTCGCGGTCGAGGTCGATGCCCGGCGCGAGCTCGATCACGGTGAGTCCGGCGGGACGCAATTCGAGCACGCAGCGCTCGGTGACGTAGAGGGCCTGCCGGCCTTCGGCGAGCGCGATCGCGCCGTTGAACGTCACCTGCTCCACGCGGGGCACGAGCTTGGCGTGCCGTCCCTCGCGATCGATGCGCATCGTGCCATCGCGCACGTCGAGCCCGATGCCGCCGGCGCGGAAATAGCCGGAGAACACCATCCTGCGCGCTCGCGCGGTGATGTCGATGAAGCCGCCGCAGCCGGCCGTCACGTGCGGGCGCAGCGCGAGCTTCGAGACGTTGACGCTGCCGTCCTGCCCGATTTCGAGAAAGGACAGCAGCGCGATGTCGGATCCGCCGCCCTGGAAAAAGGTGAACTGCTGCGGCGAGGACAGGATCGCCTGCGCGTTGTAGGCGCAGCCGAACGGGAAGCCGTCGGCGGGGACGCCGCCGACCGGTCCCTGCTCGATCGCCCAGGTCACCGCCTCGCCCTGTCCTTCCTCGAGCAGGATGTAGGGCACCAGCGGCGAGATGCCGAACCCGAGGTTGACCACGTCGCCCGCGCGTAGCTCCATCGCCGCGCGCCGGGCGATCACCTTGTCGGGGCCGAACGGCACGGCCTCGAACGAGCTTTGCGGGCGCCGCACTTCGCCCGACAGCGCGGGGTCGTAGTCGATCTCGGTGGCCTGCTTCTGCTGCGGGTCGACCACGACGAAATCGACCAGCGTTGACGGCACGATCACGCGCTGCGGCGGTATCGAGCCGCGCGCCGTGGTGCGCTTGACCTGCGCGATCACCACGCCGCCGGAGTTGCGCACGGCGAGCGCGACGTCGACGGCCCCGAGCACGGCGCCTTCGTGCTCCATCGACACGTTGCCGTCCTCGTCCGCGGTCGTCCCGCGGAGGATGCCGACATTCGGCACGATGTTCGGCAGGTGCAGCCATTCCTCGCCGCCGAACTCGACGACGCGCACGATGTCGGGCCGCGCCGAGGCGTTCATGCGCCCGCCATCGAGGCGCGGGTCGACGAAGGTGCCGAGCCCGACCTTGGTCAGCACGCC
>CAYGYQ010000004.1:11876-29204 GCA_964354035.1 uncultured Bordetella sp.
CCATCCGGCACCAGCGCCGCCGCGCGCTCGAGGGCGACGATCTTCGAGCTCACTCGAACCACTTCATGATGTGCCGGCCGACCAGCACTTTCTCGCCACGGTGATTGACGACCTCGAACTCCGAGGTCGTGCGGCGGCGTGACGGATCGCGCTCCAGGAGCCGGTAACGCACGGTGATCGTGTCGCCAATGCGCACGGGGGCGATGAAGCGGATGCCGTCGTAGCCGAGCGAGACCATCGACCGCCAGCCGAAGTTCGCGAGGAGGCGCGCCGCCAGCATGGTCGAGGCGGTCGAGGTGAACCCGAGCACCAGCACGCCGTGGGCGATGCGCTCGCCGAACGGCGAGTTGGCCTTCATGAACTCCTGGTCGACGTGGACCGGCGCGAGGTCGCCGGTGATCCCGGCGAAAAGATAGACGTCCGACTCGCCGACGGTCTTGCTGAACGTGATCACGTCGTCGGGGGGCGAAGGGACGCCGGGCAAGGCGCCTGCGGGTGTTTCGGGTGTGCTCATCGGCTTGGCGGGAGAGGAGGGGATCCTGCGCAGCGTACGCAGCGCGCCGGGGGGCTGTCAACGCTCACGGGTCACGTCCCGCCCAGCACGTGCCGGGCGATGATCAACCGCTGGATCTGGTTGGTCCCTTCGTAGATCTGGGTGATCTTGGCGTCGCGGTAGAGCCGCTCCACCTCGACCCCCCGCACGTAACCCATGCCGCCGTGTACCTGCACGGCGTTCGACGTGTGCTCGACGGCGGCGTCGGTGGCGAAGCACTTCGCGATCGAGGCCGCGAGCGTGGCGCGCTCACCGCGATCGAGCGTCTGCGCGGCGTCGAGGACGAGGAGCCGCGACGCGTGCAGGCTCTTCGCCATGTCCGCGATCAGCCACTGGATCGCCTGGAATTCCGCGATCGCGTGGCCGAACTGGCGTCGGGCGTTCGCATGCCCGACGGACGCATCGAGCGCGGCCTGCAGGATGCCCACCGCCAGCGCCCCGATGCCCACGCGTCCCTTGTCGAGGACGCTCATCATCAGGTGAAAGCCGCGGTTCTCGGGCCCGAGCAGCGCGTCGCCGGTCAATTCGACGCCGTCGAAGAAGAGCGCGCCGACGGGCGAGGCGCGCTGCCCCATCTTGTGCTCCTTCGCCCCGGTGCGCACGCCGGGGCGATCGAGGTCGACGACGAAGATGCTCATGCCGCGCTTGCCGGCGGCGGCGTCGGTGCGCGCGAGCACCACGGCGAAATCGGCCACCGGCGCGTTGTGGATCCACAGCTTGCTGCCGTCGAGCCGCCAGCCGGTGGGGGTGCGGGTTGCCGTGGTGCGGATGCCCGACACGTCGGACCCCGCCTCGGCTTCGGTGATCGCGTAGGCGGGGCGCCGCCGCGCCTGCAGCAGCGGGGCGAGGTAGCGCTGGTGCTGCGCCGGCGTGCCGTGCTCCGCCAGCAGGGTGGCCACCAGCTCGACCAGCCCGCATTGATCGGCAATCGAGGCGTAGCCCCGCGCGAGCTCCTCCATCACGATGGCGTAGGCCACGCAATCGGCGCCGGCCCCGCCCAGTTCCTCCGCGATGGTGATGCCGAAGAGCCCAAGTTCCGCCATCTCGCGGTACAGGTCTTCGGGAAAACGCTCGCTTGCGTCGAGCTCGACCGCGACCGGGCGGATCTTCGCGTCGGCAAACTGCCGGGTGGTGTGCCGGATGAGCGCGTGGCGCTCGTCGCCGTCGTCCATGGGGGCTCCTATCTGCGCGTGGTGGATGCTAACATTCGACGGGGTTCCGATGATGACAGGCACAATCTCCGACCACGTCGACTACGTCTCCGGCAAGACGCGCCTCTACGGCATCGTCGGCGATCCGATCGAGCAGGTGCGCTCGCCCGAGATGATCACCGCCGAGATGGTCGGCCGCGGCCTCGATGCGGTGCTGGTGCCGATCCACGTGCTGCCGCAGGAGTTCGACGCCTGCCTGCCGCAGTTGCTGCGCGTGCGCAACCTGGGCGGCCTCGTGTTCACCATTCCCTACAAGGCGCGTGCGTGCGCTCTGGCCGATGACCTGCTCGCGCAGGCGCGCGTCGTCGGCGCCATCAACGTGCTCGGGCGCGGCAAGGACGGCCGCTGGCGCGGCGAGATCTTCGACGGCCTGGGCTGCGTGACGGCGCTGCAGCGGCGCGGCGTGGAGCTCGCGGGCAAGCGCGTGCTGCTGATCGGCGCCGGCGGCGCCGGCTCCGCGATTGCGGTTGCCATCGGCTTCGAGCGGCCGGCATCATTGCGCATCCACGACATCGACGCGGATCGCGCGCGCGCGCTGGCGGCGAAAGTCGCGCACGCCCATCCGGGCCTGGACGTCTCGGCCGGCGCGCCGGCGATCGATAACGTCGACGTGCTGATCAACGCGTCGCCGGTCGGCATGCTCGCCGACGCGCGGCTGCCGCTCGACGTCGCGTCGCTGCCGGGCGCACTGGTGGTGCTCGACGCGATCGTGAAGCCCGAGCGCACACCGCTGATCGCGCTCGCCGAGCGCTGCGGCTGCACGACGGTGTTCGGGCGCGAGATGATGCGCGGCCAGATCGCGCAGATGGTCGACTTCTTCGTTGCCACCTGATCGTCGCAGGCGCGGTCGTTGGCGGCGAATGCGCGAGCGGCGCGCTTGGCCCTGCCGGCTGACGATGGATTCGCCGACTCCCAGGTTCGCGCGCAGGTTCAGCCGAAGCGCTGCCGAAGGTAGCCGTACAGCGCGCGCAAGCCCGTCGCTTCGCCCCCCTCGGGACGACCGGGCAAATCCCTTGTGTTCGAGGCCATCATGTCGATGTGCGCCCAAGGTGTCGACGGCTTCACGAATTCCGCGAGGTACAGCGCCGCAATGATCGCGCCGGCAAACGGCGATTCCGCGACGTTGTTGAAATCCGCCACCTTGCTGTCGATCAGCTTCCGATAGGACTGCCAGAGCGGCATGCGCCACAGCGGGTCGCTCGCTGCAGCGCTCGCGCGCAGCAGTTCGTCGGCCACAGCGTCATCGTTGCAGAAGAGCGCCTGCAGCTCGGGGCCGAGCGCCACCCTGGCGGCGCCGGTCAACGTCGCGCAGTCGACGATCAGCGCCGGCGCTTCCGCATCGGCTTCGGCCAGAGCGTCGCAGAGGATCAGTCGTCCCTCGGCGTCGGTATTGCCGATCTCGACCGTCTTGCCAATCCGCGTGCGGATGATGTCGCGGGGCCGGATGGCGTTGGCCGAGACGGAATTCTCCACCGCCGGGATGAGCACGCGCAGGCGGATCGGCGCTCCGGCGGACATCAACGCGCTGGCGAGGCCGAGGACCACGGCGCCGCCGCCCATGTCCTTCTTCATCTGCAGCATCGCGGCGGCCGGCTTGAGATCGAGTCCGCCGGTGTCGAAACACACGCCTTTGCCGACCAGCGTGACTTTCGGCGCGGCCGGGTCGCCCCAGCGAATGTCGATGAGACACGGTGGGCGACTGCTCGCGCGCCCCACCGCATGAATCGTCGGATAGTTCGCGCGCAGCAGATCGTCGCCGCGGATGATTGCGCACTCCGCACCCCCTTCGCGGGCCACCTCCCGCGCCGCGGCGGCGAGCTCGTCGGGCCCCATTTCCTCCGCGGGTGTATTGATGAGGTCGCGCGCGAGGAAGACGCCGCGCGTCAGGCGTTCGACTTCCGCGCGATCGGCCTCATCGGGCCAGACCAGGGTCGAACACGCACGCTTCGGCTTCTTGTAGCGCGAGTAGAGGTAGCTGCCGAGCGACCAGCCGAGCGCCGTGGCGGTCGCGGCATCGCGATTGAACGACGCGTCGATGCGATAGGTTCCTTCGGGCAGAGACCGGGGAAGCCCGGCAAACGTCCATACGCTGTCACGCGGCGACGACGCGAACACTACGCGTGCGGGGTCGCTGGCCGTGCCGGGGACGAAGGCAAAGGTCCCGGGTTCGGCGACGAAGCCGGTGGTCTTGAGCCATTTCCGATCCGCAGCCGCCGCCCGCTCGAGCCATGCCGGCAACGTCTCTGCCGTCACCGGCGTGATGGCGATGGCGCCGGTCGAATTCGTGGTCAGATTCGCGGGCATTGCAGGTTCACCGTGAGGTCAGGTCAAAGGAGGTTGGGGACGGGAATTGGTCCTGGATGGAACGGTCCCTCACGCGTACCGCGCGCGCCGGGGCGGCCTTACGCAAAATACATGTGGAAGCTGAACACGTCCTCGTTCGGCTCGCTGCGGACCTTGAAGTCGCTCGTCAGGAAGACCTGCTGCATCGCGCGATTCGCACGCAGCACCTCGGCGGTGAACCCCTGGATCCCGTTGCGCTTGGCGATGGTGGCGAGGTGCTTCAGCAGGAACGAGCCGATGCCGCGATTCTGCCATTCGTCCCGCACGACGAACGCCACTTCCGCCATGTTGGTCTTCTCGTCGAGGTAGTAGCGGCCGATGGCGATGATGTCCTCGCGGTGGGCCTCGGGAATCGTCGCGACGATGGCGATGTCCTTGCGGTGATCGATGAAGACGAAGTCCTGGAACTCCTTGCGCGGAATGTGCTTGGTGCGCGACATGAACCGGTAATACATCGTTTCCTGCGACAGCGCGTAGAACAGGTCGACGGTCGCCGGCTCGTCGGTCGGGTGGATCGGACGCACGTTGATCTGCGTTCCGTCGCGCAGCACGTGGGTGGTGCGGAACTCCTTGGGCCCGATGACGACCTTGCCCTCGATGTCCGCCAGTTCCGGGCGCAGGAACTTGGCCTCGATCGCCTCCCTGAGCAGCCGGGCCCGGAACTTCGGATGGGCGATGGAAATGAGCGCGATCGTGCGTTCCTGCACGCTCTTGCCGTGCAGGTAGGCGACGCCGTATTCGGTGACGACATAGTGGACGTCGCCGCGGGTCGTCACCACGCCGGCGCCGGGAGAAAGCCGCGTGACGATGCGCGACAACGTCCCGTCCTTGGCCGTGGAATGAATGGCGATGATCGCCTTGCCTCCCGGCGAGCGGGCGGCGCCGCGATTGAAGTCCACCTGCCCGCCGATGCCGGAGTAGAACTGGGAGCCGAGCGAGTCCGCGCAAACCTGGCCGGTGAGGTCGATTTCCAGCGCGACGTTGATGGCGACCTGCTTGTGCTGCTGGGCGATGACAAACGGGTCGTTGACGTACTCCGTCGGATGGAACGCGAACAGCGGGTTGTTGTCGATGTAGTCGTACAGCCGCTTCGTGCCCATGCAGAAACTGGCGACGATCTTGCCCTGATCGAGCGACTTGCGACTCCCGTTCACGGCGCCCGACGCGATGAGGTCGATGATGGAGTCGGTGAACATCTCGGTGTGGATGCCGAGGTTCTTCTTCTCCATGAGGAACGGCATCACCGCCTGCGGAATCGCGCCGATGCCGAACTCGACCGTCGAGCCGTCCTCGACCAGGGCGGCGACGTATTCGCCGATCTGGCGCGTTTCCGCATTCGGCTCGGGCACCTGCACTTCGATCAGCGGCACGTTGGTGGGCACGAGCACGTCGATGTCGTAGACGTACAGGAAGGCGTTGCCCAGCGTGCGCGGCATGTTGGGATTGACCTGGGCGATGACGAGGCTGGCGTTCTCCGCAGCGCTCTTGACGATGTCGACGGATACGCCGAGGCTGCACATGCCCCGGCTGTCCGGCGGGCTGACCTGGATCAGGGCGGCGTCCAGGGGCAGCTGCCCTGACGTGAACAGGCGGGGAATGTCGGACAGGAAGATCGGGGTGTAGTCGCCCAATCCCTCCTGGATGATCTTGCGGACGTTGTCCGAGATGAAGAAGCTGTTGACGCGGAAATGTTGCGCCAGCGCCTGGTCCGCGTACGGCGCATCGCCGGAAGTCAGCAGGTGGACGATGGAAGTGTCGGACAGTTCGCGGCCGCGCGCCACGAGCGCGTGCACAAGTTCCTGCGGCTGGCCGCAGCCGGTGCCGACGAATACCCGCTGGCCGGGACGGATCCGCTTGACGGCTTGCGCGGCCGTGGCGACCAGCTCACGGTAGGTCTCCTGCCAGTTCGGATCTTCAGCAGGCTGGTTGGCGCCGGTGTTCATGTCGAGGCAACATCTTTCAGCGTGATGCGCGCATCGGCGGCCACGGATGCCCGGCCGGGCGAGCCGACGATGAACGGGTTGATGTCCATTTCGACAATCTGGGGGAAATCGGTGACGAGCTGGCTGATGCGCTGCAGGCTGGTGGCGATGGCATCGAAGTCCACGCCGGCCTCGCCGCGCACGCCCTTCAACAGCGCGAACGACTTGGTGCTCTCCAGCATCTGCCGGGCCTCGTCCTGGGTGATGGGGGCGATGTGAAACGTGACGTCCTTCATCACCTCGACGAAAATCCCGCCCAGGCCGAACATGAGCATGGGGCCGAACTGGGGATCGCGGACCATGCCCAGGATGACCTCGCGCCCGCGTTCGCACATCTTCTCGACATAGACGCCGTGAATGTGGGCATCGGGCAGCTTGGCGCCGATGCGCATCATCATCAGGTCGTAGGCGTCGAGCACCGCCGAGGGCGATGTCAGGTTCAGCTTCACCCCGCCGACGTCGGACTTGTGGATGACGTCAGGCGAGGCGATTTTCATGACGATCGGATAGCCGAGCTTGCCTGCCGCCTCGACGGCTTCGGCGGCCGTGGCGGCGAGCTGACCAGGCTGCACGGTGAAGTCGTAGGCGCGCAGGATGTCCTTCGCCGACGCCTCGCCGATCTCGTACTCGCGCGTCTTCAGGTGGCGCTGGATGATCCGTTCCGCGCGGCGGCGGTTGACGGGGAAGCGGGTCACCACGCGCGGCGGGCGGCGCAGCCAGGCGGCGTAGTCGCACATCGCACGCAGCGCGGCCACGGCGCGCTCCGGGGACTCGTAGTCCGGCAGGTTGGAGGCCACCAGCTCCTCCCGTCCCGGCATGACGTTCTGCCCGCCCATGAAGGACACGAGGATGGGCTTGGTGCGGCGGTTGCAGGCGGCAATGGCCCGCGCCGTCTCCGCGGGCCGGGTCATCGCCTGGGGCGTTAGGATGACGATGATGGCGTCCACGGCGGGATCGTCCTGCGCGGCATCGACCGCCATGACATAGCGGATTGGATCGGCATCGCCGAGGACGTCGATCGGATTGCCGACGCTCGCGGCGGAGGGCAGCTTGCTGGCCAGGGCCGACGCCGTACTGCCGGCCAGGGAGGTGACCCGGAGGCCGGACTGCTCGACTGCGTCGGCGGCCATGATGCCCGGCCCGCCGGCGTTGGTGATGATCGCCACGCGGTTGCCCGTCGGCAGCGGCTGCATGACGAAGGCGGTCGAGTAATCGAACATCTCCTGGAACGATTCGGCGCGGATGATGCCGCAGCGCTTGAACGCGGCGCCGTACGCGATGTCTGCGCCGGCCAGGCTGCCGGTGTGCGACGAGGCGGCCTTGACGCCGGCCTTGGTGACGCCGGCCTTGCAGATCACGACCGGCTTTCTCATGGCGGCGGCCTCGGCGGCCTTGATGAAGGCGTCGCCGGAATCGACGCTCTCGAGGTAGCCGACGATGACTTTCGTTTCCGGATCCTCGGCGAAGACCTTGAGGAAACTGGTCTCCGACAGGTCGGCCTTGTTGCCCATGCTGATGAGCTTGGCCAGACCGAGATGGCGCCCTGCGGCCCAGTCCAGAATGGCAGTGCACAGCGCGCCGGACTGGGAGATGACGGAGATCCCGCCGGGTTGGGGCATCTGCTTGGCGAAAGAAGCATTCATCCGGTGGTGGGCATTGATCAAGCCCACGCAGTTGGGGCCGAGCATGGCCACGCGCCGCGCCTTGCAGTAATCGGCGATCTCCTTCTCCAGAGCGGCGCCTTCGGGGCCGACTTCCTTGAAGCCGGCGGTGATGACGACTACGGCCTTGGCGCCCGCGTCGATCGAGCTGACGACCGCCTGCCGCACCAACGCCGTGGGAACGGCAATCACGCTGAGGTCGATGCGGCTGCCGCAGACCTGGAGATCCGGATAACACTTGAGGCCGAGCACCTCGCCCGCCGACGGATTCACGGGGACAATGACGCCGCGAAAGCCGCCGGCAATCAGGTTCGCGACCACCTCGTGCCCGACCTTGCCGGGGGAGCGTGATGCGCCGATGACGGCGATCGTCTGGGGGGTCAGCAACGCGTCGAGCATGTCCTTGCTTCTCCAGCAGCTTCCGAAATCCGCATCGAGGGGGGCGAGCCAAGACCATCCGTCGAATCGGAATTCGGCGCCAGGCGAGCTTGCGCCAGTGACGGATGGGGGATCCGGGTGTGCCGGACGCCAACAGTCGAGATTATACCGGCGCGCCGACCTGAAAGCAGCGACGGACTCGACTTACGGCCGATGGCGCGCCGGGCGGCGCGGCCTTACGATGCAGGAACGTCGAGCCTGGCACTGCGGGCGCTTGGCAATTGACCGGCGTCCGCAGGTTGTATAGACTTGCGTTTAAACATTTACGCCGGGAGTCGGGTCGTGACTGAAGCCGTCTTGAACATCAAGCAGTGGGGCAACAATCTGGGGGTTCGCTTGCCGGCCGCGGTGGCGCGGGTGGCGAATCTCCATGTCGACCAGCGCGTTCGCGTATCGGTTGAAGGCGATCATGTTGTCATCACGCCGGTCGACGATTCGCGGCTCACCCTGCAACAGCGCCTGGCTGCCTTTGATCCCAAGCGCCACGGTGGCGAGCGGATGACCACGACTGGCACGCTGGGGGCGGAACGTTGGTAGCCGCCAGGCCAGCGCAGTCGGGCAAACGCAAGCCTTGGGCGCCCGACCGCCAGGACATCATCTGGATCGATTGCAATCCGCAGGTCGGACGCGAAATGCGCGACCTGCACCCGTTTCTGGTGCTCTCGCCGCAAATCTTCAACGAGAAGACATCGCTGGTCATCGGGCTACCCATGACGACCGCGGAATACAACTCGGACAACCCGTTTGCGGTTGCCGTCGGCAAAGCTCCAGGGCGAAAGACCGGACCGACCAGCTATGTGCTTTGCCACCAGCCCAAGTCGTTCGACTGGCGCTTGCGCAAAGCCAAGGCGCACCCGCTGGGCACCTTGAACAAGGCGTACTTTGTGCAGGTGTGCGATCAGCTCAACCAGATCATTCAGCTCGGCTGAAGCGGGATGGCCGGGTCCGCAACTTTGGGAGCCGTGAAATTCGATGTCTTGCCGTACCGATGCAATCCGGGCATCTAGCGCCGCCATCGCCGTACCAGGGCGAACAGCGGTGCCGTGAGGAGCAGGAGCGCGACCACGCGCGTGACGTGAAACGCCGTGACCAGGGGCACCCCCAGCTGCAGCACCTTTGCGGTGATGCACATTTCGGCGATGCCGCCCGGTGCGAGTCCCAAAGCCAGCGTGAACACGGAGAGCCCCGATATCCACGCCAGCATCGCACCGAACAGCGCCGCCGCCCCGATCGCCGCCGTCACGGTCGCCACAACCGCAGCGATGAATCGCGGGGCGCCGTGGAGGAAGTCCTGCTGGAAACGCGAGCCCAGCATGCAACCCAGCAGGCATTGCGCCGCGTTCGAGACCGGCACGGGCATCGCCGAGAGGTGCACGTCGGCGGCGGTGAGCGGTATCGCGACCGCCAGCGAACCGAGGATGAACGCGTTGGGCACCCGCAGCCACCGCGCGCATGCGGCCCCGGCCAGCGTCGCCAGCATCAGCAGCGCGAAGCCCGCGCCGTCGTACGCCGCCATTCCCGGCACGTAGCGGTCGTTGCCGTGGGCGCCCAGGAGCGTATAGGCAAAGGGGACGACGATCACCACGACCAGAATGCGCAAGCTTTGAGCGGCGGCAACACGATCGACCCGCGCCCCGAAACGCTCGCCGAGCACCGCCATCTCCGATGCGCCTCCCGGCACCGACGCGAACACGGCCGTGGTGCGGTCGATGCCGGCGAGGCGCGCGAGCGCCAGCCCGCCCGCGTAGCCGGCGGCGATCGCGAACAGCGCGCCGGCGACGAGCAGCGGCCACCAGCCGGCCACGTCGCGCACGACCTGCGGAGAAAAATACAGACCCAGCGAGGCGCCGATGACCCATTGCCCGATCTGGCGAGAGCCCGGCGGGGCTTCGATCGGCATGCCGAGCACGCGCAGGAGGGCGAGGCTCGTCAGCGGCCCGAGCATCCAGGGAATGGGCGTGTGCAGCAGGCTGCAACCGTAGCCGGCCGCCGCGCCGACCGCGAGGCCCGCGAGCCATTGTCCGCTGCGCGGCATCGGAAATCGAGTGGGTGAAGATGGGGAGCGCGGCGCGCCGCAGGCAGGCCGCGGCGCCACCGTCACTGGGTCGCGGTAAGCCCGCCGTCGAGGTAGAGCACCTGCCCAGTCACGAAGTCGGAGGCGGCGCTCGCGAAGAACAGTGCGGCCCCCGCGATGTCAGCCGGCTGCGCGACGCGCCCGAGCGGAATGCGCTCGAGCAGTCGCTGGTAGCGCGCTTTGTCCTCGAACCAGCTGCGCGCCGCTTCGGTCTCGACCACGGTGGGGGCGATGCCGTTCACGCAGATGCCGTGCGGGGCGAGCTCGCCCGCGTGCTGCTTCACCAGCATGACCAGCGCGCCTTTGCTGGCGCAGTAGGCGGAATAGCCGTTTTTTGCCATTCCGAGCTGCGCGCGGACCGACAGCAGGTGGATCTGCTTGCCGCCGCGCCCCGTGGCGACCTGTCGTTTGGCGACCGCCTGCGCGAGGAACATCGCCGATTTGAGGTTGGTGCGATAGATGTCGTCGAAAGTTTCCGAAGTGACCTCGGCGATCTTCTGCTCCTGGTTCTTGCCGATGCAGTTCATCAGGATGTCGATGGAGCCCAGTTCGGCGGCGGCCCTCCCGACGGCCACCTCGATCGCCGCGACGTCGGTGGCGTCGAACCCCAGCCCGAAGGCGCGGTGGCCGGCGGCACGCAGCCGCTCGGCCAGGGCCCTTGCCTTCCCTTCGTCGCGCCCGGCAACGGCAACGCTTGCGCCGTGTTCCGCGAAGGCAGTGGCGATGGCGGCGCCTATCTCGCCGTAGCCGCCGGGGATGAATGCCGTCTTGCCTGCAAGGTCGAATCGGCCCGTCGGCGCGCTACTGGAATTTTCGTTGGTCATTGGCATGCGTACGCCTGCGTGATCTTGAACCCGGAACGGGGAACATCGCCGAATTCTACCTGTTCGGGTGTCGAGCACGCTCTGCTTGCCGAAGCGCCTGCGCAAGCTGCCGTTCGCGCACCGCCGCTACCTCAGCACCGCCGACAGCGCCAGCGCCCCGAGCATGATCGTGACTGCACCGACGATCAGTCGCAGACCCTGCTCAGGCAGGCGGCGCACGGTCAGGGTGGCGATCGGAACCGAGAGCAAGGCGCCGCCTACCAGGGGAATGGTCAGGCCCCAGTTGATCTCGCGGCCGAGCACAAGATACGCAGCAAGACCGATTACGCAGGTGAAAGACTCGGCGATCGAGGTGATCGCGATCGCGGCTTTCGACGGCAGACCGGAGACCATCTGTCCGGCGGTCACCAGGGGCCCGTAGCCGCCGCCGCTGAGCCCCTTGTTGAACGCGGCCACCGCCCCGATCGCGACGATGCCGCCCGGCCTGAAACGGAAGGGGCGGTTCAACGTAAACAGAACGATGATGCCCATCGCGATGATGATCGTCGCGATGAACAGCGTCAGCGTTTCCTTCGAGATCTTGACCGCGAGCACGGCCGCGGCGATCGCGCCGGCTGCACTTAGCACGATCAGCAGCAGCGCCGTATGGCGAGCACGCCGGTCGCGCAGGAAGTTGACGTTGCCGTCGTGCTGATGCAGCAGACCGGCAGCGGCGCCGGTCAAAGCTTCGCTCAGCAGGACGGCGGGCACAATGTCGAGTGGCGCGAACCCGGCCAGCAGCAGGATCGGCGTCAACGTAGTCCCGTAGCCCATGCCGAGGCTCGAGTCGAGATATTCACAACCCAGCGCCACCAGAAAGACCAGGATCGCTGTCCGTGGCAGGACATGCGCCAGATCGCCATTCGCCGACGAGCCCTGCGGCATCAGTGCGTTGAGGACCAGCAGCGCGACGACTACGGTGACGATCCCTCCCCACAGGTGCAGACGGCGCGGACTGTCGTTGTAGAGCAGCATCAAGGTATTGCGTACTTGTTGCATCGGATGCCTCGAGAAGGGTGGGACGGGAGGTGCGCTCAACCGCATAGGTGCAAGTTGCGCGCCTGAGCTTTAAGTATCTGATTAAATATGCTTTTCGGATTTCGTTAACAGGAGTTTCGCGATATATGGCGGAACTGTCGCGAAAAGTGTCAGAATATCCGCGATATCCCGCGAGAAAAGATGGACGAATCGCTTTCACTGGAGCTTTGGCGCGCGGTCGGGCGTCATGACGAGTTGCAGTCGGCGCTTGAAGACGCACTCGTTGCCGCGCGACCCTGGCTACCGGTCAAACTGGCTGCCATCCGTTATCTGGTTCCGCAGCATCGGCTGTGGGAAACGGTCGCGATCACCGGTGACGGGCCCAGAGAGGGGTTCGTCGGTGTCGACCGCGTCGCTGAAGGGGGCGAGCCGAACCTGCCGCAGCCGCTGCGACGTGAGCGTCTGTTGAAGGTCGAGGCGCGCAGCTTTTCGCGTACCCACCCCGGCGTGATCCCGCATGCGGCGCGGGGGTCCATGGTGCTGGCGGCAATCGAGGACAAGCCGCGCCTGACTGGCGTGCTACTGCTTGCCGGCCTGAACGCACCCGTGCTTTCCCCGGCCACGCGCGACATCGTGCTCGCGCTGGTCGAGCCGCTCGCCTCTGCGCTTCGGCACTTCGCACGGCAGCGCGACGCAACGGCGCTGCGCGAGGTGGCCGAGGCGGACCGGCGCTCGCTGCTCAACCGTCTCGGCAGGACCGACATCGCAGACGCGGTTGTCGGCGCCGACTCCGGCCTGCGCGACGTGATGGAGCGGGTCGCACAGGTGGCGCACGCTGACGCGCCGGTGCTGTTGCTCGGCGAGACCGGCAGTGGCAAGGAGGTGATTGCACGCGCGATCCATCGGCAATCGGAACGGGCAGCGGGACCGTTCGTGCGCGTGAACTGCGGGGCGATCCCGGGCGAACTGGTCGACTCGGAGCTGTTCGGCCACGAGCGTGGCAGCTTCACCGGCGCGATTGCGGAACGTCGTGGCTGGTTCGAGCGCGCCGACGGCGGCACGCTGTTTCTCGATGAAGTGGCCGAATTGCCGTTACCGGCGCAGGTGCGGCTTCTGCGCGTGCTGCAGGACGGCCTGGTGCAGCGGGTTGGTGGCGAGCGGTCCATCGCCGTGAATGCCCGTGTCGTCGCAGCGACCCATCAGGATCTGCGCGCGATGATCCGGGGCGGCCGCTTTCGCGAGGATCTCTGGTATCGGCTGGCGGTGTTTCCGATCGAATTGCCGGCGCTGCGCGAACGTCTGGGCGACGTGCCGGCGCTGGCGGTGCATTTCGCGCAGCGGGCTGCCGCCAAGCTGGGGCTCGCGCCCTGCATGCCGGTCGATGACGACCTGAGCCTGCTTTGCGGCTACGACTGGCCGGGCAACATCCGCGAACTGTCTTCGGTGATCGAACGGGCGGCGATTCTCGGTGATGGACGGCGGCTGGAGTTGGCGAAAGCGTTGGGCATCGCCGCCGCGCCGGCGTCGGCACTGCGACCAACGCGAGTTCCGCACGCCACCGATCTTCCTCGCGATCTTGAGGAGTTCACGACCTTCGACGCGCAGGCGCGGAGCCACATCGAAGCGGCGTTGCGCAAGAGCCGCGGCCGAGTGGACGGCCCGTTCGGCGCCGCGCTGCTGCTCGGCCTGAATCCGCAGACGCTGCGCTCGCGGATGAGAAAGCTCGGCATCGATTCGCGCGTCTTGGCCGACCTCAGAACGCGACGTTGGCGCCCCCCTTGAGCGCGAGCATCCGCCGCGCGTCGTCGGGTGTCGCGATCGCCAGGCCCAGCCCCTCGATGATCTGCCGCACCGCGCGGACCTGGGCGGCGTTGGAGGCGGCGAGCTGGCCGGGGCCCTGCCAGAGGCTGTCCTCCAGCCCGACCCGGACGTTGCCGCCCATCGCGGCCGACATGGCGGCGATCGGCAGCTGATTGCGGCCGGCGCCGAGCACGCTCCAGCGATACTGGTCGCCGAACAGCCGGTCGGCCGTGCGCTTCATGTGCGCGACGTCGTCGGGATGTGGGCCGATCCCGCCGAGGATGCCGAACACGCTCTGGATGAAGAGCGGCGGCCGGACGATGCCGCGCTCGAAGAAGTGATGCGTGGTGTACAGGTGCCCGATGTCGTAGCACTCGATCTCGAAGCGGGTCCCGTTGTCCGCGCACGAGGTCAGGATGTGCTCGATGTCCTTGAACGTGTTGCGGAAGATGCGCGCGTCCGAGCCCGCCAGGTATTCGCGCTCCCAGCCATACTTGAACTCCTTGAAGCGCTTCAGCATCGGATAGAGGCCGAAGTTCATCGAGCCCATGTTGAGCGAGGCGACCTCCGGCTTCAGCTGCAACGCCGGCTGCAGGCGTTCCTCGATCGTCATCGTCGCCGCGCCGCCGGTCGTGAAGTTGATCACGACGTCGCAGCGGCGCTTGATGTCGGCCGCGAACTCGCGGAAGTACTTCGGGTCCTGCGTCGGATGACCGTCGACAGGATCGCGCGCGTGGAGGTGCACGATCGCGGCGCCGGCTTCCGCCGCGTCGACCGCGGCGTCGGCGATCTCGCGCGGCGTGACCGGCAGGTGCGGCGACATCGACGGCGTGTGGATCGACCCGGTGATGGCGCAGGTGATGATGACTTTGCGGGCTTCGGCCATGGTCGTCGCTCCTGTTTCGGTTTTCGGACTGATCGCGCTGGTGGCGCGCGAGCGCCAGCGGGCGCCGGTCCAGGCCGGTGGCGGCTATCGGCCAGCGCAACTGCGATCGCAGTCATAATGCACCGGTTTTCGCCTGTTCGACGCGGTCGGGCGGGCGCTGGGTGGTCTCGACGCACTCGTCAACAATGCCGGCATCGCAGGTCCGACGGCACCCTGCGAGGACGTCACGCTGACCGACTGGGAGCGCACGCTCGCCGTGAACCTCACCGGGCAGTTCCTCTGCGCGCAGCGCGCGATCCCGCTGCTGAAGGCGAGTACCAATGCGGGCATCGCCAATCTTTCGTCGGCGGCCGGACGGTTCGGCTTTCCTCAGCGCACGCCGTACGCCGCCGCGAAATGGGGCGTCATCGGCTTCTCCAAGTCGCTGTCGATCGAGCTCGGGGAGCACGGCATCCGGGTCAACGCGATCTGCCCCGGCTCGGTGGCCGGCGCGCGCATCGACGCGGTGTTCGCGAACAAGGCGGCGTTGCGCGGCGTGTCGCCCGACGTCGTGCGCGCGGAAGCCCTCGCCAAGACGTCGTTGCGGCGTCTCGTGACCGCCGACGACATCGCACACGCGATCGTGTTCCTGGCTTCGCCCATCGGCGCCAACATCTCCGGGCATGCGCTGCCGGTCGATGCGGATACGCAGGCGCTGGTCTGATGGGTTGCGGCCGGATTTTGAACGGTCCGGCGGCGTTTGGCGAAGCCGGGGCGGGCGGCAGGGGGCGCCGGCGCCCGCTACTTCGCCAATCCCGGCAGCCAGAGCGAAATCGCGGGAATGTAGGTGACGAGCAGCAGTGCCAAGCACATCGCCCCGTAGAACGGCCATAGCTCCTTCGACACTTCCTCCATCGACACCTTGCCTATGGCGCAGCCGACGAAGAGCGTCGGCCCCACCGGCGGCGTGATCAGCCCGATGCCGAGGTTCAGGATCATGATCATGCCGAAGTGCACCGGATCGATGCCGAACTTGGCAATCACCGGCATGAAGATCGGCGTGCAGATCAGCAGCATCGGCGCCAGGTCCATGAACGTGCCGAGCAGCAGCAGCAGCAGGTTGACGAGCATCAGGAAGACGTACTTGTTGTCCGAGACGCTGAGAAAGAAGGCCGTCACCTTGGCCGGAATCTGCATGAGCGCCATCATGTAGCCGAAGGCGACCGAGAAGCCGATCAGCATCATCACCATGGCGACGGTCTTCACGACGCGGTGGACCAGGACCGGCAGCTCGCGCCATTTGTAGTCGCGGTAGATGAAGAAGGTCACCAGGAACGCGTAGACGCAGGCCACGGCCGCGGACTCCGTCGGCGTGAATACCCCGGACAGGATGCCGCCCATGATGATGACGATCGTGACCAGGCCCCACAGCGCATCGATGACGATCCGCGGCACGTCCTTCATCGGGATCGGCTCGCCCTTGGGGAAGTTGCGCTTGCGCGCGGTCAGCAGCACCAGCCCGATCAGGCAGAGCCCGAACAGCAGGCCGGGGAAGATGCCGGCGAGAAAGAGGTCGGCCACCGAAACGATGCCGCCGGTCGCGAGGGCATAGATCACGGCGTTGTGCGAAGGTGGGACCAGCAGCGCCTGCACCGAACCGCAGATCGTCACGTTGGTGGCGAAGACGCGCGGATAGCCGGCCTTGACCATCTGCGGGATCATCACCGAGCCAATGGACGCAGTGTCGGCGACCGACGACCCCGAGATGCAGCCGAACAACGAGCTGGCGAGGATGTTCACCAGCGCGAGGCCGCCGCGAATGAAGCCGACGAACACCTTGGCCAGGTTGATGAGGCGCACGGCCATGCCGCCTTCGGCCATGATGCCGCCGGCCAGCACGAAGAACGGGATGGCGAGCAGCGCGAAATCGTCGGTCCCGTCGGAGATCTTCAGCATCACCGCTTCGAGCGGGATGTCGGACCACAGGGCGGCGATCAGCGCCGAGAGTCCGAGCGCGTAGGCGACGGGCACGGCGAGCGCGCACAGAAGGGCGAATGACCCGAGCAAGACGAGCGCGTCCATGGCTATTCGAGCTCCGTCGGCTTGTCGCGGAACATGATCGACGTCTTCGGCGGTTCACCCACCCAGACGCGCTCGATCAGGAACAGCAGCGTCAGGAAGCCGGCGATGGGAATCGGCAGGTAGACGACGGCCTGCGAGAGCCCTGGAAACTCCGCCATCGTCGAATATTGCGTGACCACGCACAGCTGGATGCCGTAGCCGAGCATGAACAGCGCGGTCACGGCCATGCAGGCGTCCACGCCCCACAGCATCCAGCGCTGCACGCCGGGTGAAACGGCGTTGAGCAGCGCCTGCACGGCGATGTGGACGTTGGCGCGGTAGACCGCCGCGCCGCCGAGAAACGAGAACATCACCATCATGATGACGGAGGCCGGCTCCGGCCAGGACAGCGGGCTGTTCATCGAGTAGCGCATGAACACGCCGAGCGGAATGATCAGCGTGATCACCACCAGCGCAGTGCCGGACAGGACGACGCAGA
>CAYGYQ010000004.1:29304-47941 GCA_964354035.1 uncultured Bordetella sp.
AGCGGAATGATCAGCGTGATCACCACCAGCGCAGTGCCGGACAGGACGACGCAGACGATGTAGAGCCATTCCATGGCCTGCGCGTAACGCTGCTTCGCGGTCATTTCACCCCCACGCTTGCGGCTGGCGCCGCCGCGACATCCCACGAGGGGGCACACCCGCGCCTTGGCCCGGCGGTGCTCATGCGGCGACTCCGGTAACGAGGACAAGAAACGGGCACGCGGCGCGGGCGGCGCCGCGTGCCCGGACCACAGACGCTACTTGGTGTTTTCGATCTCTTTCAGCAGCGTGGCGTACTTGGCGCCGTACTTGTCGCGGATCGGCTGTGTGGCCTTGTAGAACGCGGCCTTGTCGGCCGGGACGAACTTGACGCCGGCCGCCTTGAGCTTGGTTTCCGCCTCGACGGTGTAGGCATCCCACAGTGCGCGCTGTTCCAGCTGCGCTTCGCGCGAGAGCTTCCTGACCAGGTCCTGGTCCGCCTTGGACAGCGTGTCCCAGGTGCGCCGCGAGAACACGAAGATCTCGGGAATGATCAGGTGGCCCGTGAGGCTGTACACCTTGCTGACCGTGTAGTGGTTCTGGGCAAGCAGCGTCGGCGGGTTGTTCTCGGCGCCGTCGACGACACCCGTCTGCAGCGCGCCGAAGAGCTCGTTGAAGCCCATCGCGACGCCATTGCCACCCATCGCGTTCATGGTTTCGACGAACAGCGGGTTGCCCATCATCCGGATCTTCTGGCCCTTCAGATCCTCCGGCTTGGTGGCAGGCTTGTTCGAGTAGACGCTGCGGGTGCCGGCGTCCATCCAGCCCAGCACCACCAGCCGCGATTGCGGGCTCGCCGTGATCTTGTCCAGCAGTCCCTGGCCGATCGGGCCGTCGATCACTTTGCGCATGTGCGCTTCGTCGCGGAAGATGAACGGCAGGTTGAACACGTTGACGTCGTCCACCACCGGGCCCATCGCGCCCACCGAGATGCGGGCGATCTGCAGCGCGCCCACCTGCGCCTGCTCGATCATCTCCTTCTCGCCGCCCAGTTGCATCAGCGGGTACATCTGGATCGAAATGCGGCCGTTGGTTTCCTTCTCCAGCTTCTTGCCCATCCGCACGATCGCCTCGACGGTCGGATAGCCGAGCGGATGCACGTCCGAGGCTTTCCACACCACATTCTGCTGCGCCCAGCCGACCCCAGGCGCCGCAACCGCGGCGGTCGTGGCGCACAGCTTCACGAATTCGCGTCTCTTCATTGGTATCTCTCCATCATGGTTGGTGTTGCCGGCGCCGGCTTCGCCGCAGGCGGCGCGCCGATCTTGTTCCTTGTATTCAAATGTTCGCCGCAGGTCTGGCGCAGCCCTCGTCTGGAAAGTCCGGGGAAGACCCCAAACGACCCCCCCGCACGACCACCATTTGAGCCTACCACGGGTAGGCCGGTTCCCGCCACGACGCGATCAAGGTCTCTGCACAAAGGCATTGGGCTGCCGATCGCCAGAGTGGACCCGCCCGCGCGGCCGGGCCCCGTGGCACTCTCGCCCCATGCTTTTCCACCGGCATTGCCGATCCGCCCGCCCTGCCGGGCCTGGGTCCCCTCGGAGACCGGCGGCCGGGGCGCCGCTTCCTCGCGCCCTCCGTGCGCTACTTCCAATGGCGCGACCGGCGGGGGTCATAGCGGTCCAGACCGGAATCAGCCCCCGCCAGTTTGACCAAGTCGCCAAACCGTTCAATCGCCAGCTCGACTGGAACATCAACACTGCCGGCCAGCTTGCCGCGATACATTTCGCCGGACGCATTCTCGACAAAACAGCCGATGCAGGGCGCGTCGTCCGGTGAAACCATTTCCGGGCGGGTATAGGTGAACAACACCAGCGTTGGACGCTTCAGACCAAAGGCCAGATGCATGAGCGCGGTGTCTCCCGTCACCACATAATCGCACTCGAGCATCAACGCCCCCACCCGCGCGAGCGGCAACAGGGGGACCACCACCGCGCTTTCGCCGTACAGTCGCCCAAATGCCGTTGCCAGCTCCTCCATCCCGGGGTTCGTGAACACCAGAGGCGCGAGCCCATGACGGTCATGAATGGCTCGCGCGAGCGCAACAAAGTTCTCGACGGCCCAGCGCTTGTCACTGCCTCCCGCCCCCAGGTTGAAGGCTGCCAGCGGGCCGGGCTTGTCGTGCACCAACGCTCTTGCATATTCGATGGCAGCGGCGGAACAATGAAATGAGGTGCCGCGCCGTATCTGACCGTCCGCAATCCCCAGGGGCCGCAACATCGTACCCAGCGCCTTGGTCCAGTTGTCGGCAAACGAGGGACAGGGCACCCATACGTTATTGGCCCAGCGCAGCTCGGCCGTATGATCGAAACATACCCTGATGTCGGCGTTGATGAAGCGCGAAAACCGGTTGCTCGAGCCTCCGATGTAGAGATTAAGACACAGATCGAATCGTCTGCGCCGCAAATCCAGCAGTCGCGCCGCCGTCTCCGTCAGATAGCGCCAGCGCTGCTTTTTGTTGCGGTCAAACGAGATGACCTCATCGCAATCCGGATGATTCTCGAGCACCGCAACGGCAACGGGATCGACCACCACCGCGATGTGCGCCTGCGGGAAGCGCTTGCGCAATGCCTCCAGCAGCGGAACACGAATGAATACATCGCCGATCAAGCCCCAACAAAGCACCAGAATCGTCGAGACCCTATCGAGGCGCTCGATCGCAACAGCCGCATAGGGCGAGATGGTCATGGCCGAAATCCTTACCCGAATCCTGGCCTTTGACTTTGCAGCGTCTCAAATTCTGGCGGCCGGCGTTTGTCAGGATCGGCCGCCGTCCACCGACAGGATCTGCCCCGAGATCCACGCTGCGCGGTCGCTCGCCAGGAACAGCACGGCGTTGGCGATGTCCGCTGCCTCGCCCAGCCGCCGCGTGTGCACGCTCTCGACGAAACGCGCCTGCCCTTCCGGGCCAAGGCGCTCCCATTGGCGCTCGGTCGACGGGTTGGAGCGCACGAAGCCGGGAGCCACGGCGTTGCTGGTGATCCCGTAGCGGCCGAGGTCCTGCGAGAGCTGCTTGGTGAGGCCGACCAGCGCGTGCTTGGCGGCCGTGTACGCCTGGATGCCGGTCAGGCTCGGCCGTAGGCCGGCACCCGACGCGATGTTGACGATGCGGCCGTATCCCGCTTCGCGCATCGGCCGCGAGGCCGCTTGCGCCAGCCAGAACGCGCCGTCAACATTCGCCTTGAAGATCGCGTGCCAGTCCGCCTCTTCGACGTCTTCGATCGGGCGGCCGACCTGCCCGCAAACGCCTCCTGCCGCGTTGACGAGAATATCGAGACGGCCCTCCGACCTTGCGATTTCTGCGACCACGGCATGGGCCGCGGCACGGTCGGAAACATCGAACACCTGCGGGGACATCCGATGCGCGGCGGCAAAGCGTCGGACGCCATCGGCGTCGCGATCCGCGGGGTGAACGCGCGCGCCGGCCTCGGCCAGCGCCAAAGCTATCGCCTGCCCGATGCCTTGGGCGGCGCCGGTGACGAGCGCCGTGCGTCCGCTAAAGCTCATTTGCAGGCGTCGATCAGGACCTGCATCGTGGCGAAGGACATCGGGCGGCGGCCCTCCTCGATGTCGTGAATGAGCGCCACCAGGGTGCGAATCGCCGGCGTGTCGATGCCGGCCTCGGCTCCCAGCTCGGCGATGGTGCCGATCTGCGGATCGACTTCGGTGCGCCGCTTGCGCACGGCGAGATCGCGCCAGATGCCCGAATGGGTCTTGGCGGTGTGCCGGTTGAATTCGGCGAGCGCGGCGATCGACGCCCGCGATGCCGATGCGGGCGCCTCCGGCATGAACGCGGCCGGGTCGAAGCCGTTGAAGCCGACCGGCCTCACGTTGCGCGCCCGCGCCACCGCCATCACCTCGCGGCCCAGCCGATCGAAGACAACGAACCGCGCCGGGTCGGCGAAATTCTCCGCCATCGAATCGTTGGTCAGCGCGGTGGCGAACAGCATCGCGCCGTAACCGAGCTTGCCCCAGAGAAAGCCCCAGATGTTGTCGGTGAGCACGGCGTCCGGCTCGAACAGCTGCAGCAGGCGATGCATCTCGATCGTGCGCGGTCGCGCGCCGCCCGCGATTTCCCCGACGACGACCGCCGCGCGGTTGCCGAACAGGATGCGTCCGGGACCGAGCCAGTCGGCGCCGAAATTGACAAAACAGCCGACGGTCCGCTCCGCGCCGGCGAGCCGCGCGATCGTGATCTCGTTCAACCCGTTCTGCGCCGAGAGCACGAAACCGTCGGGCGCGAGGTGGGGCAGCAGGCCGGCGAGCGCCGCCTCGGTCGCCTGCGCCTTCACCGCGAGCACGATGCGCGCATAGGTGCCGACGACTTCGTCGGGTGTCGCCGCCGGCACGATCTGGGTAAATTCCTCGACCGGTCCCTCGATGCGAATTCCGGTCGTGCGGCACGCTTCCACGTGCTCGCGGACGATGTCGACCAGCAGCACCGGAATGCCCGCGCGCGCCCAGTACGCGGCAAGGGTGCCGCCGATCGCGCCGCCGCCCCAGACGATGATGGGCTCGCTCACGGGAGTACCGTCGCGCTGCGCGCTCGGGCATTCGCACGTGGGGCGGCCCGGCGGGCCGCGTTCGGCTCCCTTGGCGCTTGTTTTCGTAGGCGCGGGCTTGCCCGCGCTCGATCGGCCTCGACGCCTGCGCTACCGCCGAGCGCGGCCGAGGCCGCGCCTACGACCCCACTCGTCACCGCGCCGCCGTTGCCTTCAACATCATCGAGGGTTGACATAGGATGTCTCATGCGCCGCCACCGGCAAGGCGGGCGACGCACGAGATCTCCGTGTGCGTCGCGAGATGCAGTTCGCCGGAGGGCAGCACCCACCCGCGACACATGCCCAGGGTGTTGAACGGCGCGGCGATGTTGCCGTGCGCGTCGACGGCCACCATGCCGGCACCGAGGCCACCGCCGCCGATGCGGTCGAAGACGACCGTCCGTGTGGCCTCCGCCAGCGACAGCCCTTGGTAGGCGACGAGCGACGCGACTTCGTGGCCGGCGACGTGGCGGATGAAGAGCTCGCCCTTGCCGGTGCCGGACACGGCGCACACACCGTTCCTCGCATAGGTTCCGGCGCCAATCAGCGGACTGTCGCCCACCCGGCCGGCGGGTTTGTTCGTGTAGCCGCCGGTGGACGTCGCGGCGGCCAGGTTCCCGGCCCGATCGAGCGCGACCGCGCCGACCGTGCCGTGCTTTTCTGCTTCGCTCGCCGCGCCAGCCGTTCCGGCCGCGGCGCGAGCTTTCATCTGCTGCAGGTTGGCGCGTCGGCGCTCGGTGGTGAAGTACGACGGCGCGACCATGGCGAGCCCGGCAGCACGCGCGAAGGCGTCGGCGGCGGGTCCGGTGAGCAGCACGGCTTCGCCGGCCTCCAGCAGCCTGCGCGCGGCTTGCACCGGGTTGCGGATGTGACGCACCGCGCAGACGGCACCGGCCCGCAGCGCGGTGCCATCCATGATCGCGGCGTCGAGCTCGTGCTCGGCGTCCGTGTTCAGCGCCGAGCCGTGGCCGGCATTGAAATGAGGCGAGTCCTCGAGCACGACGACCGTCGCTTCGACCGCGTCGAGCGCCGTGCCGCCGCGGGCGAGGATCGTCCAGCCGGCAGTGAGCGCGTCGGCGATGTGCCGCTCGACCTCGGCCCACTCCTCCGGCGGGAGATCCTGCTTCGGCAGCGTGCCGCACCCGCCGTGCAGCGCCAGCGCGATCGGAGGCATGGCGTCGGTCGATCAGCCGCGCGCGGCTGCTCCCCGCGACGTCACTTCGCCGGCTTGATGTTCATGGCCAGCGTGTCCTCGTCGACGCGAGGCTTGATCGTGACCTTGGACTTCTGCATCGCCCAGGCCGAGCCGACCGAAACGAGCGGCAGGCGCGGGCGATCCGTCGCGACGAGCGCGTTGGCCTGCTCGAGGTAGCTCCGGCGCTTGTTGACGTCCATTTCGATGGCTGCATCCTGGATCAGCTTGTCCATCTGCGGACTGTTGTAGCCCAGCACGTTGAACGGTCCGAATTTCCTGACCGGATCGTTGCTGTGCACGGTCGACGACAGCGTGTAATGCGCCTCGCCGGTCAGCGTGCCCCAGCCGGACATCGGCATCGAGAAGTCGCCACGCGTGCGGGCCGGGAAGAAGACCGCCGCCGGTTGCGCGTTGGCCGTCACATCGAGGCCGATGGCCGCCAGCATCTGGGCCACCGATGTGCCCACCTGGCGGTCGCCGGGCAGTCGGTCATTGGTGAAGCTGAACGTTGCCTTGAAGCCGTTCGGATAGCCGGCGTCGGCCAGCAGCTTCTTCGCCCGGGCGATGTCGAACTTCCGCTCGGGCAGCGACTTGTTGTAGCCGAAGATGCTCGGCGTCACCAGTTGGTTGACCGGCTTGCCCATGCCTTCCATCGCCACCTCGGCCAGCGCCGGCCGGTCGATCGCAAGGTCGATGGCTTCGCGCACGCGCGGATCGCGCAGCGGATTCTGCGGCAGCGCGGACCCGTCCTTGGCGGTGATCTGCGGCGCTTTCTCGCGCAGGTCGAGCTCCATGTTGAAGACGTAGACCGTGTCGATCTTCACCACCGTGAGCTTGCCGTCCTTTTCGAGCGTCGGCACGTCGGCCGCCGGCGCGCGCGCGATCAGGTCGAGCTGGCCGGCCTTCAGCTGCGCGACGCGGGCGGTGTCGTTCGGGATCTCCTTGCGCAGCACCCGTTGCCACGGCTCCCTGCCGCCCCAGTAGCCGTCGAAGCGGTCGAGCACCAGCTGATCCTTCGGCGTCCAGGACACGAACTTGTAAGGGCCGGTGCCGATCGCCGCCTTGCCGGAATTGAAGCCTTCGTTTGCAGTATCCTTGGTCGAGAAGTCCTTCGCCGCCTTGGCCGACACGACGAACAGCCGGATGAAATCGTAGGGCAGCGTGGGCGCCGCGCCATCGGTGATCACCTGCACGGTGTACGGATCGACGATCTTCACTTCCTTGACCCGGCGGATGTAGATCGTGGTCGGGTTGGGTCCCGACACCGCTGGGATTCGCTCGATCGAGAACTTGACGTCGGCCGCCGTGAAATCAGAGCCGTCGTGGAATTTGACGCCGCGGCGGAGCTTGAATTCCCACGTCGTGTCGTTGACCGCGCGCCAGCTTTCCGCGAGGCGCGGCTCGAGGCCGAGATCGTCGCCCGACCACACCAGCGTGTCGAACACGTGCTTCAGCGCCTCCGCGTGCGTGCCGGTGGCGGTGAAGTGCGGGTCGATCGATTCGGGGCCGGCGCGCACGCCGATCGTGAGGGTCTGCGCCGACACGCCGTTCGCAAACGACACCAGCAACGCGCCTGCCAGCGCTGCCACCGCTCCCCAACGGATAACTTTCATGGATGCTCCTCGTTCATGGATATCGTGCGGCCGTATTGTCGCATACACTTATCGCCGGGTAGGAACCTGCCGCCGGATCGGAAATCGGGGCCCGGCAAACGAAGGAGACGACAAGATGCGCGTTGCCGGCATGAACTGGATGCAGGTCGAAGACCGGGTCCGTCACGATGACCGCTGCGTCCTGCCGATCGGCAGCGTCGAGCAGCACGGGTATTTGAGCCTCTGCGTCGACATGATCCTCGCCGAGCGGGTCGCGGTCGAAGCCGCGGAGCCGCTCGCCGTTCCGGTCTTCCCGGTGGTGCCATACGGGGTGACGCCGAATTTCATCGACTTTCCGGGCACTGTCAGCCTGAAGCTCACGACCTACGTGGCGCTGATCGGCGACATCCTCGAAAGCCTGTATCGGGCGGGCTTTCGCCGCATCGTCGTGGTCAATGGACACGGCGGGAACGGACCGATCGCGAGCTTCTTCGCGGAGTGGATGGGCGAGCGCCGCGACGCCTGCGTGAAGTTCCACGAGTGGTGGAAGGCGCCGCGGACCTGGGAGAAGGTGATGGCGATCGATCCGGCGGCCTCGCACGCGTCGTGGATGGAGAACTTTCCGTGGACGCGCCTTGCCGGCGTGGCGCTGCCCCCCGAAAGCAAGCCGGCGCTCGATCGCGATCGCTTTGCGCTCGAGAATCCCGCGGGACGGCGCCGCCTGCTCGGGGACGGCAATTTCCACGGGCTCTACCAGCGGCCCGACGCCGAAATGCTCGCGCTCTGGGAGGTGGCGGTGGCCGAAACCCGTGCCGTCATTGCCGACGGCTGGCGGACCACCGGGACCTGAAGAAGGAAGGCGACGGCGATGCTCGGCTTTGCCATCCAGCGCCTGCTGCAGGCCCTCGTCGTGATGCTAGTCATGTCGCTCTTGGTCTTCGTCGGCGTCTACGCGATCGGCAACCCGATCGACGTCCTCATAGCGCCCGACGTCACGCAGGAGATCCGGGCGCAGACGATCGCGCAGTACGGCTTCGACCGGCCGCTCTGGGAACAGTACGCCGCCTTCCTCGACCGCGTGCTGCACGGCGACCTCGGGCGCTCGTTCGTGTTCAACATGCCCGTGACGAGCCTGATCTTCAGCCGCCTGCCGGCGACGCTGGAATTGACGCTGTCCGCCGTGTTCTTCGCCACCTTGCTTGGCGTGCCGCTCGGCATCTATGCCGGCTACCGGCCCGAGGGCGCGGCGGCGCGCGTGATCATGGCGGCGTCGGTGATCGGCTTCTCGGTCCCGACCTTCTGGATCGGGCTGGTGCTCATTCTCACATTCGCGGTGACGCTTGGCTGGCTCCCCGCGGGGGGGCGCGGCGAGACCGCGACCCTGTTCGGGGTCCAGTGGAGCTTGCTCACGCTCGACGGGCTCAAGCACCTGATCCTGCCGGCACTCAATCTCTCGCTGTTCAAGCTGGCGCTGATGACGCGCCTCGCGCGCGCCGGCACCCGCGAAGTGATGCTCTCCGACACGGTGAAGTTCGCGCGCGCCGCCGGCGAGAGCGAATGGACCGTGTTGCGCCGCCACGTGCTGCGGCTCATCTCCATTCCGCTGGTCACCGTGTTCGGGCTCGAGCTCGGCTCGACGCTCGCGTTCGCCGTGGTGACCGAGACCATATTCTCGTGGCCGGGCCTGGGCAAGCTCATCATCGACTCGATTGCGAGCCTCGATCGTCCGGTGATGGTGGCCTACCTCATGCTCGTCGCGTTCGTGTTCATCATGATCAACTTCACGATGGACCTCGTCTACGTCGGTCTCGATCCCCGGCTGCGCAAGGCGCGGTCGTGAAGGACCGCGCGACGCCGTTCGCCGTTTTCTGGAGCGAGTTCGGCGAGAACCGCGTCGCCGTCGCCGCCCTCGGCGTCGTCGTGCTTGTCGTCCTGCTGGCGGTGTTCGCGCCGCTGGTCGCGCCGCAGGACCCTTACGACCTCGCGAAACTGACGTTGCGGGACGCGCGGCGGGCGCCGGGCTTCGTCGGCGCCGCCGGCTACGTCCATTGGCTTGGAACCGACGCGCAGGGACGCGACATGTTTTCCGCCATCCTCTTCGGTCTCAAGATCTCGCTGCAGATTTCCGTCTCCGCGGGGCTGATCGCGCTGAGCCTGGGTGCCACGCTCGGCGCGGCAGCGGCCTTTCTGGGGGGGCGAACCGAGGCGCTGATCATGCGCATCATCGACCTGCAGCTCTCGTTCCCGGCGATCCTGCTGGCGCTCGTGCTCGCTGCCATCCTCGGGCAGGGGAAGATCCAGCTGACGATCGCGCTCATCGCCGCGCAGTATGCGTACTTCGCGCGCACCGCGCACGGGGCGGCCGTCGCCGAGCGCAGCAAGGAGTACATCGAGGCCGCGCTGTCGGTGCCGCTGCCGGTGCGCACCGTGATCTTTCGCCACATCCTGCCGAACTGCCTGCCGCCGTTGATCGTCGTGGCCACCGTCCAGATCGCCAACGCGATCGCGCTCGAGGCGACGCTGTCGTTTCTCGGCCTCGGCCTGCCGCCCACCGAGCCTTCCCTCGGGCTGCTGATCGCCAACGGCTTCCAGTACATGCTGTCGGGCCGTTACTGGATCTCGATCTACCCCGGCATCGCGCTCGTCGCGCTGATCGTTGCGGTCAACCTGGTCGGCGACCAGATCCGCGATCAGTTCAATCCACGGCTGAAACGGTGAGCGCGCCGGGCCGCCCCAAGCGCGAACATGCCCCCCTCGGGGGGACGGCGCGCAGCGCCGAGGGGGTACACATCCCGGCGCCGCTGCTCGAGGTCCGCGACCTTGCCACGCATTTCTTCACGCGCGCTGGCGTGGTCAAGGCGGTCGACGGCGTTTCCTTCACGCTGCGCGCCGGCGAGGTGCTCGGGCTCGTCGGCGAGAGCGGCTCGGGCAAGACCGTCACCGGCTTCTCGCTGCTGGGGCTCGTCGATCCGCCCGGCCGCATCGTCCGCGGCTCGATCCGGTTCGAGGATCGCGAGCTGGTCGGCATGGAGCCCGGCGAGCTGCGCCGGATGCGCGGCCGGCGCCTCGCGATGGTGTTCCAGGATCCGACGACGACGCTGAATCCGGTGCTCACCATCGCCGAGCAGATGCGGCTCGCGCTGACGGCGCATGAGCGGCTTTCCGCCGCGTCGCTGCGCGCGCGCTGCATCGAGGTGCTGACCATCGTCGGGCTGCCGGACGCCGGGCGGCGCCTCGATGCGTACCCGCACCAGTTCTCGGGCGGCATGCGGCAGCGCGTGGCGATCGCGATCGCGCTCCTGCACCGTCCGCCGCTGATCGTCGCCGACGAGCCGACGACGGCGCTCGACGTGTCGATCCAGGCGCAGATACTGACCGAGATGAAGAGCCTGGTCGGCGCGATCGGCACTTCGCTCATCTGGATCAGTCACGACCTGGCGACCGTGTCGTCGCTCGCCGACCGGATCGCGGTGATGTACGCGGGCCGGATCGTCGAGGCAGGGCCGACGGTGGCGGTTCTGCGCCACCCGCGTCATCCGTATACGCAGGGCCTGCTCGATTCGCTGCCCGCGCGCACCGAGCCGGGCCGCGAGCTGGCGCAGATCAGGGGATCGACGCCGTCGCTGCTGAATCTGCCGGCGGGGTGCCCGTTCGCGCCGCGGTGCGACTACGCCGATGCCGCCTGCAACGCCGAACCCGGCATCGTCGGCGACGCGATGCGCTCGATCCGCTGCCACCATCCGCTCGAGAGGGAGGTGGCATGAGCGCCGCCGGGCCGTCCCAAGGCGCGAATCGCGCCCCCTCGGGGGGCAGCGCAGCGGCGCCAGCCGCAAGCGTGGGGGCACACCAATGCGCCGCCGGGCCGTCCCAAGGCGCGAATCGGTCCCCCTCGGGGGGCAGCGCAGCGGCGCCAGCCGCAAGCGTGGGGGCACACTTATGACCGCGCCGCTGATCCTGGCCGATGCGGTTTCGAAGCGCTTCCAGCCGCGCCTTTCGTTCGGCGAGCGGCTGGCCGCGCGCCTCGGCAGTCCCGTGGAATCGCGGACCGTGCACGCGGTGGACCGGGTGTCGCTCTCGATCCGCAAGGGCGAAGTGCTCGGTCTGGTCGGCGAGAGCGGCTGCGGCAAGTCGACATTCGGCCGCATGCTGACCGGGATACTGCCGCCGAGCGAGGGACGCGTCCTTCTCGACGGGCAGCCGATCATGACCAGCGGGCGGCGACCCGTGAAGAGGGACCGGCGCATCCAGATGGTGTTCCAGAATCCGTTCTCCTCGCTCAATCCGCGCATGACCGTCGGCAGGGCCATCGCCGAGGGTCCGCTCGCTCACGGCCTCGTCAGCCGCGACCGCGCCGCGGCCTATGTCGCCGATTGGCTCGCGCGGGTCGGCCTCGATGCCGATTTCGCCGAACGCTATCCGCACCAGTTCTCGGGCGGGCAGCGCCAGCGCATCGCCACCGCGCGGGCGCTCGCGATGCAGCCCGAAGTCATCGTCTGCGACGAGCCGGTCGCCTCGCTCGACGTGTCGATCCAGGCGCAGATCATCAACCTGTTCTTGCAGCTGCGGCGCGAGCTTTCGCTGACGATGCTGTTCATCAGTCACGACCTCGGCGTCGTCCAGCACCTCTGCGACCGCGTCGCCGTCATGTACCTCGGCCGCATTGTCGAGACGGCGGAGGCGGCCGCGCTTTATGCGGCTCCGCGTCATCCCTACACGCAGGGGCTTCTCAACAGCATCCCGAAGCTGCGGCTGGACGAGGCGCCGGTGATCTATCATCCGATCGCCGGCGAGCTGCCCACGCCACTGTCGCCGCCCGCCGGCTGTCATTTCCATGCGCGCTGCCCGCTCGCCGAGGAGCGATGCCGGAATATCGTGCCGCCGCTCGTCGAGGTTGGGCAGCGCCGCGAGGCCGCGTGCCATCTGGTGCCGCGGGTGAGTGCGCGCGATGATGCGGCTTCCGCGCATGGTTTCGCCGGGCCGGCCCGGGCGCCGCCGGCCGCAGGGCCCTTGTCGAATTGAACCGGAGAAGACGATGAGCGAACAGGAAACGCCCCAACCCTGGCAGTGGGAAGACGAGCATTGGCGCAAGCTGGTCGGCCATGTTCGCGCCGGCGACGCGTACCGGCCGCGGAGCTGGAAGGGCGGGGCGCGTTGTGCGCTGGCCCTGTCGTTCGACTCGGACCACGAGACCAACGAGCTGCGCGACGGCGGCAAGTCCATCGGGCGGCTCTCCTGGGGTCAGTACGGCAACCGGGTGGGCGTGCCGCGGATCTTGCGGCTGCTCGAGAAGTACGGCGTGCCCGCTACGTTCTACGTGCCGGCGGTCGCTGCGCTGCTGCATCCCGACGAGCAGCGTCGCGTCATCGCCGAAGGTCACGAGATCGGCATTCACGGCTGGATCCACGAGCTCAATTCGGTGCTGCCGTACGCCGCCGAACGCGACCTGCTGCTGCGCGCCGCCGATACGCTGGAGAAGATCACCGGGACGCGGCCCGTGGGCATCCGCACGCCGTCCTGGGACTTCAGCCCGAACACGCTCGCCATCGAAAAGGAAATGGGTCTGCTCTACGACAGCTCGCTGATGGCCGACGAGGACTGCTATGAGCTTCTGCTCGACGGCGTGCCCACGGGCATTGTCGAATTGCCGGTCGAATGGGTGCGTGACGACGCCGTCTATTTCATGATGCATCGCTTCCAGTCGCTGCGCCCGCACACGCCGCCGCGCGAAGTCCTCGAGATCTTCCGGCGGGAGTTCGACGCGGCCTACGAGGAAGGCGGCATCTGCCAGCTCACGATGCACCCCCACATCATCGGCTACCGGTCGCGCATCTTCATCGTCGAGGAGATCATCCGCCACGCGAAGGCCAAAGGCGACGTCTGGTTCGCGACCCACCGCGAGGTCGTCGAATGGGCGAAGGCGCACGCGGCGTGAGCAAGCCAATTGCATGTCGATACTGTGTTCTGACCAAACGTTCAGCGTCATCCCCAAGCTGAATCAGCGACTATTGGATGTGAACGGCAGCCCTTTCTGCTTTCTCCACGTTAGCGGCTGGCTGCGTGGCATCCGAATGGGACGCGCTTTGCATAAGAGTGCGGTGCTCGAAAGGGGCAATCCACTGCAAGAGGACCGCCATGAATGCTTCATTTCTCGTATCACCCAGCCTCTGAGGCTGGTTTGCTCCCAGCGAGCTTCCGCCGCATATTGAGATCTTCGTCGAACGCTTGGCGCGGGACGGTTACTCGTGCCGCACCGCTCGCTGTGATTCTTATGTAAAGCTTGAGCGCGCCGCCGTTACCAGCGTTTCAAGTAGCGGCGTTCGCTCGCACTGCGGAGCTTTCCACAAAAAAGCATCTTTCCATGATGGCCAATTGCAGCCGGTCGTTCGCAGCCGCTACCGTGCGCTTCCGGGCGGGGAAACCACCTTCACCCGACACGAACTCGTTTCGTGACATTTCGTGCCAGGTCCACCCCTGAGACGGAGCCCTAACCAAGGTGGCGTTGGCTTTCCTATGCTCCGACCGCCACGGGCACCGCCATCATCGGCTCCGGCGGCCCGGGCGAACGCATCGCCTGAGCGCTGGCGGTGAACGATGCGGCGCAGGCGATGGACGCCGTGCTCAGTGATGCTGCAGCACCTCCATCCGTTTGCCGGAGGTGCTCATCCGCGACCCGACCAGGGGAATGTGGCGGCCCGGCAGCAGCATGTTCCAGTAGATGGGCTTGAAGGCCAGCTTGCCGAGGTGGTTCATCCGCGTCTCCTTCAGCAGCGACATTGGCCCGAGCACCGGTAGGGGGAACTTGCCCGGTACCGGCTGGATGTCATAGTTGAAGTCGATCAGTATGGCCTTGCCGAAGCCGGTCTCGATGAAGCAGTTGGTGTGGCCGTCGGCCAGCGGCAACGCCGGCTTGCCCTCGATCTCGCGCAGCAAGTTATGCACAACGACATCGGCCTGGAAGTGCGCGACCGAGCCGGCTTTCGAGGTCGGCACATTGGTGTTGTCGCCGAGCAGGAAGATGCGCTCCGCCTTCAGCGCCTTCAGCGTCTGCTTGTCGGTAAAGCCGAAGCCGAGCCCGTCGCCGAGCCCGCCGTCGTCGATCAACGTCGAGCCTTCGTGCGGCGGGATGGTGACCAGCAGGTCGAACGGCACCTCCTTGCCGTCCGGACAGGCGATCGCCTTGTCGGTCACGGTCGCCAGCGAGGCGTTCGGCACCACGTTCACGTTCTTGCCGGTCAGCATGCCGGTCAGCATCTCGTTGCAAATCGGCTTGGTGAATGCGCCGGTGAGCGGTGTCACCAGCGTCAGATTAGTCTTGCTGCGCAGGCCACGTTTGGTCAGGTATTCGTCCATCAGGCAGGCGAATTCGATTGGGGCTACCGGGCACTTGATCGGCATTTCGGCAACGTCGATCAGCAGATCACCTCCCTTGAATTCCTGTAACGCCTGCGCCAGGCGCAACGCGCTGTCGGGCGTGTAGAAGCCGAAAGCCCGCTTGCCCCATTGCTCATCCAGGCCCTCCACGTCATCCAGGACTGTCCGGCAACCGAGTGCCAGCACCAGCCAGTCATAGCTGTAACTCCCCTTTTCGGTTGTGACAGTGCGGGAATGCGGATCGAAGGCCGAGATGCGCTCAACGAGGTATTCAACGCCGGCCCCGACGAACTGCGCGTTTTCGCGCTGGATGTCGGACAAGGTGCGATAGCCTGGCTTCTGGAAGGGCAGGAACAGCATCCCCGGCTGATAGGTGTGCATGGGCGACTGGCCGATCAGCTTGATCTGCAGCGCCGCGTTCCTGCGCGCAGCCTCCTTGGCCAGCAGATTGGCTGCAACCAAGCCACCCGTGCCGTCGCCAAGCACGAGAACGGTTATCGTCATTTCGTGCGCTCCGAGGGTTCGTCTGTCACTGCCATGACTATCGGGGCTGATGGTACCCGCGCAGGCCTTTCGCATCAATGCGGTTGGCGGCCCACGGTGCAAGTGGACGCGCTGCGGGTTTCGGGGTCTGGTCAGTCCGGCGCTGGGGACGCTCCGCGCGCGCGGCGGCTTGCCCGCAACAGGTAGATGCCGGAACCGATCAGCAGACCGATCCCGCCCCACGCGAGTGCGTTCGGCGTGTCGCCCCAGACCACGAAACCGACGATGGTTGCGAACAGGACAGCGGTGTACCGGAAAGGCACGATCAGCGACAGGTCGCCGCGCCGCGTGCCGATCACGATCAGGTAATAGGCGGCCGCGAGGAATATGGCCGCCAACGCGAGCAGCCCCAGCTCGAACGCGTCGAAGGCGCGCCAGCCTTCGACCACCGACAATCCGCCCGCGAGCACCGTAACCGCGACCGTATTGGAGACCGTGATCAGAATGGACGGAATGCCGGCGGGCACGCGCCGGGTCACGAGATCGCGCACGGCGATCAGCAACGTCGCGATGAGGCAGACGAGCGCGTAGACGTTGAATCCCTCGCTGTGCGGCTGGATGATCAGCAGGATGCCGACAAAGCCCACACCGATGGCAATCCAGCGCGATGGGCCGACCTGCTCGCCCAGAAAGGCGGCGAGGACGACGATGAAGAGCGGGGACGCCATGTTGATCGCCGTGGCGTTGGCCAGCGGAAGGTGGAACAGCGAAACGAGGAAGAGCAGGGACCCGAGCGCATCGACGAGCGCGCGGATGGCCACCCACCCGCGCGCGATGTCCCCGATCCGGGGCATTGCACCCATCGCCTGGGCCGCGATCAATACGAGCATTGTGGCCATGACGCCGCGGATGAAGATCAGCTGCGCGGCCGGCATCGTCTGGCTCGCATACTTGACCAGCGCGTCGTTGACGATGAAGAGCCCCATCGAGGCAATCATCGCCAGGATGCCGGCACGATTGGCGTGCAGATGCGAGCCGTGTGCGTCCGCCGCGGCGTTCCTGCTCATGCGCAATGCCACGCCGCCGCTATGCCCAGTGCAGCGCGAGCGGATCGAGTTCGTGCGCGAGCTCGAGCAACCCCGCCCGGGTCGCCGGGTGCAGGGCCTCGAGCGGATGGCGGACGGCGTCGCTCGCGATGACGCCGCCTGCGGCCATGACGCTCTTGGTCGCACGCAGGCCGCATTGGCGGTTCTCGAAATTGATCAGCGGCAAGATGCGGGCGTACGCCGCCGCCGCTTCCTTGCGGCGCCCGGCGCAGTGATGCACGAGTACGGGCTTGATGAGATCCGGCAGCAGGGCGCTCGGCATCGTGCCGGTCGCCCCGGCATCGAGGTCCGCCATCAGGGTGATCGACTCCTCGCCGTCGAAGGGTCCCACGATCGCGTCGCCCCCGGCCTCGATCAGGCTGCGCAGTTTTGCCGCGGCGCCCGGCACCTCGATCTTGAAGTAGCAGATCGCCGGCACTTCGCGCGCGAGCTGCGCCAGAAATGCAGCGGAAAGACTGGCGCCGCTCAGCGGGGCATCCTGGAACATGATCGGGACACCGGCGGCGTCGGCTACCCGCGCGAAATGCTCGAGCGTGCCCTTCTCGTCCGCTCGCAGCGTGGCGCCATGGTAGGGCGGCATCAGCATCAGCATGGCGGCGCCGGCCGCGACGGCGGCACGGGCACGATCGGCCGCGATGCGCGTGCTGAAATGGCTGCAGGTCACGATGACCGGCACGCGCCCCGCCACGTGCGAAAGACAGAGGTCGAGGAGCACGTTGCGCTCGTCGTCGGTCAGCAGGAACTGCTCCGAGTAGTTCGCGAGGATGCAGATCCCGTCGACGCTCTGATCGATCATGCAGTCGAGCACGCGGCGCTGTCCCTCCAGGTCCACCTCGCCGGATGCCGTGAACGGCGTCGGCGCGATCGGGAAGACCCCGGCGAACGGCTTGGACTGGAAAGGATTCACGGGCAGGGTCTCCGGCGCGTTGGGTCGTTCCGGATCGAATGGTAACCCAGCCGCCCGAAGTGCACCGTGCGTCCACAAGGGGGACGTCGCCTGAGCGCGGGCAAGCCCGCGCCCACGACACAGCATTCGGCAAGAAACCGTGGGCGCGGCCTTGGCCGCGCTCCGCCATGGGTGCCCCCTCTTGCTGCCCACGGTGCCCCAAGCATACAAGGGGGGCAACGAACACCGGGCCGAAGGCGGCAGTACGGCCGAAGGCTGGTCCGTCCGGCGCAACGGGATGCGGCTTTGCCGCACACGGTCAGCGTAGGGGCCGCTCAACTGTCCGCAGCGAACCTCTTTAGAGCTGCGCGGTCCACCTCGACGCCCAGTCCCGGCCGGTCGTCAATTTCGATCCATCCGCCGACGTGCCGCACCGGATGATCGACGAGGAGCGAGCGGAACGGGTGGTCCGAGCAGTCGTACTCGAACACCGGTTCCCGCTGGAACAGCGACGGATTGGCGACCGGCAGGCTGGCGATCAGATGCAGCGATGCGCGCTGGGCGATACCGGCCCCCCAGACATGCGGGTTGACCTCGATGCCGTGCGCGACGCACAACGCGGCGATGTGTCGGCACGCGGTGAAGCCTCCGGCGGCGGCGATGTCGGGCTGGGCGATGTCCACGGCCTCGGCCTGCGCCAGGTTGCGGAACCCGAACAGGGTGTACTCGCACTCGCCGCCTGCAATCGGGATGGCGAGCGCGCGCCTGACGTTGCGATAGCCGGCGAGGTTCTCGGGAACCACAGGCTCCTCGTACCAGCGCAGCGCGTACGGCTCGAGTGCGCGGCCCAGGCGGATGGCGTCCGCCTCGCCGTAAGCGTGGTTCGCGTCGACCATCAGCGTCACCGGCCGATCGCCGAGCGCGGTGCGGATCGCGCGCATGACCGCGACGTCGTCCTCGATGCCGAACCCCAGCTTGACCTTCATGACGGTGAGGCCGGACTCGTGGTGCGCCAGCGCCTCGGCGGCGAGCCGGTTGGCTTCGCCCTGGCCCTGCAGGCGGTAGAACCCCGTGGCGTAGGCCTCCACGCGGCGCCGGAACGCGCCGCCAAGCAGACGCCAGACCGGCTCGCCGCGCGCCTTGCCGCAGAGATCCCAGAGCGCGATATCGATGCCGCTGATGCCACTGATCACCGCGCCCTTGCGCCCGTAGTCGCGGGAGCGGTTGTACATGCGGTGCCATAGCACCTCGGGCTCGCGCGGATCGCAACCGATCAGCAGGGGCGCGAACAGGGACCGGATCGCCGCCGCGGCGATGTCGGGCGGCTGCATGCCGACGCACAGCGCCTCACCCCAGCCGACGAGGCCGCCATCGGTGAGCACCTCGACGATGACCGCCGCCCGTTCCGTCACCCAGCCCTG
>CAYGYQ010000005.1:0-42445 GCA_964354035.1 uncultured Bordetella sp.
CAACAAGGCGCGGATGGCCGAGCTGACCGGCCGCGCGTTCGATCGCGCGATGCTGGAGTTAGGGCCGACCCAGCTCAACATCCCGCGCGACTTCTTCTACGGCGACATCGAATGCGAGATTGGGCGGCCGATCGCCATCGAGCGCGGCGCCGGCGGCGAGAAGAGCCTCGATGCCGCGGCCGACCTGCTTGCGAGTGCCAGGTTTCCGGTGATCCTCTGCGGCGGCGGCGTGATCATGGCCGACGGGCAGGCCGAGGCGATCGCGCTGGCGGAATTGCTGCAGGCGCCGGTGGCCAACAGCTATCTGCACAACGACTCGTTCCCGGCCAGGCACCCGCTGTGGGTCGGGCCGCTGGGCTACCAGGGCAGCAAGGCGGCGATGAAGCTCATCGCCAAGGCCGACGTCGTGCTGGCCCTCGGCACGCGGCTTGGGCCGTTCGGCACGCTGCCGCAGTACGGAATGGAGTACTGGCCGAAGGACGCGAAGATCATCCAGGTCGACGCCGACGCCAAGATGCTGGGGCTCGTGAAGACCATCTCGGTGGGGATTTGCGGCGACGCCAAAGCCGCGGCCCTGGCGCTGATCGCGCGGCTCAAGGCGCGCTCGCTCGCCTGCAGCGCCAACAAGGCCGCCCGGCTCGCCGAAGTGGCAGCGGCGAAGGGCGCCTGGGAAACGGAGCTCGACGGCTGGGCGCACGAGAAGGACAAGTGGTCGCTCGAAGTCGCGAAGAGCTCGACCTACATGCACCCACGGCAGATGCTGCGCGAACTGGAGAAGGCGATGCCCTCCGGCGCGATGGTGTCCACCGACATCGGCAACATCTGTTCGGTGTCGAATTCCTATCTGCGCTTCGACCGGCCGCGCTCGATGTTCGCCGCGATGAGCTTCGGCAACTGCGGCTACGCGTTTCCGACCATCGTCGGTGCGAAAGTCGCCGCGCCCGACCGCCCGGCGATCGCGTACGTCGGCGACGGTGCGTGGGGGATGAGCTTTGGCGAAATTCAGACCTGCATCCGCGAGAACATCCCGGTGACGGCGGTGGTCTTCAACAACGGCCAGTGGGGCGCGGAGAAGAAGAACCATGTCGACTTCTACGAGAACCGCTTCGTCGGCGTGAACCTCGACCGGCAACCGTCGTGGGCGAAGGTCGCGCAGGCGATGGGCGCGGAAGGGCACACGATCGAGAAGCTTGCCGATGTCGGCCCGGCGCTCTCGGCCGCGGCGAAGGCCCAGGGCGAGGGCAAGACCACGATCCTCGAGATGATGGTGACGCGCGAACTGGGCGATCCGTTCCGCCGCGACGCGCTGGCGTTGCCGACGCGGCACCTGGCGAAGTATCAGGCGACCGCCGCCAAGCGCGGTTGACCGGAGACAGCTTCGGGGCGCCGCCTTGACCCGAGCGAATTCGTGACACCGCCGCGCGCGACGGTGGACATCGGGCATTCGCAGCGCACGGGATTTCCCGACTTCGCCCGCATCATGACGGGCCCCGTGCGCAACGAGCGATGACCGAGATTCATGCTGCCGCACGACTGGGGTTTTCCCGCGAAGCACCGACCTATGCGCGGGGACGACCCGAGTACCCGGCCGCCTTGCTTCCCTGGCTGACCGACGATCTGGGCGTGGCCCCGGGCAAGGTCGTCGTCGATCTTGGAGCGGGCACGGGGAAATTCACGAAGTTGCTGGTTGCGACCGGCGCCCATGTGATCGCCGTGGAACCCGTGGCCGCGATGCGAGCGCAACTTGCCATCATCCTGCCCGGAGTGCAGCAACTCCCCGGAACTGCCGAAGCGATCCCGTTGGCGGAGGCTGCAGCCGATGCGCTGGTCTGTGCGCAGGCTTTTCACTGGTTTGCCACGGAACTGGCGCTGGCGGAGATCCGTCGCGTTCTGAGGCCCGGCGGCAGGCTCGGGCTGATATGGAACGTTCGTGACGAATCCGTCGATTGGGTGGCGACAATCAGCGAAATCCTCACGCCCTACGAGGGCGACGCCCCGCGCTTCAGCAAAGGTGCCTGGCGCCCAGCATTTTCCAGCCAATACTTCACCGAACTGGAGCAGTCGTCATTCGCATATCAGCATGTCGGGACGGCGCAGGAGGTGATTCTCGACCGGTTCCTGTCCGTCAGCTTCATCGCCGCGCTGCCGCCGCACGAGAAGGCCAACGTCGCGAGCCAGTTGCGTGCGCTGATCGCGTCGCATCCGGCGCTGCGCGAACGGGATGCGATTGCCTTCCCGTACCGGACAATGGCTTATCGGTGTTCACGCCGGGAGCACGGTGCGGGACCTTCCCTGATTGCCTGAGGCTTGGCGCATGGCACAATCTCGGCGCGCTGTGCCACACTGCGCCCGGACCAGGGAAATGAATCACTATTTCCAAATATTCAAGGGAACTTCAACATGAAGATCGCGGTGAACCATCTGCTCGGCGCAACGGCACTGTTCCTGCACCTGCTGAGCCCCTCTGTGACACTGGCCCAATCGGCCAAGGACACCCTCGTCATCGGCATGTCGCAGTATCCTCCCAGCCTGCACCCCGGCATCGAGCCCACGGTGGCCAAGACCTACGGCATCCGCTTTGGCTACCGGCCGATATCCGCGTACAACGACGACCGCAAGATGGAGTGCTTTCTGTGCACGGAAGTGCCCACCATCGCCAACGGCCGGGCCAAGACGGTGGACCTGGGTGGCGGCAAGAAGGGCATGACCGTGCGCTTCACGCTGCATCCGCAGGCGCAGTGGGCCGACGGCACGCCCATCACTTCGAAGGACGTCGCGTTCAGCTGGTCGGTGGGCGTCAAACCCGAAAGCGGCTTTGCCCGCCCGGACCTGTTTCAACGCATCACCAAGGTCGAGGTGATCGATGCCAAGAATTTCGTCCTGCACATGAACAAGGCCGAATACGACTTTGCCGACCTGGGCGACTTCTCGCTGATACCGGCGCATCTGGAAGAACCGGTGGTCAAGGCGCTGGCAACCCCCGGCGACTACAACAAGAACACGCTCTACAACCGAGCACCGACCACGGTGGGCCTGTGGAACGGCCCGTACAAATTGGCGCAGATCCAATCAGGCGCATTCATGGTTTTCGAGCCCAATCCGAACTGGTGGGGAAAGAAGCCGTACTTCAAGCGCATCACCATCAAGACCATCGAGAACACGGCTACGCTGGAAGCCAATCTGCGCTCGGGCGACGTGGACTACATCTCCGGGGTGCTCGGCCTGTCCATGGACCAGGGCCTGGCCATGGCCAAGGAACCGGCCTTGCAGCAAAAGTACGACTTCGAGTTCCCGCTGGGCCTGGTGTACGAGCACATCGATCTCAATCGCAACAACCCTGGCCTCGCGGACAAGCGCGTGCGGCAGGCCCTGTTGCTGGGCATCGACCGCGAAACCCTGGTCAAGCAGCTGGTGGACGGAAAGTTTCCGGTCGCGCACAGCTGGGTCAATCCGCTGGAACCGGGTTTCGACCCCAACGTCACCAAGTACCCGTTCGATCAGGCCCGGGCCAAGGCCCTGCTGGAGCAGGCCGGATTCAAGCCCGGTCCCGACGGCATCCGCGTCAACGCAGCGGGTCAGCGCCTGTCGCTGGAGTACATGACCACCGCGGGGAACAAGTTGCGCGAACTGATCCAGCAGGTGTTGCAGAACCAGTGGAAACAGATCGGCGTGGAAGTCGTCATCAAGAACCTTCCGGCGCGAACGTACTTTGGCGAAACCCTGAAGAAGCAGCAGTTCACCGCACTGGCGCAGCTGGCCTGGAGCTCGAACCCGGAAAGTCCGCCCACCAGCACGTTGGCTACCTCCGGCATCCCGACGGCGGCCAACAACTTCGCGGGGGCGAATTACCCCCACTTCAGCCACCCGGGCATGGACAAGCTGATCGACGAAGTGCAACGCGAACTGGACCCTGCCAAGCGCAAGCCGCTGTGGTTTGAAATGCAGAAGATCTACACCGACGAACTGCCCGTGTTGCCGCTGTTCTTTCGCACCGACGTCTATGTGGTGCCCAAGTGGTTGACCGGCATTCTTCGACCCGGGCAGCTCCCGTCCAACTATTATGGTGTGGAAACCTGGGGTGTTCGCTAGCGCAAACACGACCGCAATGGCCGCCGCTGCCGCTGGCGCCGCCAACGCTGCGCCGGACGCGTTGCTGCGCGTCGAGCATCTGTCGGTTGGCTTCAGGACCGACAAAGGGATCTTGCTCGCGGTCGACGACTTCACCTACCGAATCGCGCCCGGCAAGACGCTGGGCCTGGTGGGGGAAAGCGGTTGCGGCAAGTCCACCGTCGCACTGGCGGTGATGGGCTTGCTGCCGCCCAGCGCGACCATCAGCGGGCAGGCACACTTTCTCGGTAGCGAGCTGTTTGCCCAGACCGAGGCGCAGTGGCGCCGGGTGCGCGGCAACCGCATGGCGATGATCTTCCAGGAGCCGATGACGGCGCTCAACCCGGTCATTCCCATCGGCGTGCAGATCAGCGAGACGCTGCTGCTGCACCAGGGGCTCAGTGGCAACGCCGGCCTGGAGCGCGCGATCGAGATGCTCGACGAAGTGGGCATTGCATCCGCGCGAACCCGCGCCGCGGCCTACCCGCACCAGCTCTCGGGCGGCATGCGGCAGCGTGCCATGATTGCCATGGCGTTGGCCTGTCGTCCCAGCCTGCTGATCGCGGATGAGCCCACGACCGCGCTGGACGTGACCATCCAGGCGCAGATTCTGGAGCTGATGCTGGAACTGCAGGACCGCATTGGCATGGCCATCCAGTTCATCAGCCACAACCTGGGCGTGGTGTCCGAACTGGCCGACGACATCATCGTGATGTACGCCGGGCGCATCGTCGAACGCGCACCGTCGGTCCGCCTGTTTGGCAACGCGCGCCACCCCTACTCGGCAGGACTGATTCAGACGTTGCCCAATCTGCAGCATCGCCAGCCGCGCCTGCCGGTGATTCCCGGTGGCATGCCCAACCTGGCGATTGCCGTTCCGGGTTGCCGCTTTGCGGACCGTTGCCCGCGTGTGGTGGCGCAGTGTCGCGAGCAGGTGCCCCCGCTCATCAACGTGGCGCCCGGCCACGACGTGGCCTGTTTCAGGGCCGACGCATGAGCACGCCGGGCCGTCCCAAGGACCGGGTTGCCCAATGAGCCGGAGTGCGCAGCACGAAGGTATTCCAGTGAGTGCGCATTCACCTTTGCTGCAGGTCGAGCAATTGGCCGTGCACTTTCCGATGGCCCGCACCTCCTGGTTGCAACGCGGGGCTTCGCCGGTGCTGCAGGCCGTGTCGGATGTCAGCTTTTCCATGATGCCCGGTGAAACGCTGGCCCTGGTGGGGGAGAGCGGCTGTGGCAAGACCACACTCGGCCGCGCGCTGGTGGGCTTGTACCCGACCACTCGCGGCGCCATCCGCTTCAAGGGCGAAGACCTGGCCACGATGACGAAGGTCCAGCGGCAACAGACGCGCCACGCCATCCAGATGATTTTTCAGGATCCCTATGAGTCGCTGAATCCACGCCTGCCGGTGTCCGACGTCATCACCGAGCCGCTGTTGATTCACGGCATCGGCAGCCACACGGAGCGCGCCGACCGGGCTCGTGCGTTGATCGCGCAGGTGGGGTTGCCGGTGGACGCGCTGAACCGCTATCCGCACCAGTTCTCCGGTGGCCAGCGCCAGCGCATCGCCATTGCCCGCGCTCTCGGCCCGGAGCCGGAGCTGATCGTGGCCGACGAGCCACTCTCCGCGCTCGACGTGTCCATTCAGAGTCAGATCCTGAACCTGATGAGCCAGCTGCGCGAAGAGAGGCGCTTGAGCTACCTGTTTATCAGCCACGATCTGTCGGCCGTTCACCATCTGGCGGACCGGGTGGCGGTGATGTACCTGGGGCGCCTGGTCGAGGTCGCGCCGCGCTCCGAGCTGTTTGCGCTGCCGGGGCACCCCTACACCCGGGCGCTCCTGGATGCCATCCCCCGCATCGGGCAGGGGCGGCGCAGCCGGGGCCGAACCATTCAGGGAGACCTGCCGAGCCCGCTGCAGCCGCCCTCGGGTTGTGCCTTTCACCCGCGCTGCCCGAAGGCGCAGGCCCTGTGCAAGACCGAGGCACCGGTGCTGCTGCCCGCGTCCGGGCGCGCGCAGCAGCTGGTGGCGTGCCACTTCAGGGACTGAGCGGGCACTGAGCCACCATGCTTCGTTTCATTGCCTCACGCCTCTTGCAAAGCGCCATGGTGCTGCTGGTCATGTCGTTCATCATTTACGGGCTGATCGGGCTGATGCCGGGTGATCCGATCGACATCATGGTCAACTCCAACCCGGGTTACACCGCGCAGGATGTGGCTCGCCTGCGCGCCCAGTACGGTCTGGACCAGCCGCTGCTGACGCGGTACTGGCACTGGCTGCAGGCGGCCGTCACGCTGGATTTCGGCTATTCCCGCACCTATTCCCAGCCGGTGCTGGTCGTCCTGGTGCCGGCATTGATCCAGACCGGCAAGCTGGTGGGCCTCGCGTTCATGGTGTTCACGGTGCTGGCGCTCACGCTGGGCATTGCCGCAGCGCTGGCCAAGGGCTCCGTGCTGGATCGCCTGATCAACCTGCTCGCCTTTGCCGGCATCTCGATACCGGTGTTCTTTCTGGCACTGATGCTCATCTACCTTTTTGCCGTGCGCCTGGGCTGGCTGCCGGCAAGCGGCATGTTCACCATCGGTGGCAGCGGTGGCGTGGTCGACACCGCGAAATACCTGGTCCTGCCGGTGCTGACGCTGACGGCGGCCTTCGCCGGGCGTTTCACGCGCTTTACCCGCGCGTCGATGGTCGAGGTGATGCGCATGGACTATATCCGCACCGCGCGCGCCAAAGGTGCCGGCAAGCTGCGCGTGGTGTTCAAGCACGCGCTGCGCAACGCCCTGATTCCGGTGGTGACGGTGCTCGCATTGAGTTTCGGCGCCCTGCTGGGCGGCGCCCTCATCACCGAGACGATGTTCGCCCAGCGTGGCATGGGCAAGCTGATCTACGACGCCATCATGGGCAACGACTTCAACCTGGCGCTGATGGGCCTGCTGTTTGCCACCACTGCCACATTGGTCTCGAACCTGGTGGCCGACATCGCCTACGCCTGGCTCGACCCGAGGATCAAGCTGTCATGACCGAACGCGTCACGTCCCCCGTCGCCATGGCCGCCGCAGCCGTTGCCGACCGACCCCAGTCGGTCTGGCAGTTGCGCTGGCGGCGCCTGCTCCACAACCGTGCCGCCATGGCCGGCGGACTGGTGCTGATGCTGCTGGCCCTGTTTGCCGCCGGTGCACCGGTGTACGAGCGCGTGATGGGTGTCGACGTCAACGATACCGATCTGCTCCGTCGCTTTGCGCCCCCATCGGCCCAGCATCTGCTGGGGACCGACGAGGCCGGCCGCGACGTCATGGCGCGGCTGATGTACGGCGGACGCATCTCCCTGCTGGTTGGCCTGCTCGGCGCCGTGAGTGCGGCGATCGTTGGCACCCTGATCGGCTTGATCGCCGGCTACTACCGAGGCCGCACGGAGGCTGTGCTGATGCGCGTCACCGACGGCGTGATCTCGCTGCCCATTCTGCCGCTGCTCATCGTCTTTGCCGCCATTGACCTGCAGAAGCTCGGCTTTTCCCAGGAGTTCGTGCGCTCCAGCGCGGCCAATTTCTACCGCATCGTGTTCATCATCGCCCTGGTCGAGTGGACCACCGTCGCGCGGCTGGTGCGTGCCTCCACGCTGAGCCTGATGACCCGGGAATACGTGCTCGCAGCCCGCACTCAGGGTGCCAGGGCCCGCCACATCCTGAGCGTGCACGTGCTGCCCAACACCGCTTCGCCGATCATCGTGGCGCTCAGTCTCGCCGTCGGGCAGATCATCCTGCTGGAGAGCACGCTGAGCTTTCTCGGTCTCGGCATTCAACCGCCCACGCCGAGCTGGGGCAACATGCTCAACAACGCACAGGAGCTGATCTCGCGGGCGCCGGAGCTGGCCTTCTACCCGGGCTTTCTGATTTTTGTCACTGTCATTGCCGTCAATTTTCTGGGGGATGGTCTGCAGGATGCATTTGACCCGCGGGCGGAGTCGCATTGAACCGAGGTCGCGGGAGTTGAGATTCCCGTGACGTTTCCGGTGTCCGGCACCTCGTTGACATTCGTCAATACGACACTTCCGTAACCCGCGCAGGCTCATAATAGATTCGGGCCATTCGTTGCACGGCGGCGCATCGGCCCTCAGTTGCATGAAAGGAGGGGCCATGCGCACTCTGTCTCTTTCTCGCTTTTTCCTCGGTTCGGCAGTCTCCGCGTTCTTGGCTTGTGCCGTAGAAGCAGTACCGTTTGCCTACATCACGAACGGGCTCTCCGAGACCGTCTCGGTGATCGACACGGCGACCAACGCCGTGGTCGCAACGGTGCGCGTGGGCAGTGGACCGATAGGTGTCGCGGTGAACCCCGGCGGCACACGGGTCTACGTCGCGAATCTCACGTCGAACAGCGTATCGGTCATCGATACGGCCTCCAATGCCGTCACCGCCACGGTGACCTTGGGTGGCAGCCCGCTCGCGGTCGCGGTAAACCCGAGCGGCACGCGCGTCTACGTCACGACCATGTTTTCGAACAACGTTTCGGTCATCGACACGCCAACCAACACGGTCGTCGCCACCATCGCGACGGGTACCATGCCCGGTGGCATTGCCGTGAGCCCGAGCGGAGCACGTGTCTACGTGGCCATTGTCGGCACCTTGACCAATCCGGGCTCGACGGTCCTGGTCATCGATGCGGCGACCAATGCGCCGATCGGCAGCGTGACCGTGGAGGGCAGTCCGCAGGCCGTCGCGATCAATCCAGCCGGCACGCGGATCTATGCGACGACCAATGAGCCGGATGGCGTTGCCGTCATCGACACCGCGAGCGGTCGTGTCGTAGCGAGCATTCCGATGGCGGGCGTGCCCTTTGGGGTAGCGGTCAACCCGAGCGGCACGCGGATCTACGTTGCCGATACCTTACTGGACCAACTGGTGGTCATCGACGCGGCAAACAATACCGTCATCGCCACCCTTGCCGTGGGGATTTCCCCGACCGGGGTCGCCGTGACGCCGACCGGCACGAACGTTTACGTAGCGAACTCCGATTCCGACGATGTATCGGTCGTCGACACGGCGACCAACGCGGTTGTCGCCACCATTACGGTGGGAATGTCGCCGTTCGCGCTCGGCCAGTTCATCGGGCCAGTTGTCTTGCCGCCGCCCTCCGCGAAACCCGACCTCAACCAGCATGGGCTCACCGGTTCGTGGTACGAGCCGGCGACAAGCGGGCAGGGCTTCGAAGTCGAGGTGTTCGCCAATCCGTCGGCGGGAGCCGGTTCTACCTTTGTGAGCTGGTTCACCTACGATACCGTCGCCGGCGGCGCGGAGCGCCAGCGCTGGTATACGGCCCAGGGGCGGGTGGTGACGGGACAGCCCAACGCGGCACTGACGATCTATCGGAACACCGGCGGCAACTTCAATGCCCCGCCGGTCACCACTGCGCAAGTGGTCGGAACCGCGACCTTGAGTTTCGACACCTGCGCCAGCGGTCAACTCGCGTACGCGTTCACGGACGGGACCGGCCGCACCGGGACGATACCGTTGACGCGCCTGACGCAGAACGTGACCTGCTCGACGATGACCCCTTATTCCAGCAACGCCGACTTCGCCCTTTCCGGAAACTGGTACGACCCGGCAACCTCGGGTCAGGGATTCACCGTCGAGGTCAACCCGAATTCCGGGGCGCTGTTTGCCGCCTGGTACACGTACCTGCCGAACGGCACCGCCGCCGGGGTTGCCGGGCAGCGCTGGTACACGGCGCAAGCCGCTCTTACGCCGGGCTTGCGCACGATGCCGGTGACGATCTACGAGACCACCGGTGGGGTGTTCGACACGCCGACGCCTCCCGGCCAGAAGACCGTGCCGGTGGGGACCGGGACGATGGCCTTCCAGAGCTGCTCGGCTGCGACGTTCAGCTACAACTTCACCGGGGGCAGCAGCAGCGGGCTGTCCGGCACCATCAACTTGAGCCGCGTGGGTCCGCTACCCCCGGGCTGCACAACGTGAAGCCAACCGCATAGCAGGCGCGCTGATCGCGTATTCACGATCTGACCACTGCGCTGCAGGTTCGCCACGGGCTCGCGGTGCCGCCTATGCTGCTTCATTGACCGGCGCCACCGACCTCGCCACAATCGGGCCCGCGTGGTTGAATGTACCAATGTTGCGAATGGCTATCACTTGATGTTCTCCCGTCGCCGGGTCCTGCTCGCTTCGGCCGCTCTGCTCGGCTCCCCTTGGACTGCCGTTGCGGCCACGAGCAGGAGCATTCTCGAGTTGCGGGTGGAGTACACCGCAACGAGCCTGAACGGTACCGAAGGGCGCGCCACGCCCGGCCGGCTATGGCGGACCCATTCGGCGCTGCGCCACGAAGGCACGCAGCATGGTCGTTCGCTGACCGTGATCGCGCGGCTCGATCGCAATCTCTGCTGGCTGGTGCTGGCGGAGCCCCGCTTTGCGATCGAGACCGACCTCTCCGCACTCGATCTGCCGCTCGATGTGCTGAACGGCGGCGGCGACATGCGCCAGATTCGTGAAGGGCGCGAGCGGGTGAACGGGCTGGATACGATGCGGGTTCGCGTCGAGCGCAATGCCGGTTCGGGGAGCAGCTTCACCGGTCACCTCTGGGCGACCGACCAGGGTGTCATCGCGCGCCTCGCTGGCGAGGGCGAGAGCCGTGGCCGCCGCGGACGGACGCTGATGAATTTCCGCGATGTGCAGATCGGACCGCTCGATCCCGGCCTGTTTGAGGCGCCCCGCGGGATTCAACTCGTCGCGGTCAAGGGCGGTGATCTCGCCACGTTGCTCGAAGGGATGGCAGCGGCCGGGCGGATCGGGCAGCGTCGCTGAGCGGCGCTGGCGTTCGCGCGCGCGCGCTCGTCGGCGGACCCGGTGCTGCGTCCAGCGACGTCGCGCCTTGCGCGAGCGCAACCCGGCGCGCCGGCAGCCGCGGTAGGCTGCTGCCATGGTGAAGCCCAGCATGCTGCGCATCGGCCATCGTTACCGCGACAACCGGCTGAACGGCCCATATGATGCGCTCGTCATCGGCTCGGGAATGGGCGGCCTGGCCGCTGCCGCGCTGCTGTCGGAACTCGGCCGACGCGTCGCAGTGCTCGAGCAGCACTACACCGCGGGCGGCGCCACGCACAGCTTTGAGCGCGCCGGCTACGAGTGGGACGTCGGCGTCCACTACATCGGCGACATGGGTGCAAGGACCTCCGTGCGCCGGATGATGGACTTCCTCACGCAGGGCCGGCTCGAGTGGGCGCCGATGGACGCGCACTACGACCGCTTCTTCATCGGCGACCGCATCTACGACGCCGTGGCCGGCCGGGCGGCATTCCGCGACAACCTCGTCGCGCACTTCCCGCACCAGGCGGGCGCGATCGACCGCTACATCGAGCTGATGGACGAGGTGGCCCGCGGCATGCGCGCGTTCTCGCTCGAACGCACACTTCCGCCCTGGGCGGCCGCCGTCGCCGGCCCCTGGCTGCGCCGGCGCCGGCCGGCCTGCTTCGAGCGCACGACCTGGGAGGTGTTGTCCGAGATCACCGACGACCGCGAGCTGATCGCGGTGCTCACCGGCCAGTGGGGCGACATGGGGTTGCCGCCCAGGCGATCGGCGTTTCTGTTCCAGGCCCTGATCGCCAGGCACTATCTGCACGGTGGCTTCTACCCGGTCGGAGGCGCGTGGCGCATCGCCGACACCATCCTGCCGCGCATCCGCGCCGCGGGCGGCGAGGTGTTTACGTACGCGCGCGTCGAAGAGATCCTGGTTCGCAACGGCGAGGTGCGCGGCTTGCGCATGGCCGACGGCCACGAGATCGATTGCGCCTGCGTGATCTCCGACGCCGGGGCCGCCAACACCTTCGGCCGCCTGCTGCCGGCCGAGGTGGCGCAGCAGCACGGCTACGACCGCCTGCTGGCACAGGTGAAGCCGAGCATCGGGCACTTGGGCGTCTACATTGGCCTGCGGGGCACCGCGGCCGAACTGGGGCTGCCAAAGACCAACTACTGGATCTACCCCGGCAACGATTCCGACGCGGCCCTCGCCCGCTACCTGGCCGACCCGTCGTCCGAGTTCCCGGTGGTCTACATCTCGTTCCCGTCGGCCAAGGATCCCGACTTCGAGCGGCGGCACCCGGGCAAGTCCACCATCGAGATCGTCGCCCCGGTGCCGTACGAGCCCTTTGCGGCCTGGGCCGGCAAGACCTGGGGCAAGCGCGGCGAGGACTACGAGGCGCTCAAGCAAGCATACGGCGAGAGGCTGCTGGCGCACCTGTTCGACAAAGTGCCGCAAGCGCGCCGCCACATCGACTATTGGGAGGTGTCGACGCCACTGTCGATGCAGTGGTTCTGCGGCTGGCAGCGCGGCGAGCTGTACGGGCTCGACCACGACCCCACGCGGATGCGCGCGCGCTGGCTGCGCCCGCGGACGAAAGTGCCGGGGCTGTGGCTCACGGGGCAGGACATCATGTCGTGTGGAGTCAGCGGCGCCATGATGGGCGGACTGGCGTGCGCCACGGCCGTGGCCGGTGTGCGGCACATGATGCCGGTGATGAAGCGCATCTTCGGCTGAGCGTCCGGTCGTTGATCTTCTCAACCTATCGCCTATAGTGATCATCATGCCCAAAGTTACCGCACTGTATCGTTACCCGGTAAAAGGATTCACGCCGGAATCGATGAAGCGCCTCACCGTGTTGCCGGGCGGGCGCGTAGCGGGAGATCGCGTCCTTAATTTCCGTTTCGCCGATGCACCGGTGGCTGATACGGCATGGTGCCGCAAGTACCACGGCGTGGTGCTGGCGAATACGCCGGGACTCGCGCGGCTGAACGTGCGCTTCGATGAGCGCACGCAGCGGTTGACAATTTACTCCGAGAACAAATTACTGGCAGATGGTTTACTGGACGAGGCCGGACGCGGACGTGTGGTGGATGCGATCACCGACTATGTGCTGTCGCTGGATGACAATCCGTTGCAGGGACAACCTGAGCGCCTGCCGCTAAAACTGGTGGGCGACGGCACGACGCCGCACTATCAGGATAACGAAGCGGGGCAGGTCACATTGCATAGCCGCGAGAGTCTGACGTCTGTTGGCGTGGCGATCGGCGACGCGAATCTCAACGGGCTGCGCTTCCGGCATAACATCGTGATCGACGGCGTCGCCGCTTGGGCAGAGCAGTCCTGGGTGGGCGGCATGCTGCGCGTGGGGGATGTGGCGTTTGAAACCGTGGCGCCCAAGGTGCGCTGTCTTGCCACGCACGCGAATCCGCTGACCGGCGAACGCGATTTGCAGGTAATGCAGTTGTTGATGAAGTTGTTTGCGCAGCGGGAGCCGACGTTTGGCGTCGGCATGCTGTCGGAGGCGGGTGGCGAGATCAGGGTCGGAGATACCGTCGCTCTGGCGTAAGGTCTTCGCACCCTCTGTCGCGCGGCATCTGCCCCGCTGGCTGACGGACCAACAAAGGCGGCGTCAGGGCCGCGACAACGCCCGGTCGGCGTTGCGCGTTATAGTCCGCATCCATGACGCCGGTTCCTGCGCTGCAAAGGGAAACAATCAGGAGAAGACCTATGCGTTTGAGACTTAAGACAGTGCTGATTTTCGCCGGATTGACGCTGGCAACACAGGCAGCCGCGCAAGTCATCTTCTACCAGCACGAGGAGTTCGGGGGCGGCAGCGTCAGGGTCGACGCGACCATTACGGACTTCGCCCCGCTGGGATTCAACGACCGCGCGTCATCGATGGTCATCGAGCGGGGACGCTGGGAAGTGTGCGAGGACGCGGGATTCCGCGGCCGCTGCACGATTCTGAGCCCGGGCAGATACCCCTCGCTGGCTCCGCTGGGGTTCAACAACCGCATATCGTCGGCGCGCCCCATTCAGTTTCAGGAGCAATACCCGGTTGCGGCGACACCTCTGCCCGCACCCGCGTACAACTACCGCAGGCAACCGAACGAGCATCTGTTCGAGGTTCCGGTCCATTCCGTTCGCGCGGTGGTCGGGCCGCCGGAGCAGCGTTGCTGGGTCGAGCGCCAGCAGGTCGTCGAACCCGCGCAGTCTGCGCCCAACGTGCCGGGTGCGCTCGTCGGCGCGATCATCGGCGGCGTGCTGGGGCACCAGGTCGGCGGCGGTCGCGGGCAGGACGTCGCGACGGCGGGCGGCGCAGTGGCGGGAGCCGCCATCGGCGCCAACGTGGGAAGGAGCCCGGGAGGCGTGTACAGCCAGGATGTCCAGCGCTGCACCACGGTTCCAGGTTCGGCGCGTCCGGACTTCTGGGATGTCATGTATTACTTCGATGGCCTCGAGCACCACATGCAGCTCAGCGGCCCGCCACCGCCGCCGACAATCTGGGTCAATCGCAATGGGGAACCACGGATGTAAGTCGCGCGAGACGCGGTGTTCAAGTCACGCGTCCGTGGGCGTGGCGACCGTCAACAACCCGCTATCGAGAGCCCTTTCTGCCAACACCTTGAGCCGTGCGTCCTGGTTGCGATCCAACGCGCGCAGGGCGCGTCGTGTGCGGCGCATCGCCATCGAGATGAAGATCCGTGCGTTGTCGAGGTCGGCCGCGGCCTTGTCCACGCTGCCCACCTTACCGATAGCCCAGGTGGCGCGAGAGAGAGTGGCCGTCGAGAGATAGATGTCGATGGCGGCGTTGGCGAGGCGCTCCTGGTGGAACTGGCGCTCGATCACGTTCCTGCCGTGCTCGATGAGGAGCTTCTGCACGGCGAGTGCGAGGCGGTGGACGGCCCTGGCCACCAGCTCGGCCTCGTCCTTCAATGACTCGTGCACGCGCGTGAAGTCGGGCTTCACGAGCTGCCTTTTCACTCGCCCGCTGATGTAGGAGCCGATGGCGCCCAGGGAGCGCAGCGGATCCCGGAAAGCCTTGCCGAGCTCCTGCAACTGCTCGCCCGGCTGCTGGAGGCCGGAAAGCGCAATGAGCGCGCGCAGGATCTCGTTCGTACCCTCGAAGATCAGCATGATGCGGGAGTCGCGCACTGCCTGCTCATACGGGTATTCCTGCGAATAGCCGAGGCCGCCGGCGATCTGCAGAGCGTCGCTCGCCGCGCGGAAGCCGAGCTCGGAGGCGAACACCTTGCACGCGGCCGTCTCCAGCGAAAAGTCGATGCCGCCGCGGTCCACCATTGACGCACAGGTCATCCACCCGGCATCGGCCGCGTAGCAGTCGGCGGCGGCCAGGGCGAACTTGCGCTGGATCATCTCGAAGGAGCCGATCGGGCGGCCGAACTGCTTGCGCTCCTTCGCGTAGGCGAGGGCGCAGTCGAGTATCTTGCGCACGCCACGGGACGATCCCGCGGCAAGCCCCAGTCGCCCCGAGTTCAGGATCTCCAGCGCAATCTTGAATCCGCCACCTACCTCGCCCAGGCGGTCCTCGACCGGCACGCGCACGTTCTCGAACGATACCGAACGCGTATCGCTCGCCTTGATGCCCATCTTCTCCTCGATCTTGCCCAGCGTGATGCCGGGGGCGTGGGCGTCCACGATGAACGCGGTGACCCGTTGCTTCGTCTTGCCGTCCACGTCGACCGGCACCTGCGCGAACACGGTGAATACGCCCGCATGGCCGGCGTTGGAGATCCAGATCTTCTCGCCGTTGAGCAGGTAATGCGTGCCATCCGCGCTGGGCGTGGCCGTCGTGCGCATGGCCTGCGCGTCGGAGCCGGAGCCTGGTTCGGTGAGGCAGAACGCGGCCACGCGCTCGCCGGTCGCGCATTGCGTGAGCCAGCGTCGCTTCTGGTCCTCGGAGCCGAAGAGCGTGATTCCCTTGCACCCGATGGACTGGTGGGCGCCGAAGTACACCGCGAGCGAAGCGTCGACGGTGGCGACTTCCCCGAACACGCGGCTGAAGAGGAGGGCGGAGGCGCCGAACCCGCCGTATTCCTCGGGAATGTTGAGCCCCATCATTCCCAGCTCGCTCATGCCGGCACGAACATCGTCCGCAAAGCGGCCCTCGCGGTCGAGGCGCACGGTATCCACCGTGGCGGACGCCCACGCGCGAAAAGAATCGAGAATGGCGGCAAGGCTTTCCTTGTCGGCAGGCGAGAGTTCCGGGAAGGGAAAGACGAGATCCTCGCGAATCTCGCCCAGGAACACGCCACGGGTGAACGAGGGGTTGTGCTCGGGATCGGCGAGATGGACGGTCATGGATGTATCCGCGCTCGGAGTCGCACAGAGTTTCACTCTATTCCGTTTCAAGCGGCGACGCAGCAGTGCGGCGAGCGCAGGAAGCGAATTAGATTGTTTCGTCTAAACGGTCCCATTAGATTGAACTCGTCGGTCTGCGCCGCGCGCCTTCGCGCGAGGGGTGGATTGCCCAGCGTTGTCGTCTTCCCCGTATGACCACACGCCGCAGCTTTCTTGTCGTCGGCCTCGCGGGCGGTGCCACGCTCGCCGCCGCCTACTGGCTGCGCCGGACAGGCGGACACGATTCGGTCTCGGCTGCGGACGCTTCGCTCGCCGCACTCGACCCCGCCGCACCGGCGATCGTCGCCGCCATCGTGCCCGTGATGCTTGACGGCGCGCTGCCCGCGGATCGCCACACCGCGGTGACCGAAACAGTCGCCAACGTCGCGCGGGCCGTGAGCGGCTTGGCGCCCAACGCGCAGAAGGAGCTCGGCGAGCTGTTCTCGTTGCTGGGCCTCCCGCCGACGCGGATCGCGCTGGCGGGTGTGATGGCACCATGGGCGGACGCGAGCCCCGAAGCTGTCGCCGCATTCCTCGAGCGCTGGCGGACAAGCCGTTGGATGCTTCTGCGCTCGGCCTACGATGCCTTGCACCAGCTCGTCCTCGCGGCGTGGTACGGCAATCCGCGGGCATGGTCGTCCATCGGGTACCCGGGCCCTCCGGTCCTCGTGCAATGAACGATCTGCTGGACGCCTCCCTATTGCGCAACGCCGCGAACGACCCTGTCCGCGGAGGAGAAGTGATCGACGCCTCCGTGCTCGAGCGCGACCTCACACTCGCGGCCGATGTCGCGATCGTCGGCACCGGTGCGGGCGGCGGTATCGCGGCCGAGATGCTGAGCGAAGCCGGGCTCAGCGTCATCATGGTCGAGGAAGGGCCGCTGCGCACCGCACGCGAATTCCACATGAGCGAAGCGGAGGCCTACCCGGATCTCTACCAGGATTCGGCAGCGCGCAAGACGAAAGACAAGGCGATCAACATTCTCCAGGGCCGATGCGTCGGCGGCGGAACGACCGTCAACTGGACGACCTCGTTTCGCACGCCACCGGCCACGCTCGCGTATTGGGCGCAGGTGCTGCACCTCGATGGGTTCGGCGTGGAGGATCTTGCGCCCTGGTTCGCGCGCATGGAGACGCGGTTGTCCATCGCGCCGTGGACCATGGCGCCGAACGCGAACAACGCGGCATTGGCCCGCGGCGCGGCCGCGATCGGGATCCGGACGGGCTCGATCCGGCGCAACGTCACGGGCTGCGTCAATCTCGGCTACTGCGGAATGGGCTGCCCGATCGATGCCAAGCAGTCGATGCCGGTGACGACCATTCCCGCCGCACTCGCCCGCGGAGCAACGCTCCTCACCCGTGCCCGGGCGCAGGCGTTCGTACGGGACGGCGACCGCGTCAGGGCGCTGACCTGTGCGGCGATGGACGCGCAGGGCGTGCGCCCGACCACCCGCCGAATCACGCTAACCGCCGGAGCCTTCGTCTGCGCCGCTGGCGGCATCGGCACGCCGGGACTGCTGCTCCGCAGCCACCTGCCCGATCCACACGCTATCCTCGGCAAGCGGACGTTCCTGCACCCCACCGTGGTGTCGGCGGCCCTGATGCCGGATGAGGTCGCTGGCTACTTTGGCGCGCCGCAGACGATCTATTCCGATCACTTCGTCGAAACGATGCCGGTGGAGGGTCCCATCGGCTTCAAGCTCGAGGTGCCGCCGCTGCATCCGGTGCTGGCCGCGATCACGCTGCCCAACCATGGCGCGCCGCATGCGCAATGGATGCGCCACCTGCCGAACCTGCAGGTCGTGATCGCCCTCCTGCGCGACGGTTTCCACCCGGCGAGCCCCGGAGGCACCGTGACGCTCTCCGACGACGGGACACCGGTGCTCGACTATCCGCTGACGCCGTACGTCTGGGAGGGCGTGCGGCGCGCGTTTCGCACCATGGCCCAGATCCAATTTGCGGCCGGTGCGACCCAGGTTATGCCCATTCACGGCGACGGCACGGGATACGGCGACTGGAACGCCGTGCGCAAGGCCATTGACGAATTCACCTTCGCGCCGCTCGTCACGCCCGTCGTCAGCGCGCACGTGATGGGCGGCTGCCCGCTCGGCGCAGATCCGCGCCACGCGGTCGTCGACACCGCCGGACGCTATCACCACCTCGCCAACCTGTACGTGCTCGACGCCTCCTTGTTCCCGACATCACTCGGCGCCAACCCACAGCTCTCGATCTTCGCCATCGTCGCCCGGCTCTCGAGCGAACTCACCGCAACTCTCGCGCCCGGATCGAGCGGTTGCCGCTCCAACCGCCTTCGGAATAGCCCTTGGCCAGCAACTGCCGCGCCAGCTCCCTGTCGGCCGTATCGACATGGCGAAGCAACCACTCGTGCAGAAAGCCCACGGTGACCATCATGCTCGAGCTGCGGGAAGCATGCGCGAGACTCAAGGCATCCTGCAGCAACCGGCGATGCGCCTGTTTGTGCGTCGCCCGGTCCGCAATGGCGTAACGATCCATCAATGCCTCTTCCGCGGCGAAATGCGCTCGCGCGAACGCGACCAGCTCTGCCATTGACGCGCGCAATTTCGGCGCGTCCCCGCCAGCGGCGAATTCCGCGCCCACCCGCCCGACCATTGCCGCGAGCGCTCGGTGTTGCTCGTCGATCGTGCCGATCCCCAACTTGTGGGCGTCGCTCCAGGTGACGACGTTGATGCCCGTCGCACTGCCTTCGTGCTTGCGGGGATCGGCCAAGCTCGAGCAATTCCCGCCCGACGCCTTGCTTGCGTACATCGCGGCGTCGGCGGCGCGGACGAGTGTTTCGACCGTGTGTCCATCCCGGGGATGAAGGGCGATGCCGACACTGGCCCCCACGGAACACGAGTCTCCATCGATCACGATGGGCTCCCCAAGCGCGACTATGAGGCGGTTGGCCACCAGCGCCGCGTCGTTTGGATCGGATACGCCGGGCAATATGAGGGCGAACTCGTCACCGCCCATGCGGGCTGCCGTGTCCACCTCGCGTCCGCACGAGCGCAACCTTTCAGCGGCGACCCGGAGCACCTGGTCTCCCGCCTCGTGGCCGTAGGTGTCGTTGATGGACTTGAAGCCGTCGAGATCGCATGCCAGCAGCGCGAACCCGGCTCCCGTCCGGCGCGATGCCAGCAGCGACTGGCGCAGCCGGTCGAGGAAGAGCGTGCGGTTGGCGAGACCGGTGAGGCCGTCGCTGAACGCGAGATAGTTGAGCCGCGCGTCGTCGCGCACTCTTTCCGTGATGTCGCTGGCAGCTGCGACCACGCAGATTTCGCCCTGGCCCGCGACGACCGCCCCGGTCAGCTCCAGGTCCATGATCGAACCATTCTTGCGCACGGCGCTGAAGATGAGCGATACGCCACTGCCGGGCTTCAGCGTCGTGCGGCGAAGGCTGCGCACCACACGCGGCCAATCCGCCTCGGCGACGATTTCGCGCAGCGGCAGAGCCTTCGGGAATTCGTCGCCGGGACGGCCGAGCAGTGCTGCACCGCGCCCGTTCAGGAACAGCAGCGAATCGCGGATCACGCAGATCGGAATCAGATCGCTGCGCATCAGCGCGTCGGTCGAAAGGTTCTGCAGCAAGGATCGGGTCGTGTCCATTGGCATGCCACCCTGTGTTCCATGTTATGACGTTGGCATAGTGAAGCCTCCCGGTGCGATGACTGTCAACGCCGGGCAGACGCGCGGCCGTGTTCGTCGTCCATACGGTCATGGTCGCGCTGCTGTCCGGATGCACGCGAGTGTCTGCGTCACGGCGCGTTGATGCTCTGCCGGTGGGCTCGCGGCAAGCACGGCCGCAGCGCCGTCAGGGCCGGGATGATGTCGGTCGCGCCCGTTACTCCAGGCTCGGCCTGAGGTGCACGATCGCGGACACGCTGGCGCCAACTTCAAGCGTCAGCATGCCGGTATCGGCGCGACCTTGCGCGGCCAGATTGAACGCGTCGGTGCAGTGGCTGACCGGCTCGACGCAGAAATAATCCTTGCCGGCCGGCGAGTAGACGACGAGGAACCCGAGCGGCACGTCGGCGTCGAGCAGGAGCCGGGTGCCGCGCTCCGGCCAGGTTATCGTCGCCTGCCTGTCCCAGCCGGTGAAGGCATTGTCCAGCAACACATCGGCCACCGGCAGCCCGTACGCGCCCCCGAGTCGTGGATCGGCATCGACCAGAGCCGTCGGCATCACCTCGGCGTCGGTGGCCCACATCGCGTCGACCCGTGCCGACAGCCGGCAGTGGGGGGTGCGGGGGAAATAGGGGTGGAAGCCCAGTCCCACCGGCATCGCCTCGCGGCCGCGGTTTTCGAGCGACAGGGACAAACGCAGCGCGTCGCCGGTCAGCAGGAATTCCTGCCGGGCGCGATAGGGAAACGGCCAGGCACCGGAGCGGTGATCGTATTCCAGCGTGATCCGGTCCTCCTCGCGCTCGATCACGCTCCACGCCGCCTGCCAGCCATGGCCATGCAAGGCGTGCGGCTGCGGCCGATGGTTGCGCGGCAGCGCGACCGCGTGCCCGCCGAACGCGAACCGTCCATCGCGAATGCGGTTCGAAAACGGCACCAGGGGAAAGCAGGCGAGCCGATCGGCCGTTCCATCCGCGAGGTCCGCGGGTGCGGCCGGTCGAAGCCAGTCGTACCGCCGCGCTCCGTCGAGCCAGTGGTAGTGCACGATCGAACCACCGATCCACGGCGCGATGCCGGCGCGGGCGCGATCCGCGCGCAGGGTGATCACGGTACCGGTGTCTTCCATGCGAAGGGTCAACGGGAGCGCAAGACCGGGCGTTCGGCGCACGCTCGCGAAACAGGCGCGGGCGTGCGCTCAGCGCTTGCGGAACGACAGCGTGACCTCGCCCACCCGGAAGCCGAACTTGGACATCGTCGTCCGGTTCAGCATCGTCTTGTCGTCGATCAGGTACATCCAGTCGTCCATGTCCATGTTCCAGGTGCGGCCGTCGACGGGCAGGGCCAGCACGTAGTTCCACCGCAGCGCGTTGCCCGAAGCCGTTCCCTGGGCGCTGCCGACGACGTCGGCGGCCGTGCCGCTGTACCCATCGCCGTTCTTGACGAGTTTCCAGACGCGGTTCTGCTTCTCGCCGTCCGCATACTCGAAGTGCTCGTCGAGGGTGCCCTCGTTGCCCGTCCAAGTCGCGTCGATGCGAACGTAGAAACGCTTCACGACCTTGCCCGAGCGGTCCTGGAACATCCCCCAGCCATCGATCGTGCCGTTGAAATACTGCGCGAGGTCGAGCCGCGGCTGTTCCGCCTTGTATTCGGCGATATCCGTCGTCGCGCAGCCGGTGAGCCCGGCGACGGCGAGCACCGCCAGCGTGGTCTTGAGCAACATCATCGTTTCCTTTCGGGACCGGATTTCCGGCCGGTGAATGGTTACGGCGGCGCCGCCGCCAACCCGCTCGCGCCCGCAGCGGTGTCGTGCATGGCGGTGGCTACTCCGGCGTGCCCAGCAGCAGCTTCCGAAACTCCGGGCGCGAAGTGCGCGGATCGAGCCAGATGCCGAAAAACGCGCGCGCGAATAGAGGGTCGTCGATCTCGCCGATCGGCTGGCCGTTGAAAAAGAAGCGGACGATGCCCGGGGGGAGGTTGACCCCGGTGATCCGGTCGCCCTTGCGCACGTTGGGAAAGATGCGGCGCATCGCCTCGCCCCAGCGTTGGCGCTGCGTGGCATTGCCGGCGCCGATCCCTTCGATTTCGGTGACGCTGCGCTCCGCGATGCTGGCGCCTTCGAGATTGCGGTGATAATGGAGATCGAGTGCGTGGGGCCCGGTGGCTGTCCAGGCGTGCGCGCCAGCCCAATACCAGCCGTCGTAGATCGACAGGCCGAAGAACGTGATCTCGCCGCCTCCCTGTGGCCGGAGGCCGGGCACGACGGCGGCGACGGCGGCCGGAAGCGGTGGTGCGGCGACACTCAAGTGGTCGGCGCTCGCAGCGACGGCGAAAGCTGCGGCGAACGCGCCGGCCAGCGCCCGCGCGCGGTCAGCGCGCGGCGAGGGTGTATTGCGCGACATCGGTCGATCCGCTGGCAAAGCCCGCGATGCAGTACGCGAGATAGAACCGCCAGCAACGGATGAATTTCTCGTCGAAGCCCTGCCCGCGCACTGCGCCCGCGCTGGCGTCGAACGCTTCCAGCCAGCGGCCCAGCGTTGCCGCGTAGTCCCGGCCGAACATCTGCGTTTGCACGACGTCGAGTCCGGCCTGCGCGGCGTGCGCGACGAAGCGCGACGGGGACGCGAGCATTCCGCCCGGAAAGATGTATTGCTGAATGAAATCGGATTGCGTACGGTATCGCTCGAAGCGGTCGTCGGCGATGGTGATTGTCTGCACGCAGGCGCGGCCGCCAGGCGCGAGGCAGCGCCGCAGCGTCGAGAAGTACGCGGGCCAGTATTTCTCCCCCACCGCCTCGAACATCTCGATCGAGGCCACGCCGTCGTAGGTCCCGCGTTCGTCGCGGTAATCCCGGACGGCGAGCGTCACGCGGTCGGCGAGCCCGGCGCGGGCGATGCGCGCTCGCGCGTACGCGGTCTGCGCGTCGGACAGCGACAGCCCCGTGACGCGGTAACCCGCGCGCGCAGCCACCTCGGCGAATCCGCCCCAGCCGCAGCCGATCTCGAGGATGTGCGCACCCGGCGGCAAGGCGAGTTGCGCAAGCATGCGTTCGTACTTGGCCTGCTGCGCGCGGGCGAGGGGTTGCGTGAAATCGCCACCGAACAGCGCCGACGAGTAGGTCATCGTCGGATCCAGCCACAGCCGGTAGAAATCGTTGCCGAGATCGTAGTGCGCGACGATGTTGCGCTTGGCCTTGCGCTTGCTGTTCGCATTGAGCCAGTGCTTGAAGCGAAACAAGGCGCGCTGCCAGGCATGGCCGTAGAAGGCGCGCTCGAGCACCGGCTGATTGTGCGCGAGCACCGTCAGCAGGGCCGGCAGGTCCGGCGTGTCCCAGCGGCCGTCGATCCAGGCCTCGGCCAAGGCGACGTCGCCGCCGGTCAGAATGGCGCGCGCGAGCCGCCAGTCGCGAAACCGGAATTCGCCATGGCCCGCTTCGTCATTCCCAGGGCCAAACCGGCGACCGCGACCGTCCGGGTCGATCACGACGAGTTCGCCGCGCGCCAGGCGCGTGAGCAGGGCCAGCAGGATGCGGGCGGCGGGTGGTGCTCCGGCCGGCGGCAGCGACGCTGCGAGCGGATGCTGGTTGGTGGTCTCGAAGCTGGTCATGGTCGTATCAGCGGGACAGCGACGTCCGTGGCGGCGCCGGCTTGGCGAAGTACGGCACGCGCTTCACCCAGAGTTGCAGCGCCTGCCAATGGATGCGGGCGACGACACCGATCGTGAACAACCGGTAGCGCCACGCCAGACCGCGAGTTGCGGCGGGCGTGAGCACTTCCGCCGGTCCCGAAATCCAGGTCTCGAGCAGCGGCTCGCTGTCGTCGGTGTCGAAATAGTCGATGCGCGCGAGCCAGCGCTCGGCGCCGAAATGGAAGCGGAAAGCGTAGCGGCCCTTGACGTCGCAGAACGGCGAAACGTGGAAGACCTTGGCTGCCGCCAGGGTCACGCCGCTGGCGAGCGGTGCGCCATCGGCGCCCGCCAGCAGATAGAGGTGGCGCTCGCCGAAGGTGTTGCGCACTTCGCACAGCACGGCGCGCACTGCGCCGGCACGGTCATGGCAGACCCAGAAGCTCACGGGATTGAACACGTAGCCCAGCATGCGCGGAAAGGCGTGCAGCACGATCTCGCCGTCGGCCGCAACACCCTCGGCGGCGAGCAGCGAGCGAATCCAGGGCAGGAGCGGGCTGCCGTCGCAGGGGCCGTGATCGCGGTCGTGAAACGATACGGCGCCGCGCCGGTTGTGGGCGATGCCGCGGCTCGCGATCGTGGCCAGCTGCGACAGCGGCAGGCGCAAGCAGAAGGCCGGATACGTGAACGCGTGCCGCGCGGGGCGCGAGCGTCGGTGCGTCACCTCGCCGTGGATGATCGCGGGCGTGGCCATCGAAAGCGCGCGCGGCGCCGCCGCCGATGTGGCGACAGGGCGGGCAGCGAAGGTCCGTGCGGCGTGCATCGATCGATCAGGCGGCAGCGAGTTCGGCCATGGGCAGGCGCGCGGAAACGGTGCCCAGGCGCGCAATGCCGGAGGCGACCGCATGCGCCGACTTCAAGCCGTCCTCGTGGAAGCCGTGGCCGAGCCAGGCCCCCGCGTACCAGGTGTGGCGCAGGCCTTGCAGCGACGCGAACCGCGTCTGCGCGTCCAGCGCCGGGCCGTCCTGCAGCGGATGCGAGTACTCGAATTCCCGGAGCGTGAGCGCAGGATCGGGAGCGAAGGGCGGGTTCAGCGTCACCATGACCGGCGTCGCAAACGGGAGCGGTTGCAGCTTGTTCAGCAGATAGGATACCGCGACTGAACGTGCTCCGTCCGGATCGTCGGCCGCAAGATAGTTCCAGGCCGCCCACGCCCGGCGCGAGCGTGGCAAGAGCGCGATATCGGTATGCAGCACGACCCGGTTCGGCTGGTAACGGATCGCCGACAGCAGCCGGTCCTCGCTCCACGTCGGATCGGCGAGCAGCCGGCGTGCCTGGTCGCTGTGGCAGGCGAGGACGATCTCGTCGAAACGCTCCACGCGTCCGGCGGCCTCGACGTCGACGCCGTGCGCGCCGCGCCGGATGCGCTGCACCGGCGTCGCGCGGCGCACGTCGGGAAGCCGCGCGGCGATCTTCGCGACGTACTCGCGGCCGCCGCCGCGCACCGTCCGCCATTGCGGCCGATTGCGGATGGAAAGCAGGCCGTGGTTGTGGCAGAAGCGGACGAATGTCGGCAGCGGAAAGTCGAGGATGTCCTTTCGGGGTGACGACCAGATGGCCGCTGCCATCGGCAGGAGGTACCAATCGCGCAGCGGCGCGCCGAACCCGCGCTCGTCGAGGAACTCGCCGAGCGAGATCGACCACATGGCATTGCTTTCGAGCAGGGCGGTAGTTTCGCGATTGAAGCGCGCGATGTCGGCAAGCATCCGCCAGAAGTCCGGCCGCAACGCGCTGCGCGGCTGCGCGAAAAGGGACGCGACGCTGGTGCCCGCCCACTCCAGCCGCGCGGCATCGATGCGCGCGGAGAAGGACATCTCGGAGGCCACGCTGGCTACGCCCAGCTCGTCGAACAGCGCGACGAGATGCGGGTAGGTGCGATCGTTGAACACGAGAAAGCCCGTGTCCACCGGGGCGGTCAGGCCGTCGAGCGTGACGTCGACCGTGTGCGTGTGCCCCCCGAGGTAGTCGTTAGCCTCGAACAGCGTCACCGCGTGCCCCTGCTTCTGCAGCAGCCACGCGCTGCCGAGTCCGGCGATCCCGGCGCCGACGATCGCGATGCGCACGTCAATGCTCCTTCTGTGTGGTGGTTACGGCGCTCATGCGCTCAAAACGACTCGTTCATGTCGGCGGCTTGTCTGCGAGCAGCCGCTCTATCGTCGCCACGAACGCGCGCTGCCCCGGCTCCACGGCGCTGCCGAAACTCTCGACGCGTTTGCCGGACCGGTCCACGAGGTACTTGTGGAAATTCCACTGCGGTGCCTGCCCGGTCTTGGCCACGAGCTCGGCGTAGAGCGGTTGGACGGCAAGCCGGGTACCTGAGGCCTTTTCGAACATCGGGAACTGGACGCCATAGGTCGTGCGACAGAACTCGGCGATTGCCTTGTTCGACCCGGGCTCCTGGGCACCGTAATCGTTCGACGGAAAACCCAGCACGACGAGTCCTCGGTCCTTGTACTTGCGGTACAGCGTTTCGAGCCCTTCGTACTGGTTCGTGTACCCGCAGAAGCTCGCCGTATTCACGATCAGCACGACTTTGCCGCTGTACTGGCAAAGTGACTCCGGCTGTCCGGTCTGCAGGCTGTTCAGCGTGTGGCGGAGCAATGGCGGGCAACTGGCGTCCGGGGCGCCTGGAGAGGGCGTCGCGCCGCGCGCCGTGGCCTTTGGCGAGTCGGCCGAGGGCCCGGTCGCGAGGGGAAGGGTCGCCGGGGCCGCGACGTTGCCGCGTCCGGCGTTGCCATCCGCTCGGCCCTCCGGGGTCGCGAGCAGCGCCATGAACACGATCGCGACCAAGGATGGCCAGCGTGGGCCCCGTGTGGCGCTGTGGACGAGCCGAGGACGGCGGCGAAGGTTTGTCCTGGAGAGCCGATCAAGCAAGGGATTTGTCCTGAACATAATCTTTATGAAGGCGAACAATACACAATCAAATCAACCATGTCAATAAATTGTCCAGGACAAATATTGACTTCTCGGCGACCCATGACCTGGCCCCTGGACATCGGCGGAACAGCGCGCGAAACAGGACTTCCAAAGAGGACTTCCAAAGGACCTCGTGCCAACGTGGGGGCGGCGCTACGGATTTCCAGGACCGATGCAAGACGAGAAGGCAGAGCGCCGGTATTCGGGGCTGAAGGTCACGAGGCTCCGCGCGACATAGCGCCTGATGGATACCGGGATCAGACCGGGAAAGATCGTGCTCCGCGCGATCTGCGCGGATGGCGGCATGACCGGCCTCTGGCGCAGGCGGCGTGGCAGAATGGGTGCCCGATTTTCTCCGCGCGCGCCGTCACCATGGCCCCGAGCCCTACCGAAACACCCGACGTGGTCGCAGCGACGCTGGTCGCGCGGGCCCGCGCGGCGCAGCGCGAATTCGAGACCTGGACGCAACAGCGAGTCGACGAAGCGGTGACGGCCGCTGCGTGGGCGATTGTGGAGCCAGGCCGCAACCGCGCGCTCGCCGAACGCGCGGTGCGCGACACCGGGCTGGGCGACGTCGCCGACAAGATCGCGAAGAACCGGCGCAAGACGATCGGCCTGCTGCGCGATCTCCAGGGCGCGAAGTCGGTGGGCGTCATCAGCGCGGACCCCGCGCGCGGCCTCGTCGAGATCGCGCGGCCGGTCGGCGTCGTCGCGGCGATCACGCCGTCGACCAATCCCGGCGCGACGCCGGCGAACAACATCATCAATGCGCTCAAGGGGCGCAACGCGATCGTCCTCGCGCCGTCGCCGAAGGGACAGTCGACCCTGGCGCTGCTGCTGGAATTCGTGCATGCCGAGCTCGACCGGATCGGGGCGCCGCGCGATCTCGTGCTGCAACTGCCGGCGCCCGTCACCCGCGAGCTGACCTATGCGCTGATGCGCGCGGCGGATCTCGTCGTGGCGACCGGCTCGCAGACCAACGTGCGCGCGGCCTACGAAAGCGGCACGCCGGCACTCGGCGTCGGTGCCGGCAACGTGGCGGTGGTCGTCGACGAGACGGCCGACGTGCCCGTGGCGGCCGCGAAGATCGCCCGCTCGAAGACCTTCGATCATGCGACCTCGTGTTCCTCGGAGAACAGCGTGATCGCGGACGCGAGCGTGTACGACGCCCTGGTCGCGCGGTTCGCGGCCGAGGGCGGCGTGCTGCTCGATGCCCTCGAGGCGCGCCAGCTCCAGGCGGCGATGTTCAGCGGAGGCAAGCTCGCGCCGGCGTTCGTCGCGCAATCCGCCGGCACGATCGCCGCGCGGGCGGGGCTCGACCGGCCCGCTGTTCGCGTCGCGAAGTTCCTCATCGTTGCCGAGACCGGCGTCGGCCCGGGGCATCCGTTCTCCGGCGAGAAGCTCTCGCCGGTGCTGGCACTCTATCGTGCCGACGGCTTCGCGGCGGCCACGGCGCTCGCCGAGCGGCTGTTGCGCTATCAGGGCGCCGGGCACTCGGTCGGCCTGCACACGAGCGTCCCGGAACGGGGGCTGCAGCTGGGGCTCACGCTGCCCGTCTGCCGCGTGATCGTCAACCAGGCGCACTGCTTTGCCACCGGGGGCAGTTTCGACAACGCGCTGCCGTTCTCGCTGTCGATGGGCTGCGGCACCTGGGGCGGAAACAGCATCTCGGACAACCTCAACTACCGGCATTTCCTCAACATCACCCGCGTCGTGCACACGCTGCCGCCGGAGCTCGTGCGCGAGCCGACCGACGACGACTTCTTCGCGGAGTACCGCGGGAAGCACGGGCTCTAGCCGGACCGTCCGCATGACCACGCTGCGGGAGATCATCGATCGGCACGCCGCCGCGCAGCCCGACGCGCCATTCCTGTTCGCCCCCGAGCCGGGCGTCGAGCTGACCTACGCGGGACTTCGGGCAACGGCGCGCGCGTTCGACGCGGAGCTCGCCGCGCGCGGCATCCGGCCCGGCGAGGTTGTGTCGTACATGCTGCCGAACGGCGTGGCTGCTGCCAGCGCGTTCCTCGGCGCCATGTACGGCGGCTACGTCGTGTCGCCGGTCAGCCTGCTCGCGCAGGACGCGCTGATCGAGCACACGCTCGCGCATTCGGCGACGCGGATCGTGTTTGCCGCGCCGGAGTTCGTCCCGCGGCTCGCGGCGATCGTCGCGCGGATCGGCAGCCGCGCGATGGTGCGGGCGACCTCGCCCGACGACCTCGAGTTGCGCGCGGCCCGCGACGATGAATCCGGCCGCGCGCTCGAAGCTACGACGCCCGCGATGCTGATGTACACGTCGGGCACGACGGGTACGCCGAAGGGCGCGTTGCTGTCGCACGGCAACCTCGTCCACGCCGGGCGCTCCGTCGCCGCCGCGCACGAGCTCGCGCCCGCCGATCGCGTGCTCTCCTCGCTGCCGCTCTACCACGTCAATGGTCAATGCATCGCGACGGTCTCGCCACTGGTGTCGGGTGGCAGCATCGTGATGCCGCACCGCTTCAGCGTGTCGCAATGGTGGCCGCTGGTCGAGCGCTACCGGCCGACATGGCTCAACATCGTGCCGACGATCATTGCCTACCTCCTCAACGGGCCGGACCTGACGGCCGCGCAGGCCGAGGCGTGCCGCCGCATCCGCTTCGCGCGCTCGGCGTCCGCGCCGCTTCCGCCGGAGCACCACCGGGCGTTCGAGGCGCGCTTCGGCATTTCGGTGCTGGAGGGGATGGGACTCACCGAGTGCGCGTCGGTCGCGTTCGCGAACCCGCTCGATCGCGGCGCGCGCAAGATCGGCTCGCCGGGTCGCCCGCTGGGCATGGCGGCGCGCGTCGTCGCGCCGGATGGGGCGGAGCTCGGCACCGGCGAGCGCGGCGAGATCGAATTGCGCGGCGACAACGTGATGACGGGCTACCACAAGGATACCGAGGCGACGGCGCGAACGCTGCGCCCCGGGGGCTGGCTCGCGACGGGGGATCTCGGCTATCGCGACGCTGACGGCTTCTACTTCATCACCGGGCGCCTGAAGGAGCTCATCATCAAGGGCGGCGAGAACATCGCGCCGCGCGAGATCGACGAGGCGCTGCTGCAGCACCCCGCCGTGCTGGAGGCGGCGGCCGTGGGCATTCCCGATCGCGAGTACGGCCAGGAGATCCTCGCCTGCGTCGTGCTGAAGCCGGGTGCGACATGCGCGGAGGCCGATCTGCGCGCCCATTGCCTGACCGAGCTGGGACGCTACAAGACGCCGAAGGTTTACCGTTTCCTCGCGGAGCTGCCGAAGGGGCCGTCGGGCAAGGTGCAGCGGCTCAAGCTGGCGGCGGCGGGCGGCGCCGACGCAGCCAACGGTGGCGATGAAACGGCGGGCAAAGACGGCCGGTAGTTGATGCCCGGCCGCGGCCCCGGTACATTGCGGGCGAGGGAGCCGGGTTGCGGCCGTCGTCGACGGTTGCCCCGGTGGGCCGGCCCGGAAGAGGTCGCCTGCCCAATGAAGGAGGAGACAGCGATGATGATTGTCGACGCACGTCGCGCCGCGGCCGGCGCATTGGCGGGGGTCTGCCTGGCGGTCGCAGCGGCCGGATCGGGCCCGGCCGCGGCGCAGGAAGCCTATCCGACACGCCCGGTCGAGTTCGTCGTTCCCTGGGGTCCGGGCGGAGGCGCCGATCAGGTGGCCCGCAAGTCCGGCGTGATGCTGGAGCAGCTGCTCAAGGTGTCGTTCCCCGTCATCAACGTCGCCGGCGCTTCGGGGCAGACGGGCCTCGCCAAGATGCTGGCCGCCGCCCCCGACGGCTACACCATTTCGATCATGACCGGCGACACCTTCGGCACCCAGGCCGCCGGCAAGCCGAACTGGAAATTCTCGGACATCACGCCGGTCGCCATCATGATCAAGCAGCCGTCGGCGTTCTTCGTTCCGGCGGCAAGCCCCATCAAGACCTGGAACGACCTCGTGGCGGAAGCGAAGAAGCGGCCGCTGAAGGTTGCGGTCACCGGATTCGGTACGCCGGACGACATCACCGTGAATTACTTCGCCAAGAAGGGCATCAACCTCGCCTCGGTGCCGTTCGCCAATCCGGGCGAGCGCTACACCGCGATCCTGGGCGGCCATGCCGATCTGCTGTACGAACAGCTGGGCGACGTGAAGACCCTCCTCGAAAGCAAGCAGATTCGCCCGATCGTCATCTTCGACACGCAGCGCTTCCCGCTCTATGCTGATGTTCAGACCTCCGTCGAGGTCGGTCACCCGGTGAACATCAACCAGTTCCGCATGGTGACCGTGAAGGCGGGCACCGATCCGCAGAAGGTCAAGGTGCTGGCCGACGCGCTGGCCAAGGTGGCCGCCAGCGACGACTACAAGGCCTATCTGACCGACCAGTACGCGAATCCGAAGAGTTACCAGTCGGCGGCCGATGCGCAGGCCTTCCTGGCGAGCGAGCTCGACAACATGAAGAAGTTCGCCCGGGAAGCGGGCATGGCGCAGTAGGAACGTTGGCGGGGCGCGCCGCGGCTGTGGCCGCGGTCGCAGTCGCGTTCGCATTCGATCGCGGTCCCGCATTCTCCCATCTTGTTTCGGCCGCCGCCGCGCCCCGAGGAAGCCCGCCATGATTTCGCGCCGCAAGGCCGCCCGCATCGCGCCCTACGTCATCGTGCTCGGGATTGCCGCGCTGCTGTATCGCAGCGCCAGCGGGATCGACTTCTTCGCTCCCGCGGGACGCATCGGTCCCGATTTCTGGCCGAAGCTGGTGCTGCTCCTGATGATCGCCACCTGCGTCTACGAGATCGTCAAGATCGGCGTGTTCGCGCGCGACGATTCGGTGCGCGGAGTGCTGCAGACCCTTTCCGCCTCGCCGCCGACCGACGAAGGCCTGCCGCCGGCGGCGGACGAAGGCCGGTCCTACCCGGTGCTGCTGGCGTTGGGGATAGGCATCACCGTGCTCTATGCGGCGGTGGTGCCGGTGACGGGCTTCTTCCTCACCACGGCTTTGTACCTGGTGGCATTCATCGGCCTGGGGCGCTACCGGAGGCTGTGGCTGGCGCTCGGTGTCAGTCTCGCCGGCACGCTGCTCATGGTCTACTTCTTCATGAAGGTGGCCTACATTTCGCTGCCGATCGGCGTCGCGCCGTTCTCCGCCGTGAGCCTGCTTCTCATGCAGGTCATGGGCATCCGCTAGCGCCGTGATCGAAATCCTGCACCACCTCGGGACCGGATTCCTGCAGGTCCTGGAGCCCGCCAACCTGCTGGTCCTGGTCATCGGCGTCGTGCTCGGCCTGCTGGTCGCGGTGCTGCCGGGCCTCACGCTGGTGATGGGCGTGGTGCTCGCGCTGCCATTCACGTACCGCATGCAGATCACGCCAGCGATCATCCTGCTGACATCGATGTACGTCTCGGGAACCTACGCCGGAGCGTGGACGTCGATCCTGTTCCGCATTCCGGGCGAGCCGATGGACGTGCCGCTGCTCTGGGACGGCTACACGATGGCGCGCAAGGGCCGGGCCGCGGCGGCGCTGGGCTGGACCCTCGTCTCGGCCTTGTTCGGCGGCCTGCTGTCGGCCACGGTCATGGTGACGCTGGCGCAGCCCATCGCCAACATCGCGCTGACCTTCTCGACACCCGAGTACTTCGCCATCGTCTTCTTCGGGCTGGTGAGCGTCGGCTCGCTCGGCGGCGGGTCGATGACCAATGCCTTCATCAGCCTGTTCTTCGGTCTCCTCATCGCGACCGTCGGCGTCGACGACATCTACGGCGCCGAGCGCTTCGTGTTCGGCGTGCCGCTGTTCAAGGACGGCATCCATTACCTCGTCGTGATGGTGGGCGCGTACGGCCTGGGCGAGGTGTTCTCGCGAATGGAGAAGGGTTTCGTCTCCGTGGCGGTGGACAGCGCTGGCGAGGTGAAGACCCAGTTGCCCACATTCCGGGAGATCCTGGCGGCCAGGATGACGTTCCTGCGCGGCTCGCTGATCGGCATCGTCGTCGGGCTCGTGCCCGGCGCCGGCGCCACCATCGCCTCGTTCGTCTCCTATGGCAGCGAATTGCAGTACGGCAAGAAGAGGGACCAGTTGGGCACCGGCATTCCGGAGGGCATCATCGCGCCGCAAACCGCCGCCACCTCGTCGGTGGGCGGTGCGCTCATTCCGTTGGTGACCATGGGCATTCCGGGGAGCGGCGCTACGGCCATCATTCTCGGGGCATTCCTCCTGCACGGAATGCAACCCGGGCCGCAGGTTTTCCAATCGTCCCCCCAGATCATCTACGCGATGTTCGCGTCGCTGTTCGTCGGCATCGTCGCCATGTGCGTGATCGGCTACTTCGCCGCGAAGCTGATGGTCAAGGTGCTGGACCTGCCGGAGGCGATCGTCTCCGCTTATGTCGTGATGTGCTGCTTTCTTGGCGCCTATGCCTCGCGCAACAACGTGACCGACCTCTGGCTGCTCGCGGCCTTTGGCATCGTCGGCTATCTGTTCGAGCGCTTTCGCTTCCCCATCACGCCGCTGGTGCTGGGCGTGATTCTGGGACCGCTCGCGGAGACCAGCTTCATGACGACGATGGTCAGCTTCAACAACGACTGGACCGTGTTCTTCACGCGTCCGGTCAGCGGCGTCCTGATGGTGATGGCGTGCATCGCGCTGATCTATCCGCTGGTGCGGCACCGGCTGCAGCAGCGAAAGCTGCGACGCGAGCGGTCCTCGCGGAAGTCGTCGTGATTGAATCCGTTGGCGGACGCGCCGCCGGGCCCGCGCCTGGGCTACTCGCGCGCAGGCAGGACTCCACGGTATGGAGGGCGATCCTACCCGAGGCGTGACCCAAAAGTCAGCAGGATCTTGCGGGCGGGCTCTCTCCGCCGACAGTCGGCAATCCGGCCGAAAATTCGACCTGCCTGGTGTTTGGGCCGTTAGGGCCATTCGGACCCTCATCCGCGATCCAGATCCATTTACGCCCACACTTGTCGTCGGCAAGTGGCACGTAAGCCCGGCCCGCTTCTGCGATGAACTCGATGACGCGGGTTTGGCCCTCCATGAACAGGCAACCCAGGTAGCCGCAGAGGAGCGTCATCTCCTTGTTCAGCACTTCGACGACATGCCGACCGACCGGCACCTCGAATCGCCACGTGCTTGAGGGCTGTATCCCGGCCGCAGGTCGGTACTCTGGCGGAAGCGCCCGACCGTCGATGCCGATGACGATGGCGTAGTCGAGTAACGACCAGGCCGAGTGCTGGGCCTTGCCGGCAGTCCAGAGGCACGCCACGCCGCCGCTATCGTGGATCTGCTCGACGGCAAACGGCCGCAGCGGCGGCAGCGTCACGCAGCCGCACAGGGTCGATGCAATCGCGAGAACGAGAAGCCCGGGCGACGAAGGGTGCCCTCCCGTTCGGCCAACGTCGGCAGTCATGGCGTTCCCTGCTTGTGTCAGTGAGTGAAGTCCCCCGCGTCGACCCGTCTCATTTCCGGCGCGCTGCACGTTCGGCACGCTGTCGCGACACGCGACGAAACCGAACGACTGCTGGCCGGAGAGATAGTGAATCCAACCCCTCAACGCGCTATCAACAATAGCGTAGCATGGCTTGACTTGCGCGGGCCGACGGGAAGCTGGGGTGATCGGGCGTCGCCGCGACGCCTTGATTGCCCGGCATCGGGCGTTTCGCGAGCGTCAGCGAGGGCGCCTGGTGGCCGTCGGCATGCGCCTGTCTAGGCGTTCAACAAGATCGAGGCCCGTCGTTGCCGTGACCTGAACGGCGGCTTCGATCGATTTTGACGACCGGAATGGAGCAGGCTCGGCGTCGGCAACGAGTCGACAATCGCACGTCGGCCAGGTTCGACATGAGACTCCTGCACTCAACCAAGGAGTTGTTCATGGATGCCGCCACCAAGACCGAACGGCGTGCAGAACCGTGGAACAAGGGCAAGCTGCTCGACCAGAAGCTGCCCTTCCCGAAAGGCCGTAATCCTTGATACTGTTGCGTCGCACTCTGGGCATCTCAGTCAAGTCCGGTCCCCGGCGACGTTGCTCACTCCCTTATAGGCAGAGATGTTTGCTTGGCTAGCGCGTTTCATTGAGCATCACCCCAAGCTGCACAGGCTTTCGCTTCTCGTTTGGCGGCTGTTTCCGCCTCGGCTGGCAGGGTTCCTGAAGGGGCTGCTCGCGCGCAAGTGGCTGGTAGGGGCTGTTGCGGTCATGATCGACGAGAACGCCTCCCCCGTGGAGGTGCTGTTGGTGGAACACAGCTATCGGCCCAGAGGCGCATGGGGCCTTCCTGGGGGGTCGCTTGAGTCGACCCCCGGTGATCCTGACCGACGACGCGGCGACCGCTCTTCCGACGACGTGATCGAGGCCGCGTTGCGCCGGGAAATATTGGAGGAACTCGGTATCGAAATCACCGTGATCAGCCTGCTTGGAATCGATGCCATACCCTATGTTGCCGAGGAACCCGGACCGTACAGGCTGGACTTCTACTTTCGATGTGCGCCCCGCGACGGATTTGCAGCATTGCGGCGCAGCCTCGAGTCCGGACAGACCAAGCCCTGCTCGCCGGAGATCAAACAGATACGGTTTGTGCCTCTGGCCGACTTGACCGAGTACGATCTGTTTTCGTCGGATGTCAGATTCCTGACCGAAGACCTCCCCCGACACAGGGGGCCGGCACGGCTGAAGCCTACGGAGAGCGGAACGCCATGACGATAAGCGACTTCGATGCCCGGGCGGCGACCTGGGACGACGATCCGACCAAGGTCGATCGCGCGCAGGCGGTCGCCGACGCGATCGTGCGCAATGTTTCGCTCACCGGCTCGATGCGCGCCATGGAGTACGGCTGCGGCACGGGGCTGCTGAGCTTCATGCTGCGCCCGCGGCTCGGGCAGGTCACGCTTGCCGACGTATCCGACGGCATGCTCGCGGTCGCTGCGGGCAAGATCGCGACGGCGAACGACGCCGCGATGCGCGCCGTGAAACTCGATTTGCTGGTCGACCCGATGCCGGCCGAGCGCTACGACATCATCTACTCGCTGATGACGCTGCACCACATCCCGGACACGGACGCTATCCTGCGGCGCTTCCACGCCGTGCTCGCGACGAACGGACTCCTGTGCCTTGCCGATCTCGACGCCGAGGATGGCTCCTTCCATGGCGCGGGATTCGACGGCCACCTCGGTTTCGATCGCGTGCGGCTCGGCGCACAGGCGCGGGAGGCCGGATTCACGACCGTGGAGTTCTCGACGGCCCACGAGATCGAGAAGATGGTCGACAGTCGGCCGCGCCGCTATCCCGTCTTCCTGATGGTGGCGCGGAAAGCCTCCAGCGGCGCGCGAGGTGGAAAGTGGCGATCGTCGAACGACTGAACCTGTACCGGCTCGAAGTGCCGCTGGCGATGCCGTACAAGCTGGCGTTCGGCCCGGTGACGCGGTTCGACACGATCGTCGTCGAGGCGCAGGACGACGACGGCCGTATCGGATTGGGGGAGGCGACGCTGCTCACCGGCTACACCGACGAGACGATCGACGGCGCGTGGGAGCTGATGCGGCGGCTGGCCGCCGGCTTTCCCGGCCTGGCGCCGGAGCGTTGCGCTGAACTCGCGGCCGGCGTCGTCGAGACGGCGCCGTTCGCGGCGACCGGCCTGACGACGGCGATGGAGATGCTGCAGTCGAGCGTCTGGTTGCAGGTGCACGGCGCGACGCGCGTGCCGCTGCTCGGCGTGGTGAACGGCAGCGAGGCGCGCGAACTGGAGGTGGAAGTGGCCCGTTTGCTGGACGACGGTTTTGGCACCCTGAAGGTGAAGGTGGGCTTCGACGCCGATGAGGACGCCCGCAGGGTCAGGCTGATCCAGAGGATAGTCGCCGGCCGCTGCCTGTTGCGCCTCGACGCCAACCAGGGGTATGACCGCGAACGGGGCTGCGCCTTCGCCGCAGCGCTCGACCCCGAGGGCATCGAGCTGTTCGAGCAGCCGTGCGCGGCCGGCGACTGGGATGGCGCGCAGGCGGTGGCTGCGGTTTCGGCGGTCCCGATGATGCTGGACGAGTCGATTTACGGCATGGAGGACATCGAGCGAGCGGCAAGGCTCGGGGCGGCGCGCTTCATCAAGCTCAAGTTGATGAAGATGGGCAGCCTCGAGTCGCTGGCGAAGGGCATCCGCCGTATCCGCGAGCTGGGCATGGAGCCCGTGCTCGGCAACGGCGTCGCCTGCGAGGTCGGCTGCTGGATGGAGGCCTGCGTCGCGCGCACGCTGATCACCAACGCCGGCGAGATGAACGGCTTCCTCAAGCCGGTAACGCGCCTGCTCGCCGAGCCGCTGCGCTTCGCGGACGGCGCGGTGGTGCTCGCCGCGGGCTGCGCGCCGCGCCTCGAACCGCACGCGGTGGCTGAGTGCGCCGTGGCCCGCGCCGCATTTCACTGATGAGCCCCCACGCTCACTTTGTTCGCTGCCCCCCAAGGGGGCGCACAGCGCCCTTCGGGCGGCCGGGCGGGCGCTGACTGCCCGCGGGAGTTACTCATGTCCGGCAAGACCCTGGTTACCGGTGTCATCGGTTCCGACACCCACATCGTCGGCAACCGCATCCTTTCGATGGCGCTGGAAAAGGCCGGGTACAAGGTCGTCGCGCTGGGAGCGCTCACCCCGGCGGCGGAATTCGTCAAGGCGGCCATCGAGACCAACGCCGACGCCATCCTGGTGTCGTCGCTGTACGGCCAGGGGGAGCTCGACTGTCGCGGCTTTCGCGATCTGTGCATCGAGGCGGGGCTGGAGCGCATCCTGATCTACGTCGGCGGCAATCTGGTCGTCGGCAAGCAGACGTGGGAGGAAGTGGAACAGCGCTTCGTCGCGATGGGCTTCGACCGCGCCTTCCCGCCCGGCACCCGGACCGACGACGTGATCCGCATCCTGGCGCAGGATTTCGACCTGCGCGCGCGGGACTCTTCGCCGCAGCGGTAGTGCGCCGGAAGCGACCATGAGAGCCGCCCTGCTCATCGACTTCGGCAGCACCTACACCAAGCTGCGTGCGGTCGACGTGGAGCGAGCGACGATCATCGGTGCGGGACAGGGACCGTCGACGGTAGGCACCGACATCACCATTGGCATGCGCGCGGCGCTCGCCGATCTGGAGCGGCAAATCGGCGTCCTGCCCGCGTTCGCCTACCGCCTTGCCTGTTCCAGCGCCGCCGGCGGCTTGCGCATGGTCACGGTCGGCCTTGTGCGCGAATTGACCGCGGAGGCGGCGCGCCAGGCGGCGCTGGGCGCCGGGGCGCGGCTGGTCGGGACCTTCGCGTACCGCCTGACCGCCGCGGACGTGAATCGGATCGAGGAGCTGGCGCCGGACATCCTGCTGCTGGCCGGCGGCACCGACGGCGGCAACAGCGAGGTCATCCTGCACAATGCCGACGCGCTCGGCCGCAGCCGGCTAGCCTGCCCGATCGTGCTGGCGGGCAACCGGAGTGCGATGGATCAATGCCGCGAACGTCTCGCCGGAAGGGTCGTGATCGTCACCGAGAATGTGATGCCCGAGTTCAACGTGCTCAACATCGAGCCGGCGCGCGGCGCCATTCGCGACGTGTTCATCGACCGCATCGTGCACGCCAAGGGCATCGACCGCGCGCAGGCGATGTTCGACCGCGTGCTGATGCCCACGCCGGCGGCCGTCATGGAAGGGGCGCGCCTGCTGGCCGACGGCTGCGACGGATTGGCGGGGCTCGGCACGCTGCTGGTCGTGGATCCTGGTGGTGCTACCACCGACGTGCACTCGGTCGCCTCGGGCGAGCCCAGCCGGGCGGGCGTGATTGCGCAGGGCCTGCCCGAGCCCAGAGTCAAGCGCACGGTGGAGGGTGACCTCGGCATGCGCCACAACATCGCGGCCATCGACGACGCGGCGGGCGCCGGGGTCATCGCCGCGGAAAGCGGGCTCGCGGTGGCGCGCGTGCGGGACCTGATCGCCGAGCTGGGGCGCAGCGTGGAACGGGTCCCGGCCAACCCGGACGAGGAGGCCCTGGATCGCGCGCTGGCCCGTGCCGCCGTGCGGCTGGCGGTAAAGCGCCACGCCGGCACGGTGGAGACGGTGTTCACCGTGTCCGGGCCGGCGGTCGTGCAGCGCGGCAAGGATCTGTCCGAGGTGGGTGTTGTGATCGGCACCGGCGGCGCGCTCGTGCACAGCCCGGATCCCGCGGCCATCCTCGCCACCGCGCTAGCAGAACCCGGTGACCCGCTTTCGCTGCGACCGCGCGCGCCGCGGCTCCTGCTCGACCGGGAGTACATTCTCTACGCCTGCGGCCTGCTGGGTCAGGTCGAGCCCCGGCAGGCGCTGGCGCTGGGGCTCGCGCATCTCGCGCCGCTGAACCGGGAGATCGGCGATGAACGCACCGTCCGCACCTGAACTGAAGCCGCCCTTGTCGCAGCAGCGGATCCCGGACGACGTGTTCGCCGGGATGCGGCGCGAGAACCTCGCGCGCTGGCCCACCGGCCGCGACGTGGACCTCGACGAGGCGGTGGCGCTGCACCAGGCGTTGCCGCAACACAAGCAGCTGGCGTGGGTGCTGCGTCGTGCCGTGGCCGAGGGGCGCTGTCTGACGCAGCCGCGCGGGGGCTTCGGCACCTTCGCGCTGCAGCTGCAGCTGATGCAGACCCTGGACAAGGAAGGCCTCGCCGACGTGGTGCCCACCACCACCGACAGCTACACGCGCAACGAGCACTTCGCGCTGGCGCAGCGGGGCGTCGAGGAATCGGAGCGCGAGGGCCGCTCGATGCTGAACGGCTATCCGCTGGTGAACTACGGGGTGGCGGTGAACCGGCGGCTGATCGAGGCCATCGACAAGCCGGCGATCATGCTCACCGGCACCACGATGCCCAAGCTGACCGGCGAGATCGGATTCGCTTCCGGGTATTCCGGCTACCTTGGTTCGGGCATTGCCTACACGACGTCCTACATCAAGGAAATGTCGATCGAGGACGGCATCCGCAACTACCAGTACCTCGATCGCCTCACGGCCGCGTACCAGGAGCGCGGGGTGGAGCTGCACCGGCGCCAGCCGGGCTTTCTCACCGGCACCAACATTCCGCCATGCATCGCGATCATGACCTGCGTGCTGGACGCGCTGCTGGCGGCGGCGCAGGGCGTGCGCAACTACGGCCTCGAGCTCGGCCAGACGCTGCACCTGGTCCAGGACGCGGCGGCGATTTCCGCCTGTGGCGAACTGGTGCAGGAATACCTGGTCAAGTGCGGCCATCCGGACGTGTTCACGTCGGTGACCTCGCTGCACTGGATGGGCGCCTGGCCGCACGACGACGCGCAGTCGGCGGCGCTGGTGGTCTACGGCGGGACCGTGGCCGCCATCGGCGGCGCCGTCAGTGTCACCACCAAGTCCACGCACGAGGCGTTCGGACTGCCCACGCCCGACGTCAATGCCGAGGGCCTGCGAATGACGCGCATGGCGATCTACCTGGCGCGCCATATCCGGCTGGACGGGCTGGCGGAGTTCGCCTTCGAGAAGGATCTGATCATGCGCGAGGTGCGGCCGATCATCGATCGCGTCCTCGAGATGGGCGACGGCGACGTGGCCATCGGCACGGTGCGCGCCTTCGCCGCCGGCGTGATGGACGTTCCGTGGTCGCCGAACCGGCACGTCAGGAGCCGGGTCATGCCGGCGCGGGATGCCGACGGTTGCCTGCGCATCCTCGATGCGGGCCTGATGCCGTTGCCCAAGGAGGTGCTGGAGGTCCACGAGTCGCGTTTGCGGCAACGCGCCGCCCGCGACGGCGTGCCGTTCAACGACGAGCTGGCGGTCGCCAGCGTGTTCGAGCTGTCCGAGCCCCTGTCCAGGCTGATCTCGGACAAGTGGACGCTGCAGTCGGCGTAAGATCTCGAACCATGAACACGCTCTCCGTTCGCGTCTGGCGCACGGGCGCCGACGGTTCCGGCGGCCGCTTCGTCGCGTACGACGTGCCGCGGCTCCCGGCGCAGACGGTCCTCGACGTCGTCACGCACATCCAGCGCCGCATCGATTCGACGCTCGCCTACCGGTTCGCCTGCCGCGTCGGGATGTGCGGCTCGTGTGCGATGACGGTCAACGGCCGCGCGCGCTGGACCTGCCGCACGCACGTCGAGGCCGCGGCCGGCGAAGGCGGGCTCGAGATCGCGCCGCTCGCGCAGCTGCCGGTGATCCGCGACCTCGTCACCGACATGCGCGAATTCTTCGACAAGTGGGCGCGGGCGAAGGGCCAGTTCGTTCCGACCGCCTCGCGTCGCGACGATTTCGCAGCCGTCATGCCGGCCTCGAAAGAGCGCCGCGCGGTCGACGCGGCGATCGAGTGCATCGGCTGCGCCGTCTGCTACGCGAGTTGCGATGTCGTCGGCTGGAACCCGGCCTACCTCGGCCCGGCGGCCCTGAACCGGGCCTGGACGCTGGTCAACGATCCGCGGGACGCTGCGTGGAGCGAACGGCTGGCCGCCGTCGCGGGCGACGCCGGCTGCCACGCCTGCCACACGCACCAGAGCTGCACCGAGCGCTGCCCGAAGCAGCTCTCGCCGACGACGTCGATCGCGGAGCTGAAGCGCCGGACTGCGTTCGCCGCGCTGACGGGAGCCATGCCATGAGACATCCTGTGTCAACCCTCCGTGGTGTTGACGGCCCATGCGGCGCGGTAACGGACGGTGTCGTAGGCGCGGCCTCGGCCGCGCTCGGCCGTGGCGCCTGCGTCGAGGTCGATCGAGCGCGGGCAAGCCCGCGCCTACGAAACTGCCACGCCTGCCACACGCACCAGAGCTGCACCGAGCGCTGCCCGAAGCAGCTCTCGCCGACGACGTCGATCGCGGGACTCAAGCGCAGGACGGCATTCGCGGCACTCACCGGAGCCCTCCGATGAGCGCTGCGCGCAGCCAGTCGCTGCTTTGGCTCGCGCAGCGGGGGAGCGCGGCCGTGCTCGCATGCTGTGTCGCCGTGCATCTCGCCACGATGATCGTTGCCGTGCGTGGAGGCCTCACGGCAGCGGAGATCCTCGGGCGCACGCGCGGCAGTGCTTTGTGGGCGGTGTTCTACACGGTGTTCGTCCTCGGCGTGGCGATCCACGCGCCCATTGGCCTTCGCGCGATCGTCGCGGAGATGCGCGGTGGTCATGGCCGGGGCATTGACGTGGCAATGCTCGCCTTCGCAGCGATGCTGCTTGCGCTGGGGTTGCGCGCGGTCTATGCGGTCACGGCGGGGAAGGGAACGTGAGCGAAAGCGCAATCCGCCGCAACGACTGGCGCGCGCGCGGCCACGCGGGCTGGTGGGCGTTCGCGGTGCATCGCCTGTCCGGTCTCGGGCTGGCGATCTTTCTGCCGGCGCATTTCCTCGTGTTGGGCCAGGCGCTGACCGGCGCCGCGGCGCTCGACGGCGTCCTTGCCTGGACCGAGATGCCGCTCGTCAAGGTGAGCGAGGTGGTGCTTGTGCTCCTGCTCGCCGTTCATCTGGGCGGCGGATTGCGCCTCCTCCTGGCGGAATTCGGCGGCTGGCGCGCGGCGTGGCAACCGGCGCTGATCGCAGCCACCGGCGGCGTCGCCGTGTCGTGCGCGCTGCTCTTCGCGCTGAATCTCCTGTAGGTAAAGAATGCGGATCGCACCGGAACGAATCGAGGACGCCGCGCAGGAACTCTACGTGCGCGCGTTGAAGGACCTGCCGCCCGACATCAAGCGTGGCTTCGCCACGCTAGCGGCGCGCGAGACGGGCGCCACCGCGAGGGCGGTGCTCGGCACGATGATCGAGAACATCGCGGTCGCCGAGCGCACCGGCAACCTGCTCTGCCAGGATACGGGCATCCCCATCTACAACGTTACGATCGGCCGCGATGCCGAGGTCGACGGAGTGGCGCTGAAGGCGGCGATCCGGCGCGGTTGCGAGCGCGCGACGCGCGAATACCCGCTGCGCTCGTCGATCGTGCATCCGCTCACCCGCAGGAACGAGCACACGTCCTGCGGGATCGGCGTCCCGGTGATCCA
>CAYGYQ010000005.1:42545-43753 GCA_964354035.1 uncultured Bordetella sp.
CCCGGCTCTCGGCGGCGGTGAACCTGCTCGGCGTCGGACCGCAGGGGCTCGGCGGGGACGCGACGGCGTTCGCGGTCCACGTCGAGCTCGCGGCGACCCACATCACGATGAATCCGGTGGCCGTGAACATGCAGTGCCATTCGGCGCGGCGCGCGAGCGCCGTGCTGACCGCCGACGGCGTCGAGTACGACTACTGACTGCAATGGCCCATCACGATTTCACGATGCCCGTGACCGAAGCGCAGGTCCGCGCGCTGGCGGTCGACGACACGGTTACGCTGAACGGCACGCTCTTCGGCATTCGCGACGCGACGCAGATCGCGCTCTTCGACCGCGGCCGCACGACGCGCTTCGACCTCAAAGGGCATGCGGTCATCCACACGGCGCCCAACGTGAAGAAGGTCGCGCCGTCGCCGGCGCACCCCGCCGGCTACGCGCCCATCTGCGTCGGGACGACGACCAGCGCGCGGATGGAGCGCTTCACGCGGCCGCTGATGACGCAGTGCGGCGTGCGCATCGTCATCGGCAAGGGGGGGCTTGGCGCCGATTCGGCGGCCGCGTTCCGTGACCTAGGCGGCGTCTATCTCGCGATCGTCGGCGGCGCCGCGGCGCTCGAGACGACGTGGATCGAGGCGATCGAGGACGTCGACCTCGACGACCTCAATCCCGAGAGCCTGTGGCAATTCCGCGTGCGCGGTTTCGGCCCGCTGCGGGTCGCCATGGACAGCCGCGGCGGCAATCTCTACGCGGCGGTCGACGCCGCCGCGAAGGCAAAGCGCGCGGTGGCGCTGGCGGCGCTGGGCGTCGGGTCGGGTTCGCTTCCTCGCTCTTGAGAACGCTGCGCACCGACCTCTTGATCCTCGGTGCCGGTGGCGCGGGACTCTTTGCCGCGCTGCATGCCCACCGCGCCAATCCCGCGCTGCACATCACCATCGCGGTCAAGGGCCTGCTCGGCAAGTGCGGCTGCACGCGGATGGTCCAGGGCGGCTACAACGTCGCGCTGGCGTCGGGCGACTCGGTCGAGCGCCATTTCATGGACACGATCGAGGGCGGCAAGTGGCTGCCGGACCAGGACCTCGCCTGGACGCTCGTGACCGGCGCCATCGAACGCATCCGCGAGCTCGAGAACGAGCTGGGCTGCTTTTTCGATCGCAATCCCGACGGCACGATCCACCAGAAGGCATTCGCCGGGCAGACGTTCGACCGCAC
>CAYGYQ010000006.1:0-31695 GCA_964354035.1 uncultured Bordetella sp.
CACGGCAACCGTGGGCGGCTTGATGCCGGCGACGGCGAGCGACGATTGGAGGCGGTCGAGCGCGATCGTGCGGATCTTGCTGGCGAACTCCTTCTGCAATTCCGGTGCGTATGCCGCGCCGCGATTCGGCAGCGTGGGGAAGTCGATCTTGCTGATCTGCATGTTCTCGAAGACCACCGTGCGCGCAACCTTGTCGACCTGGGTACGCGCCGTCGCGAAGATCACGCCGAACGTCTCCTCCGCAGCACCGGCGACCTTGATGGCGAGTGCGGCGCGGAAGTCGATCTGGTTGCCGTCCCACTTGTTGACCTGCGGCTGGTAGACGAGCACCTGCGCGTTGGTGAGGTCGACGACACGGGGCCAAGGGTCGGCGGGGAGCTGCGATGCGGGGGCCGCGGCCGGCGCCGCAGGGGCGGCGCCCGCGGCGGGCGTGGGTTGCGCGGTCGCGATGACGGAGGCGCAGAGCAGCGTGGCAAGGGCGAGCGCGAACGGGGCGTGACGGCGGGCGACGGTCATGATTTTCGGACTTCCAGGGGTTGGGGGCGAACGCTCCGGAACAAGTGACAATTATCGCACCACCGCCACCTGTCAATTAATCGTGCCGCGCCGGCACGCGGGCCCTCCGCGAGGTGCTCGGAGGCCACGTCGATCCGATCGGTTCGCGGGTGGAGCTTCGTCGGGCCGGCGCCGATCCGGTCGGTCCGCGACGGAACTTCGTCGGGCCATCGCCGATCCGATAAGATGGGAGCAATCCCGTCCCTTCCTGCGGATTTTTCGCCATGCCCACGCCCGCGCCGACGCTCTACCTCGACCGTGCTCACGGCCGCCTGCACGATGGCGCCGGCCTCGCGTTCAATGCCGATGCCCTGGCATGGGAAACGACAGCGCAGGCGCTCGCGGGCCATGCGCTCGATCCCCTTGCGGCGGTGCGCTGGTTGCAGAAGGAGAGCGGCGCGCCGTCGCGGCAGCCGATCGGCGTGATCGGCGGCCACCACGCGACGCACGCGCAGCTCGCCGCGGCGCGGCTCCTCGGCAACGAGCTCGCGAAGATCGGCCTCACCGTGCTCTGCGGCGGCCGCCGCGGCGTGATGCTGGCGGTGTGCGAGGGTGTCGCCGCGCAGGGTGGGGTCAGCATCGGCCTGCTGCCGGGTGAATCGATCGCGGATGGCAATCCGTTCGTGACGGTGCCGATTCCGACCGGCGTCGGGCTCGCGCGCAACGCGATCATCGCGCGCGGCGCGCTGTGCCTCATCGCCGTCGGCGGGAGCCATGGCACGCTATCCGAAGTCGCGTTCGGCATGCAGTTCGGCAAGCGTGTGTTCGGCCTCGAGGGCGCGCCGCACGTCGACGGTGTCGAGCATCTGCCCACGGTCGAAGCCGCGATGACCGCGGTCGCCCGCGTCGTGCTGGCGCTCGACGGCGAAGCCGCGCTTCCCTACGCAACGGACGGCGCGTAGGCGCGCCAGCCGATCCATGTCCGAGTCACGCCATGCGGCGATCGCGGCCGCGGCCGCCTGGTTCGATGCCGGCGCGCTGCTCGCCGACTTGCGGCGGCGCGTGGGCATCCGCACGGAGAGCCAGAATCCCGAACGTGCCGCGGAACTCCTGCGTTACCTGACGGAGGAAATCGGCCCCGCGGTCGAGCGTCTCGGCTTCCGGCGGACGCTTTGGGACAACCCCGTGGCTGGCGCACCGCCGATGCTGTTCGCGGAGCGCAGTGAGGATCCGTCGCTGCCGACGGTCCTGATCTATGGCCATGGGGACGTCGTCGCGGGCCACGACAGTCAGTGGACCGGCGGCCGCTCCCCGTGGGACGTCACCGAAGCCGGCGAGCGCTGGTACGGCCGCGGCACCGCGGATAACAAGGGCCAGCACACGATCAACCTCGCGGCGCTCGGGCAGGTGCTGGCCGCGCGCGGGCGGCTGGGCTTCAATGCGAAGCTGCTGCTCGAGATGGGCGAGGAGGTCGGCTCGCCGGGATTGCGCCGGACGTGCGAAGCGCGTGCGCAGTCGTTGCGCGCCGACGTGCTGATCGCCTCCGACGGTCCGCGCCTGCGTTCCGATCGGCCGACACTCTTCCTCGGCTCGCGCGGCGCGTTCAATTTCGATCTCGTCGTTGATCTGCGCGAAGGCGCGCATCATTCCGGAAACTGGGGCGGGCTGCTCGTGAATCCCGGGGTCGTGCTGGCCAACGCGATCGCGTCGATGATCGACGCGCGCGGCCGGATTCTCGTGGCCGGACTGCGCGCGCCGCCGATCCCGCCATCGGTGCGTCGCGCGCTCGAGGACATCGAGCCCGGCGAGCCGGACGGGCCCGCGATCGACGCCAACTGGGGCGAGCCGGGCCTGGCCCCCGCCGAGCGCGTCTTCGGCTGGAACGCGCTCGAGGTGCTCGCCTTTCGCACCGGCAACCCCGACCGGCCCGTCAATGCGATTCCGCCGCGCGCGAATGCGCATCTGCAGCTGCGCTTCGTTGCCGGCTGCGACTGGAGCACCTTCATTCCCGCGATGCGCACGCATCTCGACCTCCTGGGCTTCGCCAAGGTGCAGGTGCGGCAGGCGGATGCCGAGCCGATGGCGGCCACCCGCCTCGATCCGGACCACCCATGGGTGCACTGGGCGGCGGCGTCGATCGCCGCCACCACGGGCGCGCCCCCCGCGATCCTGCCGAACCTCGGCGGGTCGCTGCCCAACGACTGCTTCGCCGAGGTGCTCGGGTTGCCGACGCTCTGGGTGCCGCACTCCTATCCCGCATGCTCGCAGCACGCACCCGACGAGCACCTGCTGGCCCGCGTCGCGCGCGAGGGTCTCGGGATCATGACGGGACTCTTCTGGGACCTGGGCGAGCCGGGCAGCGCTCCGGCGCGGGAGCGCGCGGCTCCCCTGGAGTGACGGCGACGGGCAGCGCCATATTCGCTACAATCGCGGCTCGGGCGGGTGTAGCTCAATGGTAGAGCAGAAGCTTCCCAAGCTTACGACGAGGGTTCGATTCCCTTCACCCGCTCCAACGAAAACGGCCCGCGAGGCCCGCTTCAAATGACTATCCGTCATCGCCGGGATGTAGATGAAGTGAGCCGCGCGTCTTCGCAAGAGAAACGATGAAACGCGTACTGATCACCCGCACCGCGGGTGCCGGACTATCCCGGATGCCTGTGATGCCCGCCTCGCCGATTACTTTCCCCCGCGCCTGAACAGCGGCTTGCTCGCTGCGATCAACAGGGGCGCCACCAGGACGATCGCGCCGACGGCGAGGATCGTTCCCGAAATCGGACGGCTGAGGAACACCGACAGGTCGCCGCGACTGATCATCATGGCCTCGCGGAAACTTCTCTCCATCATCGGGCCGAGGACCACCGCCAGCACCAGCGGGGCCAGGCCGTATTTCAGCCGCCGCAGGAGATAGCCCAACAGGCCGAAGCCGATCATGAGCCAGATGTCGAGCATCGAATTGTTGACCGAGTACACGCCCACCAGACACAGCATCAGAACGACGGGCATGAGCAAATACAAGGGTGTCCTGATGATGCTTGCGAAAACGCCGACCAGGGGCAGGTTGAACACCAGAAGCATGAAATTGCCGATGTACATGCTGGCGATGACGCCCCAGAAGAGGTCGGGCTTTTCGGTCATCAGCAGGGGGCCGGGGTTGATCCCGTGGATCAGCAACACCGCCATCACCACCGCCATCGCGGGGGTGAACGGAATCCCCAGCGCCATCAAGGGGACATAGGCGGCGCCGACCGAGGCATTGTTGGCCGCTTCGGGCCCCGCCACGCCTTCGATCGCGCCTTTGCCGAACTCGCCGTGCTTGTCCAGCTTGCGCTCCACGGAATACGACGCCATGGTCGAGATGACCGGGGAGGGGCCGGGAATCAAGCCGACGAAAAAGCCGATGAACGATCCCCGGATCATGGGCCAGAACGAACGCTTCCATTCCACCAGCGTCGGCCAGAGTTCCCGGAAACGGATCTTCTGCAGCTGCCCCTTGGCCACCGTCTGTTCGGCGGTGACCAGCACCTCCGAGATGCCGAACAGTCCCATGGCGACGGGGAGGAAATCGATTCCCTGTGCCAGCATGGGCTGCCCGAAGGTGTAGCGCATATACCCGGCCACGGTTTCCATGCCTACGGTTCCGAGGGCGAGTCCGAGGGCGATCATCAGCAACGATTTGAGCAGGTTCCCCCCGGTGAGTCTGGACATGATCACCAGCCCGACCAGTGCGACGGCGAGATACTCGGCAGGCCCGAACTTGAGGGCCGCCTTCGCCAGCGTGGGGGCAAGGAAGCTCAGGCCGATCAGGCTGATGGTCCCGGCAACGAACGAGCCAACCGCGGCGACCGCGAGCGCGGCCCCGGCACGGCCGCGGCGGGCCATCTGGTAGCCTTCGATCACGGTGATGACGGAGGCGGCCTCCCCGGGGATGTTGAGCAGTATGGAGGTGGTCGAGCCCCCGTACATCGCGCCGAAGTAGATGCCGGCGAACAGGATCATGCCGGCAGTCGGGTCGAATCCGTAAGTAAGCGAAAGCAGCAGCGCCATCGTCCCCAGGGGGCCCAGGCCAGGCAGGATGCCGACGATGGTGCCGATCACCGCGCCGAGAAACCCGAACAGCAGGTTCATCGGCGTCAGCGCCACCGAAAAGCCGTGCAGCAGTCCGCTAAAGAGGTCCATGCCGTTCTTCTTCTATCCAAGAACCTCTTCGAGAATTCCCACAGGCAGGGGAACCTTGAGCCAGACCACGAACAATACGTAGGAGATGCCGCTGATAAGGGCCGCCATCGCCAGCGTGGGCAGCCACTTGCGGTAGCCGAAGATGCGGATCGCAAGCGCAAGGAAGGCGCAGATGGCGAGCGGAAAGCCTAGCGGTTTGAGCAGGAAGATGTAGCCGATCATGAGCGCCGTCAACTGGACGGTCTTGCTTACGTTGCGCTCCTCCGCGGCGTCCGCATTCCCGTCGGGGAGTGAGGAAGCCGCTGGTTTCCTGGTGCGCAGCCGCGGCACGATCTCCTGCAGCAGACAGCCGAGCGCCGTGGCGATGACAAATCCGCCGACGAGCATGGGGAAAAGTCCGGGGCCGGGGTAGGCAAGGCTGCCCCGCGGCATGTTCAGGGCCATGCTTTCATAGATCACGCCGACCGCGAGCATCAATCCCGCGAAAACCATTGAACCGATATTCATTTGAGCACCTCTGTTGCCGCCAGCAGAGCGCCCCAATGAAGCGCAGGACCAGGCGTCGCCCGCCAAATGACAGTTCGGAGCAGGGGCGAGCGCGCCGTAATCGGTAAGCCAGCAAGCGGGGAAGACCGGAACGGCTTTCCACCGCCCGCATGGACACTATCTACTTGGAGGGAGCAGCGCTCGGTGATTTCCCATACTTATCCCACAGCGGTCTATACACCCCGTCCAGCGACTTCATGTAAGCGGTGTATTCTTCCGGCCCCTGGTAGTCGGACGGAAAGGCCGTCTTCAGCGCGTTGGCCTTGAACTCCTCCGTGCTCATCACCTGTTTGACGGCATTCGCGAACAGGTCGACCACCGCCTTGGGCGTGCCCTTGGGCATGGCGAATCCGCGCGACGAGCCGCTGGTGAAGTTGTAGCCCAGCTCCTTGAAGGTGGGAACATCGGGAACGATGGGCGAACGTTTGTCGGACATGATCGCCAGCGCGCGCAGCTTGCCCGCCCGCATCTGGGAGTAGACGATGCCCAGGTTGTTGGCGGAGGCATCGACGTGGCCGGCCAGGGCGGCCTGCCAGGATGGGCCGTCTCCGGCGAACGGCACGATATTGAATTTAAGCTGCGCCGCGCCTTCGAACTGGTGCATCGCAAACCAGTCGTCGCCCGGGGCCGAAGCGACGCCTACGCTGAATGTGCCGGGTTTCTCCTTCGCCGCCTTGATCACGTCGGCCAGCGTCTTATGGGGGCTTTCCTCCCGTACCACTAAAATCCCCGGGTCCGTGACCACGTTGGCGACAAACACCATGTCGGACATTTTATAGGCGGTTTCCCGCACGTACGGATTGATCGGCATCATCGGCGTGCAGGAGACGAATACCGTGTAGCCGTCGGCTTTGGACATGGCCAGTTCGGTGGCGGCGATGTCGCTGCCGGCCCCGGGCTTGTATACCGGGACCATAGTGGTCTTCAACAGCTCTTCCAGCTGCGGCCGGACCATGGCAAGCATCACGTCGCTGCCCCCGCCGGGCGCAAAGCCCATCAGCGTGTTGACAGGCTTGCGCGGATAGTCGCCTGCCGGCGACGTTCCTTGCGCAAACACGTTCGTTGCGAGCGCAACCGTCAGCAACGCGGCAACGGCACATCCTGTTTTCTTGAGCATGAACTTATCTCCTGTTTGGTGGCGCAATAGCGAAAAATTGCTGCATGAATAAATCAATCGGCGTGCATCTTCTGCGTGCGGCGGGTCATGAGTCGAGGTGTTCGATGGTGCGCAGGTAGGCTGCGCGCGCGGGCTTGAGGTGCCGCGCGCTCACGCCGACCAGGCGCGCGCGGTCGCCCTCGCGCAGCGCGTGCAGGATTTCCTCGTGTTCGCCGCGCGCCTGTTCCAGATATTGCTCCGTGACCAGGGTGGCGAGGCGCACCGGGTGCGTGCGCCGGGCGAATTCGGCTATCGCTTCGACCAGGGCGCTGTTGTCGCACAGCTGGAACACCGCGGCGTGAAAGGCGAGGTTGGCGCGGAACACCGCGCGCACGTCGTTGCTCCTGACGGCGGCGGCGTGCTCGCGCTGGATCTTCTCGATCGGCGCGAGCAGGCTCGCCTTCACCGGCAGGGGAATCAGCCTGGCGCAGCTGGTTTCGAGGATCTCGCGCACGGCGTAGAGTTCGGTCGCCTCCTTTGCGCCGAGCGCGCGCACCTGGGCGCCGCTGTTCGGTTTGCGCTGCACGAAACCGCCGCGCTCCAGTTCGGCCAGCGCCTGGCGCACGGCGTGGCGTTTGGCATCGAAGCGCTGCATCAATTCGTCCTCGATGAGGCGCTCGCGCGGGTGGTACGCGCGAAACACGATGTCCTCTTCGACGCGGCGCACGATGTCCTGGACGCGCTGCGGGGCAGCAGGCCGTTTCCGTCCCCGGCTGTCTGCCCCTACCCGGTCCTGACGCGCTGCCATCGGTCGCGCTGCCATCTTGCCGCCTGCCCGTTTATCGCTTAAGCTGGCGACAAGATTATCAATAATGTTGTCGAGTTGCAAGCGCAAACCGGACCGCGAGCGGCACCACCTAACCCGATGGAGACCGGGCAATGAGCGGCGACAAGAAGGGACTGCACAAGGGACTCACCACCTACGGCGACAGCGGCTTCTCGATGTTCCTGCGCAAGGCCTTCATCAAGGGCGCCGGCTACACCGACGACGCGCTCGACCGGCGCATCGTCGGCATCGTCGACACCGGCAGCGCGTTCAACCCCTGCCACGGCAACAGCGCGCAGCTCATCGAGGCGGTAAAGCGCGGCGTGATGCTCGCCGGTGGCCTGCCGATGGATTTCCCCGTCATCTCCATCCACGAGAGCTTCGCCTCGCCCACGTCGATGTTCCTGCGCAACCTGATGTCGATGGACGTCGAGGAAATGATCCGCGCCCAGCCGATGGACGCGGTGGTGCTGATCGGCGGCTGCGACAAGACCGTGCCGGCGCTGTTGATGGGCGCGGCTTCGGCGGGTCTGCCGGCGATCACCCTCGTGACCGGCGCGATGCTGACCGGCTCGCACGACGGCGTGCGCGTCGGCGCCTGCACCGATTGCCGCCGCTACTGGGGGCGCTTTCGCGCACAGGAGATCGACGAGGCGGAAGTGGCGCGGGTGAACAACCAGCTGGTGGCCAGCGTCGGCACCTGTTCGGTGATGGGCACGGCCAGCACCATGGCCTGCGTCACCGAAGCGCTGGGCATGATGCTGCCGGGCGGCGCGTCGCCACCGGCGGTGACCGCGGACCGCATCCGCATCGCCGAGCGCAGCGGCGCCGCCGCAGTGGCGATGGCCAATTCGCAATTGACGCCGGAACGCATCATGAGCGCCGAAGCGTTCGAGAATGCCCTGCGCGTGCTGCTCGCCATCGGCGGTTCCACCAACGGCATCATCCATCTCACCGCCGTCGCCGGGCGCCTCGGCATCAAGCTCGACCTGGACCGCCTCGACGCGCTCGGGCGCGACACGCCGGTGCTGGTCGATTTGAAACCCTCGGGCCTGTACTACATGGAGGATTTCCACAAGGCGGGCGGCATGCCGGCGCTGCTGCGCGAGTTGCGGCCGCTGCTGCACTTGGACGCGCTCACCGTCACCGGGCGCACCCTGGGCGAAGAGCTGGACGGCGCTGTGGTCGCTTTTCCGCAGGACGTGATCCGGCTGCTGGACCATCCGCTCTATCCGCAGGGCGGCATCGCCGTGCTGCGCGGCAATCTCGCGCCGAACGGTGCGCTGATCAAGCAGTCGGCCGCGGACCCGAAACTGTTCGAGCGCGAAGGCCGCGCCGTGGTGTTCGAATCGCTGGATGATCTCGCCGCGCGCATCGACGCGCCCGACCTGGATGTGACCGCGGACGATTTCCTGGTGCTGCAGAATGCCGGGCCGAAAAGCGGCTACGCCATGCCCGAGGCGGGCTACCTGCCTATTCCGACCAAGCTGTCGCGCGCCGGCGTCAAAGACATGGTGCGCATATCGGATGCGCGCATGAGTGGCACCGCTTTCGGTACCATCGTGCTGCACGTCTCGCCCGAAGCCGCCATCGGCGGACCGCTCGCGCTGGTGAAGAGCGGCGATCGCATCCGCCTGTCGGTGTCCGGGCGCAAACTCGAACTGCTGGTGGACGAAGCCGAACTGGCCCGTCGCCGCAGCGCGCACCGCCCGCGCGAGGCCGATGCGAAACTGCGGGCCGAGCGCGGCTACGCCAAGCTGTATATGAATAGCGTGCTGCAGGCCGAGGACGGCTGCGATTTCGACTTCCTCAGAAAAGCCTGACCGAAAGCGTTTCCCTCTCCCCGCCTGCGGGGCGAGGGCCGGGGTGAGGGGAAGCGGCGCACCCTCTACGTTTACATCGCAAACTGGAGCAATGAGCATGGCACTGCGCATCACCGGCGTACTCTCCCCCGTCGTCACCCCGTTCAAGGCCGACCTGAGCCCCGACACCGAGCGCTTCGTGCGCCAGTGCAAGTGGCTGGTCGCGACCAATGTCGGCCTGGCGGTGTTCGGCACCAATTCAGAGGCGAACTCGCTCGCCGTGGGCGAGCGCATGGATTTGCTGGAGAAACTGGTCGAGGCCGGCATACCGCCGGCGCGCATGATGCCCGGAACCGGCTGTTGCGCGCTCACCGACTCGGTGCGCCTTACCGCGCATGCGGTGAAGCTCGGCTGCGCCGGCGCGCTGATGCTGCCGCCGTTCTATTACAAGGGCGTCTCGGACGAGGGTCTCTACCGCAATTTCGCCGAGATCGTAGAGCGCGTCGGCGACGCGCGCCTGCAGATTTACCTGTATCACATTCCGCAAGTGACCCAGGTGCCGATCGGCCTGAAACTGATCGAGCGCCTGCTCAAGGCCTATCCGAAGAGCATCGCCGGCACCAAGGATTCCTCCGGCGACTGGAACAACACCAGGGCGACCCTGGACGCCTTTGCCAAGGACGGCTTCGACGTATTCCCCGGCAGCGAAACCTTCCTGCTTGCCGGCATGCGCAATGGCGGCAAGGGCTGCATCAGCGCCACCGCCAACGTCAACCCCGCGGCGATTCACAACCTGTATGCCAACTGGCAATCGGCCGCAGCCGACAAGCTGCAGGCGGGCCTCGATACGGTGCGCAACGTATTCCAGAAATACCCCATGATCCCGGCGATGAAATTCGCCATCGCGCACTGGAGCGGACACGCGCCCTGGGCGACGGTGCGCCCGCCGCTGGTGGAAGTGACCGCCGAGCAGTCGAAGGCGCTCATCGCAGATCTGGAGCAGTGCGGCTTCGCCATGCCCGGGCTGAAGGGCTGATGTGGCGCGGGTGCCGGTACCGATCGTACATAAGGCCGGAGGCTGAAGAAGGATGGGACTCCTCGGGGGCGAGGTAGCTCATTCGGCAATTCCGAATCCCGCGTTGGTGGTGGAAGGCGGACCGCCACACAAGGGAATGGTGTCGGCCATCTTTGGAAGATCAAGGTGGAACGCCGAAGGTCCGCTGCAACCTGACTCGAAGCGGTTCAGTCGCCTTGCAGGACCTTGAGCGTGCGCAGGCCGAGTCCGAGCCGGCGAGCATCGTCGGAGAGCAGAAGCTCGCGGGGCGAGCGGGGCTCGCCGATGTGGAAGTCGAGCTCCAACTCGGGAACGCATACAAGCTCGGCGGGGATTCGAATGCGCTGCGTCCGGGGCTCGCTGTCCCCTTCGAAGAGCCAGACCGCAGCCGCGGCCCCGTTGGCCCGGACCTCAACCTCCAGCCGCGGATGGGCCGCTCCGACGAACCCTTGGGCCAAGGCCTCGATCACCAGGGCGCGGCCCAGAGGTGGGTCGAGGCGCAGGGTCAGGCCCGCGTTGGTACCGTCGCTCCAGGTCCCCCAGGACTCGGGGGTCGACCAGCCGGAGCCGAAGCGGTAAGCCGGGTGCGTAGCGGCAGTGAGGCGCATTGCCCGGATCAGCGGCCGGCCGAAGGCACGGGCGTGGCTCGCGGTTTCCAGGAAGAGATCGAGCCCCGGGAAGGGCTGGTCGATCACTTCGAATCCCAACAGGCGCCGGGTCCCAACCTCGCCCTGCACCTCCGCGAGGAACGCCTGAAGCCCAGCCCAGTAAGGCTCCCTGGCGTCCTTCTGACACAGGATCAACTTGTTGTCGGTGGCGATGATCGGGACCAGCCCCGGGCGGTCCGTGGCGCAGAAGAAGGCCTCTACCCCCGCAAGGACTCCGGGCCATTCCGGGTTGAAGATGTCGTCGACGATGACTACGCCGCCGGGGGCGAGGACCGCGGCAGCAAGCCGAATGTCGCTCTCGGTGTGCGCCGCGGTGTGGCAACCGTCGACGCTGAAGATGCGCACCGGGCCGCCGAGGCGCTGCAGGACATGCTCGGGCCGGACCGTCAGGCTGTCCGCTTTCAGGATCTCCACCCCATCGAGGGAGCCTGCATGGCGCATTAAATTCGCGGTCAGCCGCTTCCGGCTACCCAGTCCAGAGCGGTCAAGATTGAGGTGCTGGTCCTCGAAGATATCTAGAGCGAGCGTCCGCTCCCCGGAACGGGCGAGGAGCCGTAGGGCAATGAAGTACCGCCCGTGATGCACGCCAATCTCCGCGAGGCCGCCGCGCACCCCGGCCGCCACCTGGAGTCGGTCAAGGAGAGTCGTCACGGCGAGGGCGCCAGGTTCGATCCAGCCCTCGACCTCTCGGTGCCCCTCCCGGAGCACATAGTCGACGAAGCTGTCGGAGAGGTCGGCAAGGTCTATGCGCATGGTCTCCTCCTGGTAGTTCGAGTGTTAGACGGCAGAAGGATAGTGATTTCAACCGCACCAAGCGCCTGCCGGGTCAGTCTATCTCGGGTTGACGCAATCGGGTTGAGGCGTAAACGAGCGCGACCGGCCGCTTCGAAGTAGAGGCGCTACGGCTGGTTGCCGCAACCGCCAGTTGATGAGCCGCGAGGCTACGACCGCAATTCCCGGCAATTCGGTCATAAGGAGCGGACCGGGCGTCGGTCGGTCCTTGCCGAACTCGGCGCGTCAAGATCAAAGACCAACTTACACGGTCTGCGACATAAAATCGCCTGGAGCGATTTCACGACAGCCCCTTCATCCGGCCCATGAAGGCCGACGGGCCAGCAGCGTTTCGACACAGCGTTTGACAGCCGTCAAGGCTGCCTCGCTCCGCCGTTGTTAGCATCTCTTCTATCGAAAACACCCCGCGCGCGGCAGCGTTTTTTGCCCGGGCGCCGTGCGTGTTCATGTGCCAGCAGATCGCCGGCGTCAGGTATTGCGCCGGTCCCGGGCAGAAATTTGAGGAGATACTCCATGTCATTCCGAAACAAGGCCCTTGTCACTGCATTGGTTCTGACGGGGATGGCCCTTGCCGGTGGCACGACGGCCCCTGTCGCACAGGCTCCCGCTGCCGCTCCGGCCCCGCAGGCTGCGGCGCCGGCTCCCAGCTACCCGCCGTCAATCAACGAGATGGTCGCGAAGACCAAGTCGCAGATCAAGACCATCAAGATGCCCGAATTCAAGGCGGCATTCGACCGGAACGACGCCGGACTTCTCATCGACGTGCGCAACGAGAACGAGTTCGCGGACGGGTTCGTGCCCGGTGCCGTCAATGTGCCGCGCGGCCTGATCGAGTTCAGGATCTGGAAGCTCGTGGGCTTCCCGGACAACACCAGGATGGACACCAAGATGACGCTCTACTGCGCGACTGGGGGGCGCTGCGCCCTGGCGACCAAGTCGCTGCAGGATCTCGGCTTCACCAATGCCACCTCGGTGGACATGAGATTCGACGACTGGGTCAAGGCCGGCCATCCGGTGGCCAAGCCGAAATAGCCGGAACCGCGCCCTACCGCACCTTCTCGGCCTGCCAGCGGTCGAGCTTCGCGCGCGCCCCGTTGGTCGCGGGATCCATCTCCTGCGCGTGACGCGCGGTCTTCGCGGTCAGTTCCACCACGTAGCCGTTGGGATCGCGGAAATAGATCGAGTGGATGAAGCCGTGGTCGATGACGCCGCGGGTCTCGAAGCCCTGCGCCTTACCCTTGGCGAGCATCTCGTGCAACGCGCGCTCGTCGACTTCGAGCGCGATGTGCAGGTCGAAGTCGTGCTGCGCCTTGAACTCGAACGGGGAATCCGGCGCCTCGAAGAACGCGAGATACGAGCCGTCGTCCATCCGGTAGAACGTGTGCAACACGGCGGTCTTGCGGCCCGTCTTCGTCTCGGTGATCGCAAGCGTGCCGGCGAGCGGAAGGCCGAGGAAGTCCTCGTAGAAGCGACGCGTCTCCTCGGAGTCGCGGCAGCGGTACGCGTTGTGGTGGAGTCCCTTGATCATCTTCGATGCTCCTGTCGTGAAGCGTCGGGCATAGTAGGCGGGGCCGGCGCGCTGCGGGCGCATGCAGTACCCTAAGCCCGCAGCGCACCGGCCCCGTCACGCGGTCGACGGCCTCAAACGGCCTCGAACGCCTTTTCCCTGAACGCGCCGACCAGGCCGTAGAACGCCTCGTTGGCCTTGGCCCAGTTGGGCCGCGCCTTCATCGCGCCGTACCAGCGCGCGAGGTTCGGGTAGCGTGAGAAATCGCAGTGGACGACCTCGCCCAGGGAGATCATGCCGGCGCCGAAATAATCGGCGATGGTGATGTCGTTGCCACAGAGGTATTTTCGCCCCGAGCCCAGCAGATGCTGGTCGAGGATCCCGAGCCAGACCGCGGCCTTCTCCTTGCCCCATGCCACCGTGGCGGCGTGCGCCTCGTCACCGGGGCGCTTGTGACCGGGAAATATCTGCGGATACACGAGACCGTAGCCGAAATCACGGTAGAAGCCGGTATTGAGCCAGTCCATCATCTCGTTGACCCTTGCGCGCTGGCGCAGGTCCTTGGGATAGGCGGGCGAGTCGATCTTGTCGGCGAGATACTTGAGAATCGCGGAGCTCTCGGTCAGGCGGAAGTCGCCGTCCTCGAGCACCGGCACCAGCCGGTTCGGATTGATCGCCGTGTACGCCGGCTTCATGTGCTCGCCGGTCATCAGGTCGACGACCTGGTACTCGAGCGCGATGCCGTTGTCGGCGGCGAACAGCACGATCGGACGGCTGACCGTGGAGACGGGGTGGTAATAGAGCTTCATAATGGGCGTCCTTCCTGGCTGGATCGAGACCCTTGGAATTGTACCGCCGCCGCCGGCTCGCTGCCGGCTCGACCGCACCGCCCTCATTCGCGCCCCGCGGCGCAGAGACGGGCGGCGGCATCGGCAATGGGGCGCGCTGATGCGCCCGCAGGCCCACGTTCCGCTGTCCGCGATCCTCCTCATCGTCGGTGCCGTCCTCTGCTTCACGCTCCTTGATGCGACCGTCAAGGCGCTGGCCGACCGCTACCCGATCCCGCTGCTCGTGTGGGCGCGCTATGCCGTTCAGTTGCTCGTGATACTGCTGTGGCTGCTGCCGCGGATGGGCGTCGGGCTCTTGCGCACGCCGCGGTTCCGGCTGCAGTTCGTGCGCGCCGCGATCCTGCCGCTGTCCTCGCTGTGCTTCTTCAGCGCGCTCCGGTACCTGCCGCTCGCCGAGGCGACGGCGATCAACTACGCGACGCCGGTCCTCGTCATCATCCTCGCCGTGCTCTTTCTCGGGGAGAGGATGACGCGGCCGAGGATCGCGCTCGTGCTGGCCGGCATTGCCGGGATGTTCCTGATCGTGCGGCCGGGGTCCGTGGTGTTCCAGGGCGCGGCGTTGCTGGCACTGGGGTCGGCGGTGTTCTACGGGACGTTCCAGATCCTGACGCGCACGCTTGCCGGCGAGGACTCCCGCGTGCTGCTGTTCTACCCGGCGTTCGTCGGCACGCTGATGATGACCGCGCTGCTGCCCTGGCTGGGCATCGGCTTCGAGATGCCCTGGACGGACGTCGCGGTCATCACGGTTGCGGGCCTGCTCGGGACGATCGGGCATTTCATGTTCATCCTCGCTTTCCAGCGCGCGCCGGCGTCCGCGTTGACGCCGTTCACGTACATGCAGCTGGTGTGGGCGACCCTCATCGGCTGGGTCGCGTTCGGCAACTTTCCCGACACGTGGACGCTCGCGGGGATGGCCGTGATCGGCGGCAGCGGATTCCTGATCACGGTGCACGAACGCCGGCGCGCGAAGGGCGCGGCACCGGAACCGACCGCGGTTGACTGAATTCGGCGCCGATAGAGCGCGGGCAAGCCCGTGCCTACGACACGCAAATCCGTAGGCGCGGCCTTGGCCGCGCTTCGTCGTTGCTCATGCTCCGGCCTGTAGTCTCTCGACGCTCGACGTGCGGTAGACTCGCCAACGCGACCCAGCCTTAAACGTCGGTCCGCCCACATCGAATACGGAGGACACATGAACGCAGACACGAAGCCGCGCATCGGTTTCATCGGGCTGGGGCTGATGGGCCACGGCATGGCGAAGAACCTCGTCACCAAGGGCTACCCGCTCACCGTATGCGCACACCGCAACCGCAAGCCCCTCGAGGACCTGCTTGCCGCCGGGGCGCGCGAGGTGACGACGCACGCGGAAGTCGCCCGCCAGTCGGACATCGTGTTCCTCTGCGTGACGGGCACGCCGCAGATCGAGTCGATCGTCTACGGCGACACGGGCCTGCTCGCGGCGGCGCGCGACGGATTGATCGTCGTCGACACGTCCACCGCCGAGCCCGCGTCGACGGCCGCGATCCGGCGGGATTTCGGTGCGAAGCATGCGCTGTTTGTCGACGCCCCCCTCGCCCGCACGCCGGTCGAGGCGGAGCAGGGGCGGCTCAACACGATGGTGGGCGCCGACGACGCGGTGTTCGCGCAGCTGAAGCCGGTGCTCTCCGTCTTCTGCGAGAACGTCATCCATGCAGGCCCTCCCGGGCATGGCCACACATTGAAGCTCATCAACAACTTTATCGCGCAGGCGATCACGACGGCGACGGCCGAGGCCTGCGCGGTGGCGGTCAAGTCCGGGCTTTCGCTCCGGAAGCTGCACGAGGTGATCTCGGCCGGCGCGGTGAACTCCGGCTTGTTCCAGATGATGGTGGGCAAGATGCTCGACGGGAACGGCGACCTCACCGGCATCAAGTTCACGCTGGTCAACGCGATGAAGGACCTGCGCTACTACACGCACCTCGCGGAATCGCTGCCGGCGCCGTGCATCGTCGGCGAAGCGGTGCACCAGAGCATCGTCACGGCGAACCTGCTCGGATTCGGCGACAAGTACGTCGCCTCGCTGATCGAAGCGCAGGAAAAGCTCGCCGGCGTGACGATCGTGCCGCGCGGGTAGGTGCGCCGCAATGAAACTGCTGGTTCTGGGCGGCACCCGCTTTCTCGGCCGGCATCTCGTCGACGCCGCGCTCGCGCGCGGTCACGACCTCACGATCTTCACGCGTGGCGTGACGCCGCTGCCGCCGGGCGCGGCGGTCCGGCAACTCGTCGGCAACCGCGACCCGCGCGTTGCCCCCGGCCTGGCGGCGCTCGCCGCGGGTGAATGGGATGCGGTGATCGACACCAGCGGCTACGTTCCCCGCTGCGTCAAGGCGGCAGCAGAAGCGCTCGCCGGACGCATAGGCCACTACACGTTCGTTTCGTCGCTGTCGGTGTATGCGGATGCTAGCCGCCCAGGCATCGACGAAACCGCGCCCGTGGCCACGCTCGAGGATCCTTCGTCCGAAGACGTCAAGGCGCACTACGGTGCGCTGAAGGCCTGCTGCGAAGAGGAAATCCGTGCGGTGTTCCGCGATCGCGCGCTCGTCGTGCGCCCGGGGCTCATCGTCGGACCCTTTGACCCGACCGACCGCTTCGCGTACTGGGTTGCGCGGTTCCTGCGACCAGGACTGCTCGGCGCAAGAGGCGAGGCCGCACTGGTGCCGGGACCGCGCGAGCGGCCGGTCCAGTTCATCGACGCGCGCGACCTGGCCGCGTGGATCCTGGAGGGCGTGGAGGCCGGCAGGGCCGGGACGTTCAATGCCTGCAGCCCGGAGGGCATGTGGACGATGGGCGCGCTCGTCGACGCCCTCGTGGCTTGCGGCCGCGGGCCGGGGCGCGCGCCGGTGCCGGCATGGGTCGACGACGCCACGCTGGTCGATTGCGGCATCGTGCCCTGGACCGGGCTCCCGCTGTGGATTCCTGCGACTGATCCGGAGTCGGCGGCGTTCATGGATTTCGCCTGCGCTCGCGCGATCGCGCACGGCCTCGCGATCCGGCCGCTGGCGCAGACGATCGATGAGACCGCGGCGTGGCTCGGCGAGCGCGACAACCGGGACGCCTGGCGCAACGTGTTGTCGGCGGAGAAGGAACGGGAAGCGCTGGCCGCCATCGGCCCGCAGCGGTCCCGAGCGTCGCCTGCCGCAACGGGCGTGCGATCATAGGATCGGGCCCGCATGAAACGCGGGCCGCCCTCCGCATGGACAACGCCACCAACGCTGCCTTCCTCGAATTCGCCGTGCACACGGCGAAGGCCGCCGGCGATGTCATCCTCCCGCACTTCCGCGCCGCGCTCGACGTCGCGGACAAGGGGGGTGCCAAGGGCTACGATCCCGTCACCGTCGCCGATCGCGCCGCCGAGACGGTGATCAGCGAGGCGATCGCGCGCGCGTACCCCGGTCACGGTATTCGCGGCGAGGAGCACGGCTGGCAGCAGGGCGCGTCGAAATACACGTGGGTGATCGACCCCATCGACGGCACGCGGAGCTTCATCCTGGGCCAGATGCACTGGGCCACGCTGATCGCGCTGAACGATGGCGAGGGCGTGGTCGCCGGAGTCGCGCACCAGCCGTACGTCGGCGAGACCTTCACGGCCGCGGCGGGCGGCAGCGCCGAGTGGCGGCGCGGGAGCGAGCGGCGCACGCTCCGCACGCGGCGCTGCCCAACCATCGGGGATGCCGCCGTGGCCTGCACCGACCCCCGGATGTTCCGGACGGCCGACGAGCGCGCGGCGTTCGACCACGTTGCCGATCGGGCACGGCTGACCCGATGGGGGGGCGACTGCTATGCCTATTGCCTGCTCGCCATGGGCCTCATCGACATCGTGATCGAGGCCTCGCTGCACGCCTACGACGTGCAGGCGCTGATGCCGATCGTCGAGGCGGCCGGCGGGACGATCACCACCTGGGACGGCGCGCGCTGCGATGAAGGCGGATCGGTGGTGGCCTGCGGCGATCGCGCGCTGCATGCGCGCGTCCTGGAACTGCTGGCATTGCCGTCCGTCTGACCCGCGGCCCCGGCGTCGGCCCGGGCGGGCATGCACCCGGGGACGGGGCGTCCGCCGAGAGCCGGTGACATCACGAACGGCCGCGCCCCGCCCCTGTTTTTCCCCCGCTTGGGACCCTCGTCGTGTAACATTTCACCCCTGTTCCGGCATTCCTGTTAAGAAGTGCTCACTCCGCTCGGATTCTCGCTGCTGCGCCAACTTGCCGATGGAGAGTTCCATTCCGGTGAGGACCTCGCCGCCAAGGTGGGGCTGACGCGCGCCCGCGTTTCGCAGGTCCTGAAGGATGCCGGCACCTCGGGCCTCGCCCTCGAACGGGTCAAGGGCCGCGGCTACCGCCTGCTGGAGGCCCCCGATTTTCTCGACGCCAAGCTGGTTCGGGCATCCCTCGCCGAGCTGGCCGTGGCGCGCGGGATCCCGCTGCCTATCTCGATTGAGGTCGTCGACCAGATCGAATCGACGTCCTCGGAGCTTATGCGCCGGGCGCAGCGGCGGGACGTGCACCAGACCGCGCTCGCCGCCGAATGGCAGACCGCCGGACGCGGCCGGCGCGGGCGTGCGTGGACGGCGATCGCGGGCGGCAGCCTCACGTTTTCACTGGGCTGGAAGTTCGAGCAGGGCGCGGGCTTCCTCGCCGGATTGTCGCTCGCCGTCGGCGTGGCCGTCGTGCGCGCGCTCGAGGCCGAAGGCTTCAAGGACGTCGCGCTCAAGTGGCCGAACGACCTCATCCACCGCCACCTCAAGGTAGGCGGCATCCTGATCGAGCTCAACGGCGACGCGCTCGGCCCGACGACGACTGTCATCGGTGTGGGCCTCAATGTCCGTGTTCCTGCGGCGGCCCGCAAGGACATTCCCGTTCCGGTCACCGATCTCGCGTCCATCGCCGGGCGCAAGGCGCCGCCGATCGACCGCAACCGGTTGTGCGCAGCGCTATTGGCCGAGCTCGCCACGGTTCTCCACCTGTACGCGAAGGAGGGTTTTGCGCCATTCGTCGCCGAGTGGCAGCATCGCCACGCGTACCAGGGCAAGGCGGTGCGCCTGCTGCTGCCCGACGGCGCGAGCGTCACCGGCAAGGTGGCCGGCGTCGATGCGAGCGGAGCGCTGGTGCTGGCCGACGGCCCGCGCCGCACGCGCTTCCTCTCGGGGGAGATCTCGCTGCGCCGCGCATGAGACATCCAGTGTCAGCCCTCCGTAATGTTGAAGGCCTAAGCGGCGAGGTGACGGGCGGGGTCGTGGGCGCGGCCTCGGCCGCGCTCGGCAGTGGCGCAGGCGTCGAGGCCGATCGAGCGCGGGCAAGCCCGCGCCTACGAGAACAATCGCCGACGGACCTGCGCGCCGCCGGGCCAGGGCGCGGGTGCTCCCTCCCGGAGGGACGGCGCGCAGCGCCAAGGGTGCGCTATTGAGCCGGGTTCTTGTCATCGACGCCGGCAACAGCCGGATGAAGTGGGGACTGCGCGGCCCGCACGGGTGGGTGACGCTCGGCGTGACTCCCAACAGCGAGATCGGCGCGCTGTCGCTGCGCGACTGGCACAATCTGCCGCGCCCCGCGCGCGCCGTGGGCGTCAACGTCGCGGGTGAGGCGGCGCGCATGCGCATCGAGGCGCAGCTCGCGCGCTGGCGCGTCACGCCGGAATGGCTGGGCGCATCGGAATCCGCCTGCGGCGTCACCAACCGCTACGCCCAGCCGGCGCAGCTCGGCGCGGACCGGTGGGCATCGCTCGTCGCCGCATGGCGGCGCTCGACGGCGACCGATCTGTTTCCGCCGGCGTGCATCGTCGTCAATGCCGGCACGGCGGTCACCATCGATGTGCTCGACATGGAGGGCATCTTCCGCGGCGGACTGATCCTTCCCGGGTTGCTGCTCATGCTGCGTTCGCTCGCCGAGAACACGTCGGGCCTCAAGGTGCCGGCCGGCGCGTTTCGCCCGTTTCCGGACAACACCGCGGACGCGATCTACACCGGCGCGGTGCAGGCTGTCTGCGGCGCCATCGAGCAGATGCGCCGCCGGATCGATGCCGATCCGGGACATGTCCGGTGCTATCTTGCCGGCGGCGCCGCTCCCGAAATCGGATTGCATCTCGACCCGCCGGTGGAGGTGATCGACAATCTCGTGCTCGAAGGCGTGCTCGCGCTCGCCGGAGAAATGCCATGACCCCGCTGCGCACAGTCGTGCTCCTGCTCCTGCTCGCGAACCTTACGTTCTTCGGATACACGCGCCTCGACTCGACGGGAGGCGGCGAAGCCGTCCGTCTCGCCGAGCAGGTGCAGCCCGACAAGATCAAGTTGCTCACCCCGCAGCAGGTGGCGACGCTCGGACCGGGCAAGGTGGCTGCGCTCGCCGACGTCTGCCTCGAATGGGGCCCGATTGCCGAAAGCGACCGGGCCCGCTCGCTGGCGGAGCTCGAGCCGCTCGCGCTGGGCAAGCTGCTCACGCAGCGACGCATCGAGACCAGCACGGCTTTCTGGGTCTATCTTCCGCCGGCGGCGAATCGGGCCGATGCCGAGCGACGCGCAATGGAAGTCAAGGCGCGCGGCATCGGCGACGTGTCGATCGTCGACAACGGCGCGCAGCGTCATGCGGTAGCGCTCGGCGCCTTCGTCACCGAGGACGCCGCGAAGACCCGGCATGCCGAGGTCGTGCAGCTGGGCGCGGCGAACGCCAGGGTGGGGCCGCGCCAGCAAGTGGTCGCGTCGACCCTGTTCGTCATTCGCGATCCGCAGGCGCCGGTCATCGCGCGCGTTCGCGATCTGGTGCCCGCGTACCCGGGCAGCGAGGCGAAGATCGGCAATTGCGAGAAGGTGCAGTGAATCATCGGCGATGAGGCACGGATGAGACTGGCGAGCAGCCCCGACCTGTGCCCGGTGGCGCGCGGCGCAGCCGGATAGAGCCGGGGAACGCAAGGTGCCAACTGCCCGCCTTCGTCTCGCCACGACCGACGCCGACATCACGCTTGCGCGCGCCCTGTTCGTCGAGTACGCGCACTGGCTGCGGGTCGATCTGTGTTTCCAGGGCTTCGACCGGGAACTCGCCGCCTTGCCGGGCGCCTACGCGCCACCGAATGGGCGGCTGCTGCTCGCCGGCGGTCCAGGCGAAGCATTCGGCTGCATCGCCCTGCGGCCGATCTATCGTATCGAGGCCGCGGCTGCCGGCGGGTCGGCTGCGGCCGATGCGCCGCGCATCGGCGAGGTCAAGCGCCTCTATTTGCAACCCGCGCATCGCAGCGGCGGCTGGGGGCGTCGGCTCGCGGAGGCACTGATTGCCGATGCGCGCGCGATCGGCTACCGGGAGCTCAAGCTCGACACGCTCGACTGGATGACCGACGCCCGCAGGCTCTACGCCAGGCTGGGCTTCCGGGAATGCGCGGCGTATTACGACAACCCGCTGCCCGGCGTGGTGTACATGGCGCTCGCGCTCTGACCCTGCTTTTCCTACAGCTGCTCCCAGGGCAGGCCTTCCATCCGCCAGCCGGAGACGCTGCCACGGTGGTGGGCATCGTCGAGCGGTCCCTCGAATCCGTCGAGAACGTTGTAGACGTCGCTGAAGCCGGCCTTCTCGAGCGCGTCGCCGGCGTCCAGCGACCGATGCCCGCTGCGGCAGATGAGGACGATCGGCCGGTTCATGCTCGCGACTTTCTTCACCTGGCCGACGAAATGGGGATTGATGTCCCAGTCGGGTCCATCGTTCCACGCGACGTGGTGCGCGCCGACCGGGTGGCCGACGAAGAAATACTCCATTTCGCTGCGGCAGTCGATGAAGACCGCCGACGGATTGGCGTGCAGGAACTGGGCGGCTTCGTGCGGTTTCAGATGTTTCATGGCGGCCAATTTAGCACGCGGGACGGCGGCGCGTTAGGCTCGTTGGTTGGGCCGTTATAACCGGTGCGGCAGATCGGGCGTCCGCTATCCGGGCGCCACGGACGGGGTCCGTGCCAATGCTAGAATTCACGGCTCGAATCCGCCTTCATCGCCCGCCATGCAACCCGATCGCACCGCCGAACTCGAAGCCTTGCTGGACCGGCGCATCCTGCTCCTGGATGGCGCGATGGGCACGATGATCCAGGGCTACCGGCTCGACGAGGCGGGGTACCGCGGCGATTGCCTTGCCGGCCATGCGCACGACGTCAAGGGCGACAACGACCTGCTCGTGCTGACGCGACCCGAGATCGTGTGCGCGATCCACGACGCGTATCTCGAGGCCGGCGCCGACGTCATCAGCACCAACACGTTCAACGCGACCTCGATAGCGCAGGCCGATTACCGGCTCGAGGGCCGGGTGCGCGACATCAACGTCGCCGCGGCAAAGCTCGCTCGCGGATGCGCCGATGCGTGGACCGCCCGGACGCCGGGCCAGCCGCGCTTCGTCGCCGGCGCGCTGGGTCCGACCAACCGCACTGCATCGATCTCGCCCGACGTCAACGATCCCGGCGCGCGCAACGTTCGCTTCGACGAGCTCGTCGCCTCCTACGGCGAGGCGATCGACGGTCTTGCCGAAGGCGGCGCCGATCTCTTTCTCGTCGAGACGATCTTCGACACGCTGAACGGCAAGGCGGCGCTGTTCGCGCTGCAGACGTTCTTCGAGCGGATCGGCCAGCGGTTTCCGGTGATCGTCTCCGGCACGATCACCGACGCCTCCGGCCGCACGCTGTCGGGTCAGACGACCGAGGCGTTCTGGAATTCGGTGCGCCACGTGCGGCCGCTGGCCGTGGGCATCAACTGCTCGCTCGGCGCGGCGCTGATGCGCCCGTACATCGAGGAGCTCGCGCGCGTGGCGGACACGTACATCTCGTGCTATCCGAATGCCGGACTGCCGAACCCGATGTCGGACACCGGCTACGACGAGACGCCCGCCGAGACCGCGCGGCTGATCGAGGACTTCGCCCGGAACGGCTTCGTCAATCTCGTCGGCGGCTGCTGCGGCACGACGCCGGCGCACATCCGCGCAATCGCCGCGGCCGTGAGACCCCTGCCGCCACGGAGAATTCCCGCTCCGGAACCCGTTGCGGCATAGGCGGCTGCGATGAAGACAGTGCCGACCCGGACCGGAGTCATGCGGCTCGCCGGCCTCGAGCCGCTTGCCATCGGCGACGACTCGCTGTTCGTCAACGTCGGCGAGCGCACGAACGTCACCGGCTCGCGCGCGTTCGCCAGGCTGATCCTCGCGGGCGACTACACCGGCGCGGTGGAGGTCGCGCGCCAGCAGGTCGCCAGCGGCGCGCAGATCATCGACGTCAACATGGACGAGGCGATGCTCGACTCGAAGGCGGCGATGGTCAGGTTCCTCAACCTGATCGCCGCCGAGCCTGACATCGCGCGCGTGCCGGTGATGATCGACTCGTCGAAGTGGGAGGTGATCGAGGCGGGCCTGAAGTGCGTGCAGGGCAAGCCGATCGTCAATTCGATCTCGATGAAGGAGGGCGAGGCCGAGTTCCTGCGCCAGGCGGGCCTCGTGCAGCGGTATGGCGCCGCGGCGATCGTGATGGCCTTCGACGAGAGGGGCCAGGCCGACACTTTCGAGCGGAAGGTCGACATCTGCCAGCGCGCGTACGACCTCCTGACGCGCAAGGTGGGCTTCCCGGCCGAGGACATCGTCTTCGACCCCAACATCTTCGCCATTGCGACCGGCATCGAGGAGCACAACAACTACGCGGTCGACTTCATCAACGCCACGCGCTGGATCCGGCAGCACCTGCCGCAGGCGAAGGTTTCGGGCGGCGTGTCGAACGTGAGCTTCTCGTTTCGCGGCAACGAGCCGGTGCGCGAAGCGATCCACACGGTGTTCCTGTACCACGCCATTCGCGCCGGGATGACGATGGGCATCGTCAATGCCGGGCAGCTCGGCGTCTACGACGAGATTCCGCCGGAACTGCGCGAGCGGGTCGAGGACGTGGTGCTCAACCGGCGCCCCGATGCGACGGAGCGGCTCGTCGCGCTCGCCGAGTCGTTCAAGTCGCAGGGGAAGCAGGTCACGGAGGACCTGTCGTGGCGCGCGGAACCGGTCGAGGCGCGGCTCGCGCACGCGCTCGTGCGCGGGATCACCACGTACATCATCGAGGACACCGAGGAGGCGCGGCAGAAATTCGCGCGGCCGATCCACGTGATCGAGGGTCCGCTGATGGCCGGCATGAACGTCGTCGGCGACCTCTTCGGCGCCGGCAAGATGTTCCTGCCGCAGGTCGTGAAGAGCGCGCGCGTGATGAAGCAGGCGGTTGGCCACCTGGTGCCGTTCATCGAGGCGGAGAAGGCGAAATCCGGCGACGCCGGCAAGCCCAAGGGCACGATCGTGATGGCGACGGTCAAGGGCGACGTCCACGACATCGGCAAGAACATCGTCGGCGTCGTGCTCCAGTGCAACAACTTCGCCGTCATCGATCTGGGCGTGATGGTGCCGGCGCAGCGGATCCTCGACACCGCCCGCGAGCACAACGCCGACATCGTCGGCCTGTCGGGTCTCATCACGCCGTCGCTCGAGGAGATGGCGCACGTCGCGCACGAGATGCAGCGCCTCGGGATGAAACAGCCGCTGCTGATCGGCGGGGCCACCACCTCCCGCGTGCACACCGCGGTGAAGATCGCGCCGCATTACGGGGGCATCACCGTCTACGTGCCCGACGCCTCGCGTGCGGTGGGCGTGGCGAGCAATCTGCTCTCCGACGAGCTGAAGGCCGCCTACGTGGCCGAGGTCGCCGCGGATTACGACAAGATCCGCGTGCAGCACGCCGGCAGGAAGGGCCCGCCGCTGGTTTCGCTCGCGGCCGCCCGCGCCAACGCGTTCCGGGCGGACTGGTCGCATTATTCGCCGCCGGCGCCGATGGCGCTCGGCCGGCGCGAATTGCGCAACGTCGATCTCGGGGAGCTTGCGCGATTCATCGACTGGGGCCCGTTTTTCCAGGCGTGGGAGCTCTCCGGCCCGTTTCCTGCGATCCTCGACGACGCCGTCGTCGGCGAGGCGGCGCGCAATGTGTATGCCGAGGGCCAGGCGATGCTGCGCGAAATCATTGCCGGGCGCTGGCTGACTGCCAACGGCGCCGTCGCGCTGCTGCCGGCGAATTCCGTTGGCGACGACATCGAGATGTACGCGGACGAGTCGCGCGCGAGCGTCGCGCTGACGTGGCACAACCTGCGGCAGCAGAACGAACGGCCGCCGGGCAAGCCGAATTACTGCCTTGCCGATTTCGTCGCGCCGAAAGCCTCGGGGGTGCGCGACTACGTCGGCGCGTTCGCCGTCACGACCGGCCTCGGGATCGAGAAAAGGGTCGCGCTGTTCGAAGCGAAGAAGGACGACTACGGTGCGATCATGCTGAAGGCGCTCGCCGATCGACTGGCGGAGGCGTTCGCCGAATGGCTGCACTGGAAGGTGCGGCGTGAGCTGTGGGGATACGCCAAGGGCGAGCAGCTCGACGCCGCGGCGCTGATCAAGGAGGAATACCGAGGTATTCGCCCCGCGCCGGGCTACCCGGCGTGTCCCGGGCACGGGGTCAAGGCGCCGCTCTTCGCTCTGTTGCGCGCCACCGAGATCGGGATGTCGCTCACCGAAAACTTCGCGATGCTGCCCGCGGCCGCGGTGTCCGGCTTCTACCTGGCGCATCCGGAGGCGATGTATTTCGCCGTCGGAAAAATCGGCGAGGACCAGACAACGGATTTCGCGCGCCGCGCGGCCGCTCCGGCGCAACTTGCATGAGGAGACTCGATTCCATGGCAGCCCGGACCACCCGGCGCCGGTTGCTGGCGGCAATGGCGGCCTGCGCCGTGGCGCCGCGCGCCGCGTTCGCGGCCGCCGCATTTCCAACGCGCACCGTGCGCATCGTCGTCCCGTACTCGGTCGGCATCGGTCCCGACCTCGTGGCCCGTGCGCTGGCCGAGCGGCTGGCGCAACGCTGGGGCCAGCCGGTGATCGTGGACAACAAGCCCGGCGCATCCGGCATCGTGGCGTTCGCCGAGGTGCGCAACACGGCGCCGGACGGCCATACGCTCTTTGTCGGGGATACCGGTTCGCTCGCCGTGAATCCGCTCATTCACGCGTCGCTGCCCTACGACCCCGCCCGGGACCTGGCGCCGATCTCGCTGCTCTTTCGCGCCACGTTCCTGATCCTGGTGTCATCGAAAAGCCGCTACGCTACCGTCGCCGAGATGCTGGCCGACGCCCGGCGGCAGCCGGGCAAGGTGAGCTATGCCTCGCTTGGCAACGGCCACCCGACGCAGATGTGCGTCGAGACGCTGGCGCGGGCGGCCAACGTGAACCTGCTGCATGTTCCGTTCAAGGAGGCCGGCGCGCTCTTCACGTCCGTGGCGCTGGGCGATGTCGATTTCACCGTGTTCGGGCTCAATTCGGCGAGCGGCTACCTCAAGGGCGGCAAGTTGAAGGCGCTGGCCGTGGCGGCGCCGGCCCGACTGCCCGACGCGCCGGAGATACCGACGATCGTCGAAGCCGGCGGTCCTCCAGTGGAGATGCGGCCGTGGGCGGCGCTGGTCGGCGTCGCGGGCACGCCGCCCCCGGTGCTGACGGCGATCCAGCACGAGGTGGTCGAAGCGCTGGCCGCGCCGGCGGTGCGCGGCCGGATCGAAGCGGCCGGCTTCGACGTGACCCCGTCGACGCCGCAGCAGCTGACGGCGCGCATCGACGCCGACGTGAAGCTCTACACGGCGCTGGTTCGCGAAGGGCGCGTGCGAGCCAATTGAACGGTTGAACCGCTGTTGTCCGGGGCTCGCACGCCACTCCCGGCAACGGGGACGGGCCGAATCGCGGCACCGAGCGTTGCGGATTGACACAGGTCAAGACCGCGGGAGAGGCCGGATGACACCATTCGCCATTGGCACGCCCCGCACCCGCCCAACGGCGGGTCACGGTCAGGTGTGTGCCCGAGTACACAGCAGGGACAGCGGATGGTTTGCGCAAGAACAATATTCCAGGCCCTATGCGTCTGTATTTGCCTCGCTGCCTCCGCCGCCGCGCCGGCAGCAACCCGGGCAGCACCCCCGGCGGCACCCCCGAACCCGAACGACACCTGCCAGATGTGCCATGCCGCAGCCGATGCCAAGGGCGCGGGCGGCAAGTCGATCGCCGTCGACGCAGCGAAATTCGGCGCGTCGGTGCACGGCGAGCTCAAGCTGAAATGCACCGACTGCCACGCGGATGTCTCGGCGGACAAGCTCCCGCATCCCGAGCAGCTGAAGCCGGTCAACTGCGCGACCTGCCACGAGAAGGCGGTCAAGGAGTACACGGGGACGGTGCACGGCGTGGCGCGCAAGGGCGGCAATGCCGTCGCCGCCACCTGCACGGATTGCCACGGCACGCACGACATCAAGCGGGCCAAGGGGGACGATTCGCGCACCAATCATGCGAACGTCGAGGCCACCTGCGACAAGTGCCACGGCAGCGATGCCGTCGTGGCCAAGGGCAAGCTCCCCGGCGGCAACATCGGCAGCAAGTTCCACGACAGCATCCACGGCAAGGCGCTCCAGGGCGCGGCCCAGGCCTCGGCGCCCACGTGTACGAATTGCCACGGGGCGCACGACATCCGCGCCAAGGGCGAAACGGACAGCCGCACCAGCCGCGCGCGGATCCCCGACACCTGCGGCACCTGCCACAAGAAGGAGCGCGAGGCGTACGTCCAGAGCATGCACGGCAAGTTGCGCCAGGAGGGCATGCTCGCGGCGCCCGGATGCACGGACTGCCACAGCGCGCACGCGATCCAGGAGCACGACAAGACGTCCTTCCAGACCGCGGTCATCAAGGAATGCGGCAACTGCCATGCGGAGTACCTGTCGACCTACCGCAACACGTTCCACGGCCAGGTGACGGCATTGGGCTACGCGCGGGTGGCGACCTGCGCCTCCTGTCATGGCGCGCACGAGGTGCTGCCGGCGTCGAACCCCGCGTCGAAGGTGTCCAAGGAGAACAGGCTCGAGACCTGCCAGGCCTGCCACGCCGGGGCGAGCGCAAACTTCGCCGACATCGATCCGCATGCGAACAAGCACGACAGGAATCGAAATCCCCTCTACTACTACGCCGCCATGTTCATGGAGTTCCTGCTGTTCGGCGTATTCGCGTTCTTCGGCATCCACACGATCCTCTGGCTCTACCGCGAGCTCGCCGTGAAGTTCGGGGGCGGCCAAAAACGCGACGAAAGGCATTGATGGACATCGCTACGGATAATCTGGCCGGACCGGCGGGCGGCCTCGTGGGTGGCAACGCCGCCCCCGCGGCCGGGACCGCCGGCCTTACGCAGCGCTACTACCGGCGCTTCACGGCGCCCCAGCGCGTCATGCACGCGGGGCTGATGCTCACCTTCGTCGGCTGCGCGCTGACCGGCCTGCCGCTCCTGTACGCGGAAGAACCGTGGGCCGCGACGCTCGCGCGCATCCTCGGCGGGTTCGAGAGCGCCGGCGTCATTCACCGGATCTGCGCGACCGTGATGATCCTCGTGTTCTTGAGCCACGTGGTCCTCCTGCTGTCGCAGGCGATCGCGCGCGGCGGCGTCCTGCCGCTCCTCTGGGGCCCGGACTCGCTGGTACCGCAACCGCAGGACATCGTCGACATCGTGGGCAACTTCAAGTGGTTCGTCGGCGCCGGGCCGCAGCCCCAGTTCGACCGCTGGACCTACTGGGAGAAATTCGACTACTGGGCGGTGTTCTGGGGGATGGTGATCATCGGCGGCTCCGGGCTCCTGCTCTGGTTCCCGGTGTTCTTCTCGCAGCTCCTGCCCGGCTGGATGTTCAACATCGCGGCGCTGGTGCACGGCGAGGAGGCGCTGCTCGCCGCCGGCTTCATCTTCACCTTCCACTTCTTCAACGGCCACGTGCGGCCCGCGAAATTCCCGATGGATACGGTGATCTTCACCGGGCGCATCTCCGAGCACGAACTCAAAGCGGAACGCCTGGTCGAATACGAGCGCTTGGTCAGGGAGGGCCGGCTCGCCGGGAAGGAAGCGCCGGCGCCGACCGCCGAAGCGAAGTGGTTCGGCTGGGTCGTCGGCGGCACGGCGCTGACGCTCGGCATCGTGGCGATCGTGCTGATCGTCTACAGCCTCTTCTAGTTACAATATCCGGCAGGCGGTTGCGCAGGACCGCAGTTGCTCAGAACCACCGGGAGGGAATCGGCGATGAAGATCACGTTGGGACGGCGCACGTTGATGCTGGGCACGGTGACGATGCTCGTCGTCGGCGCCATCGCCCTGGCGGTGCTGGGCGTGGGCGGTATCGTCGCCTGGGAGTACAGCAACAGCAATGCGTTCTGCACCGACAACTGCCACGCGGTCCACCCCGAGGAGCCGCGGGCCTACGCCGTCGCGTCGCACGCGCGCGTCCAGTGCGTCGAGTGCCACATGGGCCGGCTGCCCACGCTGCAGCTGATGGGCCTCAAGATGGCGCACTACCACGAGCTCCTGGGCATGGTCACGGGCTACAAGCGGCCGCTCGCGGCCTCGACGCTGCGCCCCGCCCGCGACAACTGCGAGAGCTGCCACTGGCCGGAAGTCAACCACTCCGACCGGGTCCGCACCAAGATCCACTACGACGTCGACGCCAAGAACACGGAAACGCGCACGCGGCTCGTCGTGCACACAGGCAGCGGCGAGGCGCGCGACAAGGCGACGCGCGGCATTCACTGGCACATCGCCCAGAACGTCGAGTTCGTCAGCGACGACGCGCAGAAGCGCACGATCCCGTGGGTGCGCATCACGGACAAGGACGGCAAGACCACCACCTACTTCGACGCCACGAGCAAGGTCAGCCGTGCCGAGATGGAACAGAAGCCGAAGCAGCGGATGGAGTGCTCCGACTGCCACAATGCAGCCGGCCACCCGTTCGTCAATCCGTCGGATCGCGTCGACCAGGCGATCTCCGAGGGGAAGATCGACCGCAGCCTGCCGTCGATCAAGGCCCGCGCGCTGGCGATCATCGACACCGCCTCGACGCTGCACGGCCCGATGGAGGAACAGGTGCCGAAGTTCAAGCAGATCATCGCCGACGCGGCGCCCAAGGGCGAGCTGAAACCCGAGGCGAAGGCGGCCGAGGCGCAGTTCGCCGCGACGATGCTCGACATCCTCAAGCTCTCCGAGTTCGAGGCGAAGGACCTCACGTGGAAGTCGTTCCCGAACCACGTCGGCCACAAGGACTTCCCCGGCTGCTTCCGGTGCCACGACGGCAAGCACGTGAACGAGAAGGGCGAGGCGATCAGGCTGCAGTGCACACTGTGCCACGATCTCCCGCAGGTCACGATCGACGGCAGTCTCAAGACCGTCGCGTCGACCGTCGCTCCCGGCCTGACGCCGCCGGAAGGCCACAACGCGCCCAACTGGATGCACGATCACCGCTCGAAGATCGACAGCTCGTGCGCGATGTGCCACGGCCCGATCAAGTGGGGGAAGGACGGCGGCAGCTTCTGTTCCAATCCGGCCTGCCACGGCAGGAAATGGCCGGAAATGAACCTCGACGCGACGAAGGGCTGAGAGGGGCAGCCGCCCGCGAGCAGCGTCAGGCCTTCGCCGGGCGGCGAAGGAGCTTGCGCTGCAGCGTGCGGCGGTGCATCGACAGCGCTCGCGCCGTCGCGGAGACATTGCCGCCGTGCTCGTGCAGGACGTGCTGGATGTGCTCCCACTCGACGCGTTCGACCGTCATCGGTTTCGCATCGATCGGCACGGTGTCGTCGCCATCCCCGCTTCGAAATGCCGCCAGCACGGCGTCGGCGTCGGTCGGTTTGGTCAGGTAATACGTGGCGCCGAGCTTGATCGCCTCGATCGCGGTCGGGATGCTGCCATGGCCGGTGAGCACGACGATGCGCGTGCAGGCATCCACCGCCTTGAGGTGGGACACGATCTTCAGGCCCGACTGGTCGGGCAGCTTGAGGTCGACGAGCGCGAATTCGGGCGGATCACCGTCGATGGCGCGGATCGCATCTTCCACCGTGTGCACGGCGACCACGTCGAATCCGCGCGCCCTGAATGCGCGGCCCATCACCTCGCAGAGTGCCCGGTCATCATCGACCAGCAGCAGGCGCGCCTGGTCCTGGGGATCGGGTTTGGGGGCGTTCATGGGGACGGGGGCGACAGCAGCAGGCGGTTGAGCGGCAAGCGGATCTCGGCGGCAAGCCCGCCGTCGGCGCGATTGGACCAGCGGACTGTACCACCGAGTCGATTCACCGTCGACGCAGTCAGGACCAGACCGAGACCGGTGCCCTGTCCGGGGGCCTTGGTCGTGAAGAAGGTTCGCCCCAGCTTGTCGATGTGGTTGGGCGCCACGCCGCTGCCGCGGTCGGCCACGGTCATGGAGAGCGATTGCTCGTCCCAGCGGGCGGTGACTTCGACGCGATGGGGCGATGCATCGGCCGCGTTGTTGAGCAGAATCAGCAGCGACTGGCGCAGCGACTGATCGGCAAAGATCTCCGGCGCCGGCCGCGGGCCGTCCCAGTCCGCTTGCAGCGGCACATCGGGCCGCAGCGCCCGGAATCGCGCCACCACGGACAGCACGAAAGCGTCGAGCTTCTCGGGACCGCCGCCCTCGGCGCGGGCGTGACCCGCCGCCGCGCGCAGATTGGACAGCGCCTGCCGGCACGCCTCCACCTGCGCGCCCAGGATCGCCGCGTCGCGGCGCTGCGTCGGGGTCAGCGCATCACGATGCATCTCGCCGGCGATGATCGCGATGGTCGTCAGCGGAGTGCCGAGCTCGTGCGCGGCGCCGGCCGCCAGCGTGCCGAGGCGATTCACTGCCTCGTCGTTCAACGCCTTCCGCGCAGATTCCTGCAGCAAGCGGTCGTGCTCCCGCAGCGTGGCGACGATCCGGGTGACGAACCAGGCGGTAACGGCCGCGGTCAGCGCGAAGCTGACCCAGAGCCCGAGCGCCAGCGCCGGCTCCGACA